>CACBSE010000023.1 GCA_902541775.1 uncultured Litorivicinus sp. | reverse complement strand
CCAGCTCTCACTGTCGCAAATCCAATTTGCTCACGAAGACGTGTACCCGTCTGACCCTCACGACCAAAAACAGCGACTTGGCTCAAATCACGAGCGAGCGCATTCGCAACCACGCGACCCATCGCTAATGCGGTACCACTTGGAGCATCCACTTTCTGTCGATGATGCGCTTCGAGAACTTCAATATCGACTGAATCGCCAAAGACACGTGAAGCACGATCCAACAAATCAAAAACAACATTGACGCCAACACTGAAATTTGGCGCATAGACAACAGGAATTGCTTTAGCAGCCTCAGCAATCACCGTCTCCTGTGCTTCCGAAAATCCAGTCGTTCCAATCACACATGGAGCATCATTTTCGCGACACCACTGGAGATGCTTAAGCGTTGCTTCAATCGCTGTAAAGTCGATGACAACAGGACTCAACGAATCAAAAAGATCAAGGCCGCTGTGAATTGGGGCGCCACGATGACCCTGCCCGATAAACTCGCCCGCATCCGCCCCCACAAGTGTCGATGATGGGCGAACGGTCGCTCCAGACAATATCGCACCATCTGTCTCAAGAGTTGCCTCAATGAGTGCGCGACCCATGCGGCCAGAAGCTCCTGTGATGACGATTTTGGTCATTAGAACTTCATCTCATCAAAGAATGATTTGACGCTATCAAACCAACCTTCGCGCTTTGGTGCGTGGGTTTTATGATTCAGCGTTTGGTGGAGCTCTTCGAGTAGTTCACGCTGTTTCGAAGTCAGATTCACAGGTGTTTCGACCATTACCCGACAAAGCAAGTCGCCTTGCGCTCCACCGCGCACTGGTTTCACCCCCTTCGCACGCACCCGGAATAACTTACCGGTTTGCGTACCGTCTGGAACTTTGAGCTTAACTCGACCATTAAGGGTCGGAACTTCGAGCTCGCCGCCAAGTGCCGCGTCTGTGAATGAGATCGGGACCTCACAATACAGATCTTTGCCATCCCGCGTGAAGATGCGATGTTCTTTGACATTTACTTGAACATAGAGATCGCCCGCTGAGCCGCCACTGACACCCGCTTCACCCTCACCAGTCAAACGAACACGATCGCCCGTATCAACTCCTGCAGGAATTTTCACTGACAATGTCTTCGTTTCTTCCTTGCGTCCTTGGCCTCGACAATCACCACAGGGATCTGTCACCACTTTCCCTTGTCCGTGACACCGCGGGCAGGTCTGCTGAATTGCAAAAAATCCCTGCTGCATACGCACCTGACCCTGGCCATTACAGGTCTGACAGGTCTTGGGCGACGAACCCGGTTTTGCACCACTAGCTTGACAGGTGTCACATTCAGTCAGTCGCGGCACCCTAATCGTCTTTTCAACGCCAAAAACGGCCTCTTCTAGGGCGAGATCAAGGGTGTAACGAAGATCACTGCCGCGCTGCGCGGATGATCGCCCTCTACCCGAAGCCGCGCCGCCAAAGATATCACCAAAGACATCACCAAAAATATCTGAAAAGCTTGCACTACCCTCATGGAAACCACCACCAGGACCTCCCATACCACCCTCGAATGCTTCGTGACCATATCGATCGTACGCGGCACGTTTTTCAGGGTCTGATAGGACCTCATAGGCTTCGGACAGTTCTTTAAATTTAGCTTCAGCCTCCGCATCGCCCGGATTACGATCCGGGTGACACTTCATCGCTAAGCGTCGGTAGGCCTTTTTAAGATCCCCTTCCGAAAAACCTGTCGACACCCCGAGAGTCTCATAATAATCACGCTTGGCCACTCAGTTCTCCTTCCCTGAGACTTGAGTCATGCAACTCACTTCTTTTCGTCGTCCTTCACTTCTTCAAACTCAGCATCGACAACATCATCATCTTGTTTTGAAGAATCGGCATCTGCACTTGTATCAGTCGCATTCGCACCGGCGTCTGCGGCTGCGTAAAGCTTCTCTGCAATCTTCGCTGAAGCCTCAGTCAAAGCTGTCGTCTTTGCAGTAATTTCATCCTTATCATCACCTTTCAACGCTTCTTCAAGCTCAGAAATAGCCGCCTCAACTGGTACTTTTTCTTCATCAGTCAGCTTGTCGCCGGCATCTGCCATTGACTTCTTAGTCGCGTGTATCATACCGTCGGCGGTATTCCGAGCACCGATCATTTCTTCAAACTTTTTATCCGCTTCAGCATTCGCTTCAGCATCTTTCACCATCTTATCGATTTCTTCATCCGAAAGACCAGATGACGCCTTGATCACAATCGACTGTTCTTTACCAGTCGCCTTGTCTTTAGCAGACACATTCAAAATACCGTTTGCATCGATATCGAAGGCAACTTCAATCTGTGGAATACCACGGGGTGCCAGTGGAATATCAGCGAGATCGAATCGACCTAAAGACTTATTTTGACCCGCCTGTTTACGCTCACCCTGTAAGACATGAATCGTCACTGCGGTCTGATTGTCTTCAGCCGTTGAAAACACCTGAGTCTTCTTCGTTGGGATGGTAGTGTTCTTCTCGATCAATGCAGTCATGATCCCACCCATTGTCTCGATACCAAGAGACAGAGGCGTCACATCGAGAAGCAATACATCTTTAACGTCACCAGCGAGTACCGCGCCTTGAATTGACGCACCCATCGCGACAGCCTCATCTGGGTTGACATCACGACGCGGTTCTTTGTCAAAAAATGCCTTCACCTTGTCTTGAACGAGTGGCATCCGTGTTTGACCACCAACAAGAATTACATCGTTGATTTCAGAGGTTGAATGACCTGCATCCTCAAGCGCTTGCTTCACTGGCGCCAGTGTGCGCTCAACTAGGTCCTCAACTAATGACTCGAGCTTTGCTCGTGTCAACTTCAGATTCAAATGCTTTGGGCCACTCGCATCGGCTGTGATGTAGGGCAGATTAACGTCTGTTTGCTGGCTAGAAGATAACTCGATCTTCGCCTTCTCGGCGGCTTCTTTCAAACGTTGCATCGCCAGTGGATCACCCTTGAGATCCATACCCTGATCTTTCTGGAATGACTCTGCCAGGTAATCGATCACGCGCAAGTCAAAATCCTCGCCGCCGAGGAATGTGTCGCCGTTGGTGGACAAAACCTCGAACTGGTGTTCACCATCAACCTCAGCAATTTCAATGATCGAAATATCAAAGGTACCACCGCCTAAATCATAGACCGCAATCACCGAGTCGCCGCGGGCCTGGTCCATTCCGTAAGCAAGAGCGGCAGCTGTCGGCTCATTGATGATTCGCTTAACATCGAGACCTGCAATCTTGCCCGCGTCTTTCGTGGCCTGACGCTGACTGTCATTGAAATACGCTGGAACCGTGATCACGGCTTCTGTTACTTCTTCCCCAAGGTAATCTTCGGCAGTCTTTTTCATTTTTTTCAAGACTTCGGCAGAGATTTGAGGAGGGGCAAGCTTCTCTCCCTTGACATCAATCCATGCATCGCCGTTATCTGCGCCTACGATTTTGTAGGGAACCATTTTGATGTCTTTCTGCACCACATCATCACTGAACTTGCGACCGATCAGGCGTTTGACAGCAAATAACGTGTTGTCTGGGTTAGTTACAGATTGTCGTTTGGCAGGCTGTCCGACCAGCGTTTCGTCATCGGTATAAGCAATGATCGAAGGGGTCGTACGATCACCCTCAGCATTCTCGATGACGCGTGGCTTCCCGCCTTCCAGCACAGCCACGCAAGAATTTGTTGTACCAAGATCGATTCCTATGATCTTACCCATGGTTTTTCCTCTCTATTCATCCATGTCCGGATGCCCGGATTTACTATCTCGTTTATTGCGGTTATTTATCCGCATTCAAGTGACTAGTTCGAAGCACCTTTGGTCACCATGACCATCGCTGCTCGGATCACTCGACCTTCTAATTTGTAGCCTCTCTGCACAACCGCCATCACGGTATTCGGATCGTGATCCGCTGATTCCACCATGCTCATTGCCTGGTGCTCTTGTGGATCAAATGCTTCTCCAACCGGATTGATAAGCTCCACTCCATGCTTCGCCGCTATATCCAAGAGAAGCTTATGCGTCATTTGAGTCCCCTCAAGCATCGACACATCAAAACTTTTTGTGGTCTCGGCGAGTTCAAGTGCTCGATCCATTGAATCCAATACTGCGAGTAAATCCTTAACAAATTTCTCAACTGCGTATTTGTGTGCATTTTCGACGTCGCGCTCGGCACGGCGACGAATATTTTGAAGATCTGCTTGGGAGCGGATCAACGCTTCTTTGAGCTCTTCAACTTGCGTTTCCAAGCTAGCCGAATCACCATCATCGAGCTCAGCTGGTTCATCGCTTGTGTCAATCTCTTCGTTCTCATTGCCTTGAATCGCGTCGTCATCAAGCTCTTCATCTCGGATTTCAGACGCTTCCACTGTGTCTTTCATTGCATCCTCATCCGCTGGTAATTTTTCGTCGGCCACAAACTCCTCCTTGTTTCTCCCATGAGTGAGCTACACTCTCAACAAAAACGCATGTATAAGGTCATATCCGCGAGTTTCAACAGATAAACAAATGCTCTCACAACTGAATGTTAAAAACCTAGCGACACTTGCATCAGTCGACCTTGAACTGACCAGTGGATGTATCGCGGTGACTGGCGATACAGGCGCCGGTAAATCGCTGATTCTTGACGCGCTTGAACTAGCTCTGGGGGCTCGTGCTGATCTCGGGCTGGTACGCGCCGGGACCGAGCGCGCGCAGATCATTGCTGAATTCGATATTGAACGCCTCCCTCAAGCAAAAGCATGGCTAAGTGATAATGAACTGGACCAAGACGATGAGCTGATTTTAAGACGAACACTGTCTTCAGAAGGCCGCTCGAAGGCTTATGTCAACGGGACTCCGATTTCAACTTCACAACTGAAGGAACTGTCAGAGCAACTCGTTTTAATGCACACGCAACACGCGAATCAAAGACTGCTCCACCCGAAGCACCAACTTGAACTATTGGATGAATATGCTGACCAAGGCCTGGCACGTCAGCACACATCGGCCGCCGTGAAGGAATGGACCGACACCCTATCGAAACTGCACCAACTTCGAGCTGATACATCAAAAGCAGATGCCGAACGAGAGCTTCTCGGTTTCCAAGTGGAAGAACTCAACGCGTTTAACCTTCAGGCCGGTGAATTCGAACAACTTGACCGAGAGCAGCGTCAGTTGGCAACCGGCGATAGTTTTATCCGAGTCACCGAACAAACAATCGCGATTCTGTCGGGCGATGAAACCGGCGGAATAATCAGTCACACAGAGAAAATCGCCAATGATGTCAGTCAAATTGCAGATGGCCATCGAGGATTAGGGAATGCGGCTGAGCTCCTCGAACAAGCGGCCATTGCGTTGAGTGAAGCGAAAAGTGAAATTCAATATACACGTGACCAATTCGAACTTGATCCAGAACGTCTGCAATTTGTTGAGGAGCGTCTTGCGCAGATATTTCAGCTCGCAAGAAAACACAAAATTGAACCCGAGGACCTCGTCCAACATCATACAAACCTTACCTCGCGACTTGTGGGAATTGCCGAAGCGAATGATCGGATTCCGATGCTGGAACAGGAAGCTGCGGATCTTGAGATCATTGCGCATCAAAAAGCAGCTGAATTAACAACCTTGCGGGCCGCTGCTGCAGAGCAACTGTCTCGAGAAGTCACTGCCAACTTTCCCGATCTAGGGATGGAATATGCAAGATTAGATATTCGCCTGATTCCCAACGAAGCACTATCGGCTACTGGCGCCGAATCTGTTCAGTTTTTTTTCCAGCCCAATCCAGGTCAACAAGGTGGTCCCTTGTCGAAAATCGCATCTGGTGGCGAACTATCTCGCGTTAATCTGGCGATTCAGGTCATCACAGCGACTAGATTAGCGACACCAACCCTGGTGTTCGACGAAGTCGATGTCGGCATCGGCGGGAAGACTGCCGCAAAAGTCGGCAAACTTTTGACTGAATTAGCTGTGAATGCCCAGGTGCTTGTCGTCACTCACCAACCACAGGTTGCAGGGCAAGCAGATCAGCATTTGCATTTACAAAAACAATCGGATGAGGACGTGACGGTTTCACAGGCTCGTCTTTTATCGCGTAATGAACGAATCGATGAAATTGCGAGAATGCTTGGCGGGCATTCGATCACTGAACGTACGCGACAAGCTGCGATAGATCTGTTGCGAAATTAAGCGCCGATCAGCCAATGGGCCGCCCAATGATAGAGCGGGATACCGACAATAATATTAAATGGGAACGTCAGACCAAGCGATAGCCCGAGGTACAGGCTTGGATTGGATTCTGGTAATGCATGCTTCAAAACGGCAGGAACAGCGATATAGGATGCCGATCCTGCAAGGACGGCCAACAGGGTTGCATTGGCGACTGATAGACCACCCACCCATGCCAACGTTAACGCGATTGAGACGTGCGTCAGGGGCGCAATCACTCCATAGAATGCCAATCGCTTCGGCACACCGCGCAAATCAGCGATTCGTTTGGCAGTCGCTACGCCCATATCAAGCAAGAAAAACGCGAGCATGCCTTTGAAGATCATGCCCGTAAATGGATCCATAATCGTTTTACCGGTCACCCCGGTGACCATCCCAATGAGCATCGCGCCTAACAGTAGAATCTGAGCTCCCTCAGTGAACGACTCCCTCATCACACCCAAGAAACCTTGATGCTCCTGCCGCTCCTCCTGCGTTCGGTAAAGATTTGCCATGAGAATTGCAAAAATAATCGCCGGCGATTCCATTAACGCCATGGCAGCAGCCATGTGACCACCGTACTCGAGACCGTTAGTCTCTAAAAATTGCGTTGCCGTGATGAACGTAACCGCAGAAACAGAACCGTAAGTCGCCGAAATCGCCAGCGCATCCAACGGATTGATCACACTTTTTAGCACAATAAAGCTCACAAATGGAATGACTAGAGCGAGACCAAACGCAAACATAAGATCTCTCAGAATTGCCGGATTAAAACCACTTTCTGCAAGAGAAAATCCACCTTTGAGTCCGAGCGCCATCAATAAATAGAGCGATAAGAAGCGAGCGATCGCACTCGGGATTTCCAGATTGGAGCGCACAAGACCAGCAAAAAGACCAAGCACGAAAAAGAGAATACTCGGATCGAGAAGAGGGCTCGAGCCCATTACTTTTTCGCCGTGCAATCAGAACAAGTCACATAAATTACATGTGTGTGGTCAACAATATCGCATCCATGGTCTTTAGCAACTTTCTCCTGCAGGGCCTCAATTTCAGGACTCACGTACTCAATAACCTGATGGCATTGAACACAGACCATATGGTCGTGGTGATCGTCGGGTTTTAGTTCAAACACGCTGGTCGTGGCGTCAAACTGATGACGCTCCACCAGTCCGGCTTCTTGAAATTGCGTCAGGACTCGATAAATCGTCGCAAGGTTCACATCGACGCCAGACTCATGCAGTTTCCGATAGACCACTTCCGCCGACATATGCTCTCCTTCGTTGGCAAGCAATAGCTGTAAGACATGAATCCGCGGAAGCGTTGCTTTTAGTCCTGCTTTTTTTAATTCATCAGTTTCGTATTGCATCATCAATGGACTCATTAGCTAGGCATCTTTATTATTCTGCCAAGAATTCCCTCAGGAAGATATTGATGCGACTAATTTTCATTCTCGTTTTGACTACTACCATCGTACTCACTGGCTGCGGTTTCCCTGGTGTCCACAAAAATCCTGTAAAACAAGGTAATCAACTCATCCTAGAGCGTGTCGAGCGGTTGGAAGTCGGAATGTCGAGAGATCAAGTCCAGTTCCTACTTGGGTCACCAATCACTGTGAATACCTTCAATCCCAACCGCTGGATTTATTTGGAGCGGATCGATTTTGATGGCGAAGTTCAACAAAATACTTATCTGATTGTAAACTTTACGAACGATCAAGTTTCTGAGATTGAGCGCGAGTCCGGCGGCTCTCCTTCGGATCCGCTATTAAAGATCGATAAAACTCCACCCGATCGCCCGGATGAAGGATCGTGGTGGTGGCCGTTTTGACACGGACGCCAAAGACCCCCATCGGGGTTGTTGCAAGATCGATTTCTGGGAATTCGGCCGCGAAACCAGACAGATCTGCGGCCTGATATACAGTTGTTCCTTCAGGCACATCCAAGTCAACCGAGTATTGTTGATCCGACTTTGCGTAAACGACCTGAACTTTCAAAACCTACCGACCATACAACTGATCTGCACGATCACAAAACGCATCAACAAGGCTTCCAGCGATTTGCGAAAACATAGTTCCGATTGCCATGGAGATTAGTTTACCCGCAAATTCAAATTCAAGATCGAGGCTCACGCGACAGCAGTCCTGGCCGACTGACTCAAAACGCCAATGTCCTGATAACGATTTAAAGGGTCCATGTACCAAAGATAAATCGATCCGTTCCGGTGGCGTTAAGTTATTTTTCGTCGTGAATGCTTGCCAAATACTACCTTTCTGAATCAATAGCTCTCCGACAATGACTGTGTCAGATGAATCAATGACTCGTGCGGCACCGCACCAGGGTAAAAATTCCGGATAGCGCGCAAAGTCGTTGACCAGTTCAAACATTTGCTCTGGAGTGTGAGACACTAAAGCGGATCTTGTGATTTTCGGCATTAAATCCTCAATCGCTGTTTGAAAAAACGGCAAATATACGTAAAGTCGCCTGCCATGGCCAAAAAACCAAACAGTAATAGCAATAAAATCGCTCAAAATAAACGCGCCCATTTTGATTACCACATCGACGAAACATTCGAGGCCGGCATGCAACTCCACGGTTGGGAAGTGAAATCGATCCGTGCTGGGAAGGCCAACTTAAGCGATACCTACGTAATCATTCGTGACGGTGAGGCCTACCTTTTAAATTCACAAATCACGCCGCTGGATACTGCGTCAACACACGTGATCGCGGATCCAACCCGCACGCGAAAACTGCTTCTCCACAAAAAAGAACTCGCAATGATTCATGGCGCCTTAAGCCAAAAAGGGCATGCGTGTGTGCCACTTGAAATGTACTGGAAAGGTCCACTAGTAAAAATCAAAATTGGGCTGGCCCGCGGGAAGAAACAACACGATAAACGCGACATCATCCGTGATCGCGAGTGGAATATCGAGAAGCAGCGCGCTGTCCGTCACCGTGTTCGCTGATGGCTGAATTCGATTGGATTAACCTGGCTCTTCTGTGCTTAGCTGGCGCCGCTTCTCCCGGTTTGTCGTGGCTACTCATCTTGTCGATGTCCGCCTCTCGAGGTACGGCCGTTGGTATCAGCGGTGCGCTTGGGCATGGCCTTGGCATCATGGTGTTCGCCTTGACAACAGTCTTCGGTCTCTCTGCTTTGCTACTCGCTCTGCCGGAACTCACAGTCGCTTTGACCTTTCTTGGAATCGCACTCCTGATTTATTTTGGATATCAGTTGGTCATCGCGGGTGATATGCCACTTACTGACAAAATGACGGCCCAGAGTGGCTTTATCGCTGGCTTTTCGATTGCGATCGTGAACCCGAAGGTCCTTATATTTTTCTTGGCTGTTTTCGGACCCTTTGTCGATCCTCAACACACACTTCACACACAGCTCGCCATGGGAGCGTTAGCCGGAGGTATTGATGCGACGATTTATGTTGGTGTGGCGCTAGCGGGTACAGCACTCAAACAACAACTCGAAAGTGGGCGTATCCAGCTCGTCAATCGACTAATTGGCATCCTATTAATTGCCTCTGGTTTTTGGATTTTCATTCAAGAGATTTCAAATTTTCCCTAAATAGCCGATAATCAACCTAACGGGGACGATATGGATTCGACGCCGGTTACAAAACCAAATGTGCATGCCGAGTAGTTCTACAGTGCTCGTAAACCCAACTGTGGACTCGTTAGCTATAACTGCCAACGACGAAAACTACGCTCTAGCAGCTTAAGCTAGACCCTGGGTGAGGATCGTCTCTGGTCTTCATCAACAGGGTTCGAAACAGAGACTCGCTTCAACGCTGTGTTCAGGGTTGAGAAGCTAAACTATTAACTGAGCTCGGAAAGGCGATCCCTGTGCGTTGGGAGACCCGGACTTAAATTAAAAAACGCGACTAAGCATGTAGAGCGTTTGGCAGCGGACTGGCGGACGCGGGTTCAAATCCCGCCGTCTCCACCACACAATCAAAAGGCGCCTGATGGGCGCCTTTTTTATTAAGCAACCAAATACTTAGGGTGCAGAGCTGCATGAATGACATCTCAATCTTTTTACAAAGACTACGGACGACTCCCGAAAATATCCAGTTCGCCGATATGATCGCGCTCATCGATGCACATTACGATCACACTCCAACAGCGTTTGTGAATGGTACTGCAACGAATCAGTCGTCAGAGAACCAAGGATCAGCTAAAGTTTTTTCGTTTGCTCAACTTCATGAACTAAATGAGACAGATACTTTGCATTGCTTCGCCGAACATTTTCGCGCTGTTGATGCAAATCCGACAGGCGATGAGCATCAGAATATCCGGCAGTTCATGGCAAGTGGCTGGCAAGGCCTCAAACTACCGGACACTTGCCTTACCGCTAAAAAGTAGGCGTGCTAGCCTGATCTGAACTCGGCTGAGCACAGATTTCAACACTGAGTTTTGACTGCGACCCCGCTCGATCGAAAGAAGAAACAGGCACCGAGACTTGCGACAAAAGATCAAAATGAAAATCAATTCCATTTTTGAAAGCGGCACCCGGTATGTGCTATCGTCACGCCGCGATATTCCCCACAGTTATTTTTTGGAGAGATACTATGACAGATCGCACTGCGTGCGGCAGCCTTCAGGTGGCGACTGAGCTCTATCGCTTCATCAATGAAGAAGCAATTCCAGGAACCGGCATCGACGAAACGAAGTTTTGGGCAGGTGTTGATTCCTTGATTCATGAACTCGCCCCAGTCAACCGGGAATTGGTTGCAAAACGTGATGTGATCCAAGCGAAAATCGACCGATATCACAAAGCCCGTAGAGGTCAGCCCCATGATCCTAAAGACTACGAGGCTTTCTTACGAGACATTGGATACCTGCTACCAGAACCTCAAAATGTAACCGTCTCGACAGATTGCGTTGATGCTGAAGTCGCGACGACTGCAGGCCCGCAACTCGTTGTCCCTGTGATGAACGCTCGCTACGCACTTAACGCCGCCAATGCGCGTTGGGGCAGCCTTTATGACGCGCTCTATGGCACCGACGTCATCTCGAACAATGGAGATGCAAGCCCAGGACTCGAATACAACCCAATTCGAGGCGAAAAAGTCATAGCATTTGCCAAGACATTTCTCGATGAGAACTTCGGCCTCGAGAGCGGCACACATGCGACCGCGACATCATATAAAATTATTGACTGTTCCCTAAAAATCCATACTCCAAGCGGTCTTGTTGGCTTAAAAAATCCAGAAAAGTTGGTGGGTTATCAGGGCGACACAGCGTCACCGACAGTAATCGTTTTAAAAAATCACGGACTCCATGTGGAACTTCAATTTGATAAGACAAAGCCTGTGGGTGGCTCAGACCCGGCGGGAATTGCAGATATCTTGATGGAATCCGCGCTAACTACAATCATGGATTGCGAGGACTCTGTTGCAGCTGTTGATGCAGAGGATAAGGTTGTCGTCTACCGGAATTGGCTGGGTCTCATGAAAGGTAATCTCACTGAGTCCGTTTTCAAAACTAATAAAAATATGGTGCGCCGGCTCAACCCTGATCGGAAATATATCAGCGTTAATGGATCCGAACTCACACTCCCTGGACGGGCATTAATGTTTGTCCGTAATGTCGGCCATCTAATGACCAATGAGGCTATTTTAGATAGCGATGGCAGCGAAGTCCCGGAGGGTATTCTAGATGGAATTTTCACCACGCTCATCGCAATTCATGATCTGAAGCGTACCGAAGACAAAAACTCAAGAACCGGATCGATCTACATCGTCAAACCGAAGATGCATGGACCCGAAGAAGTCAGCTTTGCGAATCGTCTTTTCGGGGCTATTGAAGACTTACTTAATTTGCCACGCCATACAGTCAAAATGGGCATCATGGACGAAGAGCGTCGCACGACTGTCAACCTGAAAGCCTGCATCAACGCTGCAGCAGAAAGAGTGGTCTTTATCAATACTGGATTTCTCGATCGAACAGGTGATGAGATGCACACGTCGATGCATGCAGGGCCGATGATTCGTAAAGTCCACATGAAAAAAGCGACATGGATCAAGGCGTACGAGAACTGGAATGTGGATATCGGTCTCGAATGTGGACTCCAAGGTAAAGCACAAATCGGTAAGGGCATGTGGGCGATGCCCGATTTAATGGCGGCCATGGTTGAACAAAAAATTGCGCATCCGCAATCGGGTGCAAACACTGCTTGGGTTCCTTCACCTACTGCCGCCACGTTACATGCCCTGCATTATCATCAAGTCGATGTCTTTGCAGTTCAGGATTCATTGAAAGGACAACGGCGTAGTACAGTGGACGAAATCCTGGAAATCCCACTACGCGAAAATCCCAATTGGTCACCACAGGTGATCCAATCTGAATTAGATAATAATGCGCAAGGAATACTTGGATACGTGGTTCGCTGGGTTGACCAAGGCGTCGGATGCTCAAAGGTCCCTGATATCAATAATATTGGTCTCATGGAGGATCGCGCGACGCTCCGAATCAGCTCTCAGGCCATTGCAAACTGGCTAACTCACGGAATCACAAATGAAGCACAAGTGCGTGAAACGATGGAGCGTATGGCAAAAGTTGTAGATAGCCAAAATGCAGGCGATACAGCATATCGTCCGATGGCTCCAAACTATGATCAATCGACCGCGTTCCAAGCTGCGCTTGACCTTGTCCTCAAGGGTGTGGAGCAGCCCAGTGGGTATACTGAGCCGGTTTTGCATCGTCGTCGTCTTGAGCTGAAACAAAGCATCTAACGAGGCTTGACAGACTCTCTAGAAAGCGCATATTGCTGTCGGTAATTGCGTTGTACCGGAGAGCTCGTGTGTTCAGATTCATACTCATTGCGTTAACTTGCCTGATTCCATTGTCTGCACACACTGCCGAGACTCCTGAACCTGTCCAACAAGTTACCAATTTCGACTCTTTCGAACTGCCTGAGTGGTTCAAGTTCAGCTTCCTCGATTTATCAGAGGACAACCTTGAGGCGACCGAAGACAACAAACATCTTGTTGTTTTTTTCTGGCAGGAATTCTGCGCCTACTGCAAGAACACGATCGAAAAAAATTTGACCCAACAATCCATCCGCCAGATTTTCGATGCACATTTCGATGTGGTGGCACTCAATATATGGGGAGACCGTGAGGTATATGGTCTCGATGGTGAAGAGACCATAGAAAAAGAGATTGCTCGCTCACTGAATGTTCAATTTACCCCAACCATCATTTTCTTAAATATCGAAGGTGAGTCTGTGTTGCGACTGAATGGGCATGTGTCACCTCCAGAAATGCAAGTGGCGCTCAATTATGTGCATACCAAAACTTATGAATCACAAACCATTTTTGAGTATCTGGCAGTGAATCAACCTCAAGCTATCAACACTCAACTCAATACTCAACCGTTTATCGATAACGGAGCAGACCTCAATACCACTGGTCGTCCCAAAGCAATCCTTTTCGAACAAACCAACTGCCCAGACTGCGATACTTTCCATCGGTGCGTCCTAGCACTCGATTCTGTCCGTGATCGATTCAAGCCGTTCCAGACGGTACAGCTTGATATGTGGTCAAGCACCCCAGTCACAACTCCGTCTGGTCAAATAACAACCGCCCGAGATCTTGCCCGGGAAATGGACATTATCTACGCACCGAGCCTGGTGCTTCTTGACTCAAATGGTTTAGAAACGATTCGGGTTGAGTCACAGCTCAGAAGCTTTCATACAGAAGCAGTCCTCGAGTATATCGCTAATGGCATCTATCAACGTGAACCAAATTTCCAGCGTTATATCGAGGAGCGTGGCGATATCATTCGAGCCAAAGGCGAGCAAGGCAAAACAACAAGTACGCGAGACATTTGCCCCGAACTCTACGAGTAACAATCATTTCCTGCCGTGTGTATACTGTTTGGATGCGGCAGGGGCGCACAAGCTGAGAAGAACCCTTTGAACCTGATCCGGTTAGTACCGGTGTAGGGAGCCTGAGACCAATAGACACTTCTCTGGTTGACCTTCTGCACACAACTCAATGATCAGGGGTCAACGCAATGAAACATAAACATATTCTTCAATTCATCTGTTTGAGCCTATGGGTCGCTATGAGCTCAGCGCCAAAAGCCGCCACAGAAGAAATCACCGTGCTACTGGATTGGTTTATCAACCCAGATCACGCACCACTGATCGTGGCGGAACAAGAAGATCTTTTTGAAAACGCTGGCCTCAGAGTCAACCTCATCGAACCCGCAGATCCATCACTCCCACCAAAGCTTGCGGCAGCAAAAAAAGCAGATCTCGCGATTAGCTACCAACCGTCACTCATGGTCGACCTCAATAATTCATTACCGTTGATGCGCGTCGGCACGATCGTCAACCGCCCGTTGAATTCACTCGTCGTATTGGCAGATTCCGATATTCATTCAGTCAAGGACTTAAAAGGAAAAACTGTCGGTTTTTCCGTTGGTGGATTTGAAGATGCAGTCCTTGGTGCAATGCTCGAAACTCACGGATTAACGCTAGACGACGTCAAACTGGTGAATGTGAATTTTGCGTTATCACCCTCTCTGTATGCAGGACACGTCGATGCCGTTATTGGGGCGTTCAGGAATTTCGAATTGAACCAGATGGATATCGATGGCCGTCCCGGAAGAGCGTTCTATCCTGAAGAGCATGGTGTTCCAACCTACGAGGAGCTGATTTTTGTAACCCATCCTGACTTTGCAAGCACGGCAAAGATCGAAAGCTTCCTTGATGTGATAGATGAGGCAAACCAGCTGATCCTTCAATCGCCAGATGCGATGTATCGATCATTTGTCAGCTATCGCCCAAATGATCTCGATAACGAGCTAAATCGCCGAGCGTGGCGAGACACACTTCCCAAACTAGCCCGTGAAACCCGCCAAACAGATGTCGATCAGTGGGAGCGGTTTGCTCAGTTTATGACACAACGCGGACTCATCCGAAATCCACCACCCACCCAAACCTATCTCTTTCAATCAGGAGCTCAATGAACGAAGTCTTTAACATCCTAGCCCCAGTGCTTGCTCTGGGGCTGATTGGATACTCCGCAACACGATTTAAGTTTTTTTTAAGTTCACATCGTGACGGATTATCCAAGTACGTTTTCGACTTCGCGGTACCAATGCTCTTATTTTCAGCAGTTGTCGAACTCGAGGTACCCGTAGAATCAGCGACAGATTTCTTCGCCAGTTACTACATTCCACTGTTCGTTATGTTTATGCTCGGCTTACTGATCAGTTGGCTCATTTTAAAGCGGCCGGTGGTCGAGGCAATGATTATCGGACTCGGATCATGTTTCTCGAACACCGTCTTACTCGGTGTCCCAATCATTCCCCGTGCCCTGGGGGAAGAGGCACTTTTTCCCCTCTTCCTCCTCATTTCAGTTCACGGAATCATAATATTCACCGCGGTAACGACCGCGATTGAGATCGCAAAAGGACGCGATGCAGGTCTTATCAAATTACCCAAACAGGTACTAGGTGGGCTATTAGGAAACCCATTGATCATCGGACTGGGTCTCGGATTTCTGTGGAGGCTGACCGGGCTAGGAATACACCCAATCGCCGCCGATCTTTTTCACCTCGTGACGACGAGCATCACGCCAGCTGCACTTTTTGTGCTGGGTAGCTCTCTTGCGAGTTACTCGATTTCTGGTTCTATAGGCCCCGCCCTGCTGGTTACCATTTTAAAAAATATGCTGCACCCACTGGCGGTATTTTTACTTGGGTCTTGGCTTGGCCTCGAAATTTTATGGTTATCCGTCGCAACAATGCTGGCTGCGATGCCAACCGGGATTAATATGTATCTATTTGCAATTCGTTATCAGGTATCACCACCGACAGCAACAACAAGCATATTTATCTCAACCGTCTCATCGATGATCACGATCTCAATCGTGATTGCTCTCGTTTAAAAAATATCTAAGGCTCGATCAGAATCGCTCGGAAATCATTCACATTAGTGCCAGTTGGCCCGGAGATGACTGATTGACCCAATGTCTGGAAGAACGTATGTGCATCTTGACGCTTCAGGGCATCACGATGGTCAAGATTGGCCTCTCTCATCCGAGCGAGTGTCTGATCATCAATCACCGCGCCGGCAATCTCAGCAGCGCCGTCGACACCATCGGTATCACATGCGATCGCTGAGATCCCTCGAGCACCATCGAGAGCATCAAGTAATGCCAGCACAAAATGCGCATTAGGTCCACCCACACCACTGCCAGTTACCTTGACGGTAGTTTCACCTCCAGACAGCAAGCAAAGAGGTTTTGCAAGTGTTCGATGACGCCGTTGCCATAAAGCTGTTTCAGCCATAACGCGAGCAACTGTCTCTGAATCACCTTCAATAGAGTCACCAAGTACCCAGCATTCCACACCCTCTGATTCGAGAAACTCTCGCGCGGCCTTCAATGACTGTGAGGGTGCAGCAACAATCTGAGTCGACACACGTTCGAAACAGACTGAGTCAGGGTGTGGTGTTGCATTATTTTGATCGGATAACCACGGTGTTAATTCATCGAGAAGATCACTCTTGTGTCGCGTTAATACAGCGATCGCGTCGACTTGGTTGGTATATGCCGGCACCGTTGGGCCAGACGCGACAAACTCAGCTCGGTTTCCCGGAACATCCGAAACCAAAAAGTTTAAAATAGTGCCGCGACAAGCCTCAGCGAGTCGCCCGCCTTTCACCAGTGATAACTGTTTACGTACGGTATTTAACTCAGAAATCGTCGCACCCGACGCGAGTAATGCGCGGTGCGTGCGCATCTTCAGTTCTGGATCCATGGTGGGAAGTGGCGCAGACATTAGTGCCGACCCGCCGCCTGAAATTAAACAAATCATCCGATCATTGGGGCTAAGCGATCGGGCAAGCGTTAAAGCGTGTTCGGCTGCACGCAAGCTGCCGCTATCAGGAACGGGGTGTGATGCCTCAATGACCTGCAAGCTGGTATTGACCTCGTGGTCCCGCGGAAGGATACACAATCCCTCAATATCACCAAGGCACTGTTGGGCTACCTGCGCATGCTGCGATGCTGCTTTCCCAACCACGAGAAATACAGTCTTCCCAGCAATTGGAGGGAGATCGGTTAGATAGGGGATCAAACAGTTTGCTTGGGCGGCTTCAACAGCCAGATCAAACGCTGACCGAAGGATTTCCTGAGAATTCAGTGGGTGTCCTCCATCGCTAACTCAACGGTCTCAGGAATCTTTCCGCGCAAAATGCCAATCGCTAACGCACCGAAGACGGCGGCTGCAAGAGTAGGTGCACAGCCGGAAGAGCAAACATAAATATGGTAGTTAACACAAGGACCGCTCCAGCGATCCAGTCCTTCTACACACCGATCCAGAGTTATTTAAAAACATAAGGCCAAAAGATCACTCCCGATGCAAATACTACCAAAGTGAACGCTTACGTCGATGGATAAAAGTGGTTAAGACTCAA
>CACBSE010000022.1 GCA_902541775.1 uncultured Litorivicinus sp. | reverse complement strand
TTGTGTCCTTGCACTCCTTGATTCGGGCTTAAAACCCGTTGATGGCCCAATTGCTGTGTCTGGTGCTGGAGGGGGCGTTGGTGGCATCGCAACGACAGTACTATCGACACTCGGATATGAAGTCCACGCAATCACAGGTCGAGAATCAGAGCACGCGAGATTGGAAGAACTCGGCGCAACTAAGATCCTAAATCGAACAGACTTCGCTCGTGATCCGAAGCCGCTAGAAAGTACTCGCTTCGCCGGCGCAATCGATACGGTCGGCGGCCAAGTGCTTGCGACCCTTATTCCACAAATCATGTACAACGGCGTGATTGCAGCTACCGGTAACGCCGGTGGATTCCAATTCTCAACGACAGTGTTCCCGTTTATTTTGAGGAATATCCGCTTGCAAGGTGTTGATTCTGTTCATGCACCATCTGAAATCAGGGAGCGCGCCTGGCAATTACTGTCGGAGAACGTCACCACCGATCAGTTGGAGGCAAGTACTCGCACAATCGGCTTAGAGCAGGTACTCGATACAGCTGAGCAGCTGATCAAAAACGAAGTCTCTGGACGCATCCTAATCGATGTGCGCGCCTAATATTTTGACTGCGGGGGCTCGCACAACCGCCGCGCTGGTTATTAAACAGCGATGACTTCCAGTCTGTTGACACAATCTCAACCGAACGAAATGTCCGATGACTTACGAATATAACCGAGTCGTCGTTTCTGCTAGCGAGATATCGCGTGCGGTGACGCCTTTTGCGTCATGCGACCACCAGTCAACGCAAACCTTACCCCAACTCACTGTAATTTCCGGATGGTGATCTGCTGCATTGGCCGCTTCGCCAACACGCGAAGCAAACGCCATTGCTTGAGTAAAGTCATCAAATTTAAAGGTTCGAGTCAATACGTACACTCCATTCTTGAGTTCTCTACTCCAACCTTGAGGGGCGCGCTCCATCATCTTTTCTCTACGCATTAATTTCGAAGTTGATAGATTATCACGATGGACTGAGTGTTTAAACGACTGCCAAGGGCAAATTCAAAGTGGCCCACACAATCAGCCGAGATTCTTTGCTAGGATTTTTTTAGCCCATTCTTGGGGCCCAGTCTGGTGCACGCTGGTCCCTTCTGAGTCCACTGCAACTGTCACCGGCATGTCCTCAACGACAAACTCATGAATGGCTTCCATTCCAAGATCATCAAAGGCGATGACCCGTGACGACTTGATCGCTTGAGCAACCAGATACGCAGCCCCCCCGACAGCCATCAAATAAGCGGCTTGGTGCTTTTTAATTGCTTCGATCGCAATTGGACCACGCTCAGCTTTACCAACCATGGCAAACAGACCGGTTTGCTCGAGTACTTGATCCGTAAACTTATCCATTCGCGTCGATGTTGTCGGGCCTGCTGGCCCAACAATTTCGTCTCGAACAGGATCTACAGGTCCGACATAGTAGATAACTTTACCCTTGAGATTGACAGGTAATTCCTCACGATGATCAAGCATGTCTACAATTCGTTTATGCGCGGCATCACGACCGGTCAACATGACACCATTCAATAACAGGGTTTCACCCGGTTGCCATGACCTCACCTCGTCATGCGTCAGCGTATCTAAATTCACTCGGCGGGCACTTGGGCCGATATCCCAGGTAATTTCCGGCCAATCAGACAATGACGGAGCCTTTTGGAGAGCTGGGCCCGATCCATCCAGAATGAAATGAGCATGACGTGTCGCTGCACAATTTGGAATCATCGCTACAGGTTTTGATGCGGCATGCGTCGGGTAGTCTTTCACCTTGACGTCTAACACTGTCGTTAAGCCACCAAGTCCCTGAGCGCCAATACCCAAACTATTGACTGCAGCAAAAATCTCGAGTCTCAACTCTTCAGCCCGTGTTTGAGGACCTCGATCTTTCAATTCGTGAATATTGATTGGATCCATTAACGATTCTTTAGCCATCACAGCCGCTTTTTCAGCAGTACCGCCAACCCCAATACCAAGCATCCCGGGAGGGCACCAGCCTGCACCCATTGTCGGTACTGTTTTAACAACCCAATCCAAAATAGAGTCCGACGGATTTAACATCACCATCTTCGATTTGTTTTCAGAACCACCACCCTTGGCTGCAACCTGAACACCGACGGTATCACCCTCAACAATTTCATAGTGAATGACAGCTGGCGTATTATCCTTAGAGTTCTTCCGAGCACCATCTGGATCTTCGAGAATCGAAGCCCGTAGAACATTATCAGGGTGAGTATATGCCCGACGCACACCCTCATTGATCATGTCAGAAACCGACATGGTGGAGCCTTTCCAAGACACCTCCATCCCAATTTTTACGAACACCGTCACGATCCCAGTGTCCTGACAAAGCGGGCGACGGCCGGTCGCAGACATCCTTGAATTAATCAAGATTTGCGCCAGTGCATCTTTCGCGGCCGGTGACTCCTCACGCTCATAAGCTTGATTCACCGCCTGAACAAAATCCACGGGGTGGTAATAGGAGATAAACTGAAGTGCATCTGCGACACTCTCGATCAAGTCATCCTGACGAATCACGGTCATCGCTTGATTCCCAGCTGTTGACATGGAACTAAAGCCTACCAGAAGTAACTGGAAATCATATGCTCATTAAGGCGTAAGTCAGTCTAATAAACGCAAAATATGCACTTCATTCAGACTCAGGCGCTGTTTCTGGTACACTCGCAGCTTGAGTCAGTGTTGCTCCCGAGGCTACGAGAATTAATGCAAAACCAGTACAACCGAGATGAACTACTAGCCTGCGCCCACGGTGAATTATTTGGCGAGGGCAATGCGAAGCTGCCAGCGCCTAATATGCTAATGATGGATCGCATCCTTACAATCACCGAAGACGGCGGCCAATTTGGTAAAGGACATATGCTTGCTGAACTCGATATCGATCCGAGTCTTTGGTTTTTTGGCTGTCATTTCCCTGGTGACCCAGTCATGCCTGGATGTCTCGGTCTTGATGCGATGTGGCAACTGGTCGGATTTTTCTTAGGATGGAGTGGACATCCTGGGAAAGGACGCGCACTCGGTGTCAGCGAAGTTAAATTTACTGGACAGATTTTGCCCACATCCACAAAAGTAACATACGAAATCGATATGAAACGTGTCATTGCCCGATCATTAGTGATGGGGTTAGGGGACGGGATCGTCCGCGTCGATGGTCGCGCGATCTATCATGCCACTGACCTGAAGGTCGGTTTATTTATGTCGACCGACGGGTTTTAATCAAACGCACGACACTGAAGGAGTCGGAATGCGTAGAGTAGTTATCACCGGTCTGGGTATCACATCTTGCCTGGGTCTCGATGCAGTATCGGTCACCAAAAACCTGAGGCAGGGCCGCTCGGGGATATCATCAAACCCGACGTACGCGGAATTAGGCATGCGTAGTCAGGTTTCAGGGTCAATTGACCTTGATCTCTCTGAACAAATCGATCGTAAGCTGCTTCGATTTATGGGTAACGCCGCTGCATATGCGTATCTGTCATTGGAGCAAGCAATCAATGATGCCGGTCTCGAAGCAACCGATGTGAGCAATCCCCGAACAGGCCTGATCATGGGTTCTGGCGGCGCATCGTCACAAAGCCAAGTTGAAGCAGCAGACATCCTTCGGGAACGTGGCGTCAAGCGAGTCGGTCCATACCGAGTGACGCAAACAATGGGCTCAACAGTTTCAGCAAATTTGGCGACCGCATTTCAAATCAAAGGGATTAATTACTCGATGTCATCAGCATGTTCAACGAGCTTACATTGCATGGGTAACGCTATGGAGCAAATCCAACTTGGAAAACAAGATATTGTTTTCGCAGGTGGTGGTGAGGAAGAACATTGGACCCTGTCATGTCTATTCGACGCGATGGGTGCTCTTTCCTCGAAATATAACGAAACGCCTGACAAAGCATCACGTGCATATGATGCAAATCGTGATGGCTTTGTGATCGCCGGAGGTGCTGGCGCACTGGTCCTCGAGGAATACGAACATGCGAAAGCACGGGGCGCAAAAATTTATGCTGAAATCGTCGGCTATGGCGCAACAAGTGATGGCGTGGACATGGTCGCTCCATCAGGAGAAGGCGCTGTTCGCTGCATGCAACTCGCGACTGAAGGCGTTGAAGGCCCTATCGACTATATCAATGCTCACGGCACATCCACACCAGCTGGCGATATAGTCGAGCTCAACGCGATTAAAACTGTATTCGGTCAAAACGCACCAATCATTGGATCAACCAAATCACTATCCGGTCACTCACTCGGGGCGGCCGGAGTTCAAGAGGCTATCTATTCAATCTTAATGATGCAAAATGATTTCATCGCCGCATCAGCCAATATAAATACGCTAGACCCCGGCGCTGACGGAATGCCGATTGCACTTCAACGCGTCGATCAACCGATCAATACCATCTTATCTAACTCATTTGGATTTGGAGGAACGAATGCTTGTATGACGTTCCAGAAACTCATTTGATGAAATTGTGTTCGTCAACGCCCTTTCTGTTTGGTTGAAAAGTAGAAATCACAGCCCATCTGACCGGCTAGTTGATCAGATTTAGGTGGTGAATATTGATGGAAATGATCCTCAGAGCACAGCGCTGAATCCAAATCCACTGAAAAAGATACCGGCTCTAGAACTCGATTTTGGACAACTAATTGTTGATTCCAACGTGATCTGTGTACACCTGATCACACAATCAGGACGCCTTGAGTTCTTGTCAGAAGACCGGCGTGTTGATTTATTCAGCCGAGCAACATTAGCCGATGGAATCACTGAAGCGGCTTTTTTGATGGTTTACAAGCATCAGTTTCGAGCAGAATCACAAATCAATATAGAATGGCTAATCCACCAAAATCAAAAGGTACTTGGTGACCTTGAGTGGTTTACGGACAATCTCACCGAGATCATCGCCACACCGACGATTGATCAAGTGGGCTTGGCTATCACTCGGCTATCTCGATTTTCGTTCCTCTGGTGAATGGCGAACGCGATCTACCGATCTTGCCCTGTGGCCGACTCAGTTCCTATGGATGGTTCTTGGATATCAACTGACTGATCCTCAAGCGCATGCTTAGCCTGTAGCATTTTTTCGCGTAAACTCTGTTGACGTCGCAAGATAGTTTTTCGCTTTTTCAGCCGCAGCATCCGCTGACGGACCGCTGAACTTGGATCAAACCGCCGCATATTTCGCTCCTTCTCGTGCATAGTGGCGTTCAATTGTTGCCGCCAGCTCTTGCCTCCATGGTCTGGGTTTGATGCCGAAGGTATACAGAAGCTTACGTGTCGACAATACCAATCGGCGAGGCCGCTCTGCACGGCCATTAACAGACTGCCCCGATATTCCAACAATTTCCTCAACGGCCAAGTCTTCAAACTGACGCGCTTGTGCAATGACACATTCACCGAGCTCCATCCAGGATGCATCACCTTGGCACCCGACATGATATACACCGTAGGCACCTGCACCCGCATGTAATTGATCAATCACAGCGCTGATAACTCGGCTGACATCATAAATGGACGTCGGGCACCCACGTTCATCTTGAATCATTGGTAACTCTGCTTCAATCCGTGCGCGGTCCAAAAGATTTGTAACAAAACTATTACCACCTGGAGCAAATAGATGAGACACACGCAGAATGATGTGCTGGTCCAATAGATTCTCAATATCACGCTCTGCCTCGAGACGTGTTTGACCGAATAAATTCAGCGGATTGGGGGCATCGTTTTCAAAATAGGCAATGTCTTTTTGACCATCAAAAATATAGTCAGTCGACAGTTGAATCAGCGTTGCGTCAAACTCACGACAAGCGATCGCTAAATTGACAGGTAAATCATGGTTAATTTGTCTGCATTCTTTCGGATCACTTTCCGCACGATCGACACCTGGCTCGACCATACAATTAATAACAAAATCCGGTCGACGCATACGAATCGCTTCAAAAATCTCGCGGTCATCAGCTAAGTTCATTGAGTCAGGTAGAACAATTCGTTGCTGTCCTCCGCTTGCATCAGTCCCTAAGAACGCTGCGGCCAGACTGGTTTCCCCACCAACAACTAAAACGCGAGCCCGAGGAAAGCGATGATCAGACTCATCGTCGAAGCTCTTGACCTTAGAACGGGATTTCGTCATCGATATTTGGATCAGGCATCGGCTGACTCACAGGCTGCGGAGCAGTCTGTTGCTGAGGAGCTGGAGCACTTTGGGAGCGCGACTGCATCGGAGCCTGCGTGCCCATATCACTCTCACCTCGACCGTCTAACATCATCATCTCACGACCAACAATTTCTGTTGCATACCGCTTTTGACCATCCTGCTCCCACGAACGAGTTCGCAGGCTGCCTTCGATATAAATACGTGATCCCTTACGCAGATACTGCCCACAAATCTCAGCCAAGCGGTCAAAACAAACCACTCGATGCCACTCGGTACGTTCCTGCATTTCACCACTGTTACGATCACGCCACGAGTCGGTCGTTGCGATGCTCAAATTCGCAACCTGGCTGCCTGACGGCAATGCCTTCATTTCCGGATCGTTACCGAGATTTCCAATCAATGTGACCTTGTTGACCGAACGCGCCATGAATTCTTCCTATGTGAAAAGTACCGTCAATAGATCGTAATGTAGCATGGACACCTATCTGTCAGCGACCACCGAACTTATCTGTGCGAGACTTCCGATTTTTCGCATTGAATCGATACATTAAAACCCTATCAAAAGGTAGACTGACACACTTGTCATAAATTAAGACGGACCGCTGTGGACTCTATACAAATTCGTGGGGCTCGAACCCACAACTTAAACAATATTCATCTGGATCTCCCGCGCGACCAACTGATTGTGATTACCGGTCTATCTGGATCAGGTAAGTCTTCGCTTGCCTTTGACACACTCTATGCTGAAGGCCAACGACGCTATGTTGAATCGCTGTCTGCATATGCAAGACAGTTCTTATCGATGATGGAAAAGCCCGACGTTGACCATATCGAAGGTCTTTCTCCTGCGATTTCAATTGAACAGAAATCAACTAGTCACAACCCCCGCTCGACAGTCGGAACGATCACTGAGATCTACGATTATCTAAGACTACTTTACGCGAGAGCTGGTGAGCCTCGTTGTCCAGATCATGATTTAAGTCTTGAGGCACAAACGGTCAGCCAAATGGTTGATCAGGTACTCGCTCTTCCTGAAGGTTCAAAAATCTTAGTGCTTGCACCGATGATTTGTGACCGTAAAGGAGAGCATCTTCACATTTTCCAGGAGCTCAAATCTCAGGGATTTATTCGCGTTCGGGTAGACGGCCTAGTCGTCGATTTAGATGAAGCTCCCGCACTCGATAAAAAGAAAAAACACTCGATCGACGCTGTGGTTGACCGGTTAAAGATAGACAAGTCACAACGTCTTCGTTTAGCCGAATCCATCGAAACAGGTCTGACCTTGTCCGACGGTCAAATAATCATCCAGTCAATGGAAGACGCTTTCGAGTCTTTGATATTTTCGTCGAAGTTTGCGTGCTCAGTCTGTGGATACTCAATACCCGAGCTTGAACCACGAATCTTCTCATTCAATAGTCCATTCGGAGCCTGTCAGACCTGCGACGGTTTGGGCGTGCACCAATATTTTGATCCTGATCGATTGATCGTCGACCCTGAACTCTCATTGTCGTCAGGCGCAATCAAAGGATGGGATCGGCGAAGCATGTATTATTATCACTTGCTTAAGTGCATCGCACGACACTACGGATTCAGCGTCGATACCGAATGGCAAGATTTATCTGAATATCACCAACACAAAGTCCTTTATGGCTCCGATTCTGACTCAATTGATTTCAGCTACGTATCGGACCGTGGCCGCGAAGTGACTAAGAATCACCCATTCGAGGGTGTGATTCGTAATCTCCAGCGTCGTTATAAGGAAACAGACAGCCAATCGCAACGCGACGAGCTCGCAAAACTCATGACTCACGCCCCTTGCCCCGATTGCGGGGGCTCTCGCCTCAATATTGCAGCGCGTAATGTATTTATTGATGAGACTCGACTACCAGAACTGGTCAAATTACCCATCGGTGAGTGCTATACATTTTTTGATTCCCTGAACCTTCCAGGAAAACGTCAAGAAATTGCGGACAAGATTCTGAAAGAAATCCAGGCTCGCCTTGGCTTTTTGGTCAATGTCGGGCTTGATTATTTATCACTGGATCGAAGCGCTGAGACACTATCCGGTGGAGAAGCACAACGTATTCGGTTAGCCAGTCAAATTGGCGCTGGACTGGTTGGAGTCATGTACATCCTTGACGAGCCATCGATTGGACTCCATCAACGCGACAATGAGCGTCTGCTTAACACACTTTTTCACTTAAGAGATCTTGGTAACACAGTCATTGTAGTTGAACATGATGAGGACGCAATGCGAAGCGCTGACTACCTCGTTGATATTGGTCCTGGCGCGGGGGTCCATGGTGGAGAGATCGTTGCAGCTGGAACACCTCGAGAGGTGATCAAAAATCAGCAATCAGTAACGGGACAGTATCTTTCTGGCCGTAAGGAAATTGCAATACCAATAAAACGTCATACGAAAGGAATTAATCATCTGACCGTTGAAGGATGCACGGGAAATAATCTACAGAATGTCACATTAAATCTTCCGTTAAGCCTATTTACCTGCGTCACAGGAGTCTCTGGCTCTGGGAAATCGACATTAATCAATCGCACTCTGTACCCACATACCGCAAAGGTATTGAACAAAGCCAATACGCTAAAATCGGCCCCATTTGAACATTGCCATGGGATACATGAACTCGACAAAGTCGTCGACATCGATCAAAGCCCAATTGGACGAACACCACGATCTAACCCTGCAACTTATACGGGGCTATTTACGCCAATTCGAGAAATCTTTGCCGAAACCCAGGAAGCACGCTCCCGGGGTTACAGCCCAGGCCGTTTTTCATTTAACGTGAAAGGTGGCCGCTGCGAAACTTGCCAGGGCGACGGACTTATCAAAGTCGAGATGCACTTTCTCCCAGATATTTATGTTCCATGTGATACCTGTAAAGGTCTTCGTTATAACCGAGAGACCCTCGATATTCTCTATAAAGGCAAATCAATCCACGACATTCTTGAAATGACAGTTGAGGATGCCCGGAAATTCTTTGACGCCATTCCGACGCTTGCTCGGAAATTACAAACGCTAGTCGATGTTGGACTGTCGTACCTTAAGCTCGGACAATCAGCGACCACATTATCAGGTGGCGAAGCCCAGCGCGTTAAATTAGCTCGCGAACTGTCGAAGCGAGATACCGGTAGGACACTTTATATCCTCGATGAGCCGACAACTGGACTTCATTTTGAAGATATCAAGCAACTACTCGCTGTACTACACCGACTTCGTGATCATGGCAATACGGTAGTCGTGATTGAGCACAACCTCGACGTCATAAAAACCGCAGATTGGATTATTGATTTAGGTCCTGAGGGTGGCTCTGGCGGTGGGCAAATTATTGCTGAAGGGACCCCTGAGGAAGTGGCTCAATCACCAAGCTCGCATACAGGACGATTCCTCAAACCTCTTCTAGAACGAAAAAAGAGCGCCTAAGCACTCTTTCTATTCATTGAGACGAACAGCGACTGACGCCGGCTCTCAAATCTTAGACAACTGAGTGTCAGGCAATTTCTGGCCGATCGACAAGCTCGACAAGCGCCATCGGGGCTGCGTCACCGGCACGAAAACCGCACTTTAAAATACGCATGTATCCGCCAGGACGTTCCTGATAACGAGGCCCGAGCTCCGCGAACAATTTACCAACCGCTGAATCGTTACGTAGTCGACTAAATGCTAGACGACGATTCGCCACTGAGTCGTTCTTTGCCAGTGTAATCAAAGGCTCTGCAACACGACGGAGTTCTTTCGCTTTTGGTAGTGTCGTCTTGATGACCTCATGCTCAATCAACGAAGCAGTCATGTTCGAGAACATCGCCTTCCGATGGCTGCTTGTACGATTCAGTTTTCTTCCGCTCTTCAAATGACGCATGGTCTATTCTCGCTTCTCAAAGACACCATCTCACGATGGGTCGATATAACTTAGGCGCTTTCTTCGCGCGCAAATCCTGCTGGTGGCCAGTTCTCAAGACGCGAGCCCAGCGACAAACCCCGCGAAGCTAACACATCTTTAATCTCTGTTAATGATTTCTTGCCAAGGTTCGGAGTTTTCAACAACTCGACTTCAGTCCGCTGAACAAGATCACCAATGTAATAAATGTTTTCCGCTTTTAAGCAGTTCGCGGACCGAACAGTCAACTCGAGATCATCCACTGGACGCAACAAGATCGGATCAATCTCGTCCTTCTGCTCGTCTTCAGGAGTAGCCTGAGGGCCTTCGAATTCAACGAAGACAGAAAGTTGTTGCTGCAGCAAAGTCGCAGCACGTCGGATTGCCTCTTCAGCATCCAACGTACCATCCGTCTCAAGATCAATCACTAATTTATCAAGGTCAGTACGCTGTTCAACTCGGGCGCTTTCAACGACATAAGAGACGCGACGAACTGAGCTATATGTTGCATCCAAACGCAACGCGCCGATCGTACGGGTTTCCTCGTCTTCGTCACGCTCGCTTGCCGGCTCGTAGCCTAGGCCACGTGCCACAAGCGCTTCAATCTGCAAGGAGCCTCGCCCCGAAACCGTTGCGATATGCTGTTCGGGGTTCGCAATCTCAACGTTCTGTGGCAATTCGAAGTCGCCGGCAGTGACAACACCTTCACCCGAGTGATTCAGGCGTATTGTTGCCACACCATCGCGGCCTTCTAGGGCGACCGCAACCTTTTTAAGATTCAAAAGAATCTCGATAACATCTTCTTTAATACCCTCGATTTCTGAGTACTCGTGAGCAACACCGTCAATTTTTGCCTCGATAATCGCGCATCCTGGCATTGACGACAGTAAGATGCGGCGGAGCGCATTACCCAAGGTGTGGCCGTAGCCGCGCTCAAGAGGCTCAAGAATAATTTTTGAGCGTCCGGGAGCTACCTCCTGGACCTGAATCTGACGCGGTGTCAGCAGTTCCAATGACGACATACCGTCTCCTAATAATGTGGTTTACTTCGAGTACAACTCGACGATCAGGTTTTCGTTGATGTCCTGCGATAGGTCTTGACGCTCTGGAAGCGTCTTGAATGTTCCTTCCATCTTTGATGAATCAACATCAACCCAAGGAACGTCTGCACGCTGACCAGCGAGTTCGAGTGCAGCGCGAACACGCAACTGACCCTTCGCTTTTTCGCGAACACTGATCACATCACCCGGCCTCACCTGATAAGACGGGATATTCAATACTTTGCCATTCACCATAATTGACCGATGGCTGACAATCTGACGCGCTTCCGCACGTGTTGAACCAAAGCCCATCCGGTACACAACGTTGTCTAAACGACACTCAAGAAGCTTCAGCAAGTTTTCGCCTGTTGAACCACGCAAACGCGACGCTTCTTTGTAATAGTTACGGAACTGCTTCTCAAGAACGCCATAGATCCGACGCACTTTTTGCTTTTCGCGCAACTGCAGACCATAGTCCGACAAGCGACCACGTGCTGCCCCATGCATCCCTGGTTTGGTTTCCAGGTTGCACTTTGAATCCATTGAACGTACGCCGCTCTTCAGAAACAAATCAGTTCCTTCGCGACGCGCTAACTTACAAGTTGGTCCGATGTAACGTGCCATTCCTCTAACTCCCCTTAGACGCGGCGCTTTTTCGGCGGACGACAGCCATTATGAGGAATTGGCGTGACGTCTGTGATATTGGTAACTTTCAGGCCCACCGCGTTCAAAGCACGAACCGCACTTTCGCGGCCAGGTCCTGGGCCCTTAACCATGACATCCACAGATTTCAGGCCAAATTCCTGAGCAGCCGTTGCGGCTCGTTCGCTCGCAACCTGCGCGGCAAACGGTGTTGATTTACGTGAACCACGAAAACCAGATCCACCAGCTGTCGCCCATGACAGCGCGTTACCTTGACGATCAGTGATCGTAATAATCGTGTTATTGAACGAAGCGTGAATATGGACAACGCCCTCAGCCACCTGCTTTTTGACCTTCTTACGCGATGCGTTACGTTGTGTCGCCATCAGAATTCCTTACTTACGAATCGGCTTACGTGGGCCCTTGCGGGTCCGCGCGTTTGTCTTGGTACGCTGTCCACGAACTGGTAGACTGCGACGATGACGGATACCACGGAAACAACCGAGATCCATCAAGCGCTTGATATTCATTGACACTTCACGACGAAGGTCTCCTTCTACGTCAAATTTGCCAACCTCTGTACGGAGCATCTCCAATTGATCTTCGGATAACGAAGAGACTTTGGCTGACTCTGCGATCCCTGTTGCTTTACAGATCGCTTGAGCGCGAGTTTGACCAATCCCGAAAACATACTGCAGTGAAATCACTGTGTGCTTGTTGTCTGGGATGTTAACGCCGGCAATACGTGCCATTCTAAACTCTCCAAATTTATGAACCGGTCTAGCCGACTCTCGTAAATTATAAGGCGCGAAATTTTATTGATTTAAACAAAAAATCTCAACCCCTTTCTTACATTAACCTTGCCGCTGCTTGTGTCGAGGATCCGTACAAATCACACGTACTAAGCCGTTACGACGAATGATTCGACAATTCCGGCAGATCTTTTTTACTGATGCACGTACTTTCATTTCAAAACTCCCAATGCCCATCTAACGGAGTAGCCCGCCCGAGCCATACCCTTTCAGATTCGATTTTTTCATCAAAGACTCATATTGCCGGCTCATGAGGTGCGACTGCACTTGCGACATAAAATCCATGACAACAACAACAACGATCAATAGTGATGTACCTCCGAAATAAAATGGCGCGTTGAAACTGACGACCAAGCTTTGTGGTAGTAGCGATACTGCCGCAATATAAGTCGCGCCCCAAAACGTCAACCGACTCATCACTTTGTCAATGTAATTGGCGGACTGCTCACCCGGGCGAATCCCTGGAATGAATGCACCAGACTTTTTCAAATTATCTGCCACATCGCGTGGGTTAAATACCAACGCAGTGTAGAAGTAACAGAAGAACACAATACCCACTGTAAACAGGAGATAATACAGCGGTTGCCCAGGACCCAATGCCAGACTCACATCTTGCAACCATTCCATCCCTTCACCTTGACCAAACCACTGCCCAATTGACGCTGGAAACAACAACAAGCTCGATGCGAAGATCGGAGGGATCACACCAGCCATGTTAATTTTCAGCGGTAAATGCGACTGCTGAGCCGCAAAAACTTTATTCCCTTGCTGGCGACGAGCGTAATTCACTGTAATACGGCGTTGCGCTCGCTCCATAAAGACAACAAATGCAACAACTCCAACTGCGATAATTGCAATCGCTAACAGACCGAGAATATTCAAATCGCCTTGGCGAGCTGCTTCAGCTGATTGGCCAATCGCTCCGGGGAGACCAGCAACAATACCAGCAAAGATCAACAAACTAATTCCGTTACCAATCCCTTTCTCAGTCACTTGTTCGCCAAGCCACATCAAAAAGACTGATCCAGAAACGAAGGTCACAACGGCCACGAAATGGAAATGGAAGTCGTTCGTAAAGGCGATGCCTTGACCGGCAAGACCCATCGCAACACCAATTGACTGTATTGTTGCAAGAAAAACCGTTCCATAACGAGTGTACTGGGTGATCTTTCGGCGCCCGGCCTCGCCCTCTTTTTTCAGAGCTTCAAGCGAGGGGACGACCGCGGTCAACAGTTGCATGACAATCGAAGCCGAAATGTAGGGCATGATTCCAAGTGCGAGGATCGACATACGCTCGAGTGCGCCACCAGAAAACATATTGAACAGGCTCAGAATCGTGCCTTGCGACTGTTCAAACAAATCCGCCAGTCGATCCGGGTTGATCCCCGGGACCGGGATGTGAGCGCCGATCCGGTAGACAATAACCGCAATGACAACGAAGCGGAGCCGAGCCCATAGCTCGGTCAATCCACCTCCTGAAGCACCTGAAGTCGCCATATTTAAGTTTCGACCTTGCCACCGGCTGCTTCAACTGCAGCCTGCGCACCCTTAGTGATCTTCAGACCTTTAATCGTCATGGCGCGCGCAATTTCACCGGCGAGGATAATTTTCACATCCTTGATATTCTCGCCGATCAGCCTCGCCTGACGCAACGCTTCCATTGTAACCTCATCGCCTCGAATCTTGTTCAGCTCAGCCAAACGGATTTCATCCCGAGTCAGGCTCTTCCTGGATGTGAAACCAAATTTTGGCAGACGACGCTGCAAAGGCATCTGACCGCCTTCAAAACCTGGCTTCACTGAACCGCCTGAACGTGACTTCAGGCCTTTATGACCTCGACCACCAGTCTTGCCAAGACCAGAACCGATACCACGGCCGACGCGCTTTTTCGCTGTGCGTGAACCTGGAGCCGGAGATAAGCCATTTAAACGCATTATGTTTCTCCCTCTACGCGTACGAGGTAGTTAACCTTATTGATCATCCCACGGACGCTCGGTGTATCTTCAACTTCGACACTCTGATTCATACGCTTCAGGCCAAGACCCTGGACACACAACTTGTGCTTTGGATTTTGACGGATTGGGCTGCGCACCAATGTCACTTTCAACATTTTCTTATTCGCCATGTCTTTGATCCTTAGCCGAGAATTTCTTCGACAGACTTGCCACGACGAGCAGCAACGTCTTCAGGAGATTGCATCTCTGACAATGCTTTGATCGTTGCGCGAACCACATTTGCTGGGTTTGTCGAACCGTAACACTTCGCCAATACGTTCTGAACACCAGCGATTTCAAGAACCGCACGCATCGCACCGCCGGCGATAACACCAGTACCTTGTGAAGCAGGCTGCATGTAGACCTTCGCAGATCCGTGTGCCCCTTTGGTTGGGTATTGAATTGTGTCGCCATCGAGCTTCACTGAAACCATATTGCGACGTGCTGATTCCATCGCTTTTTGGATAGCGGCCGGAACTTCACGTGCTTTACCACGGCCATACCCAACTTTCCCGTTACCATCGCCCACAACCGTCAGTGCTGTGAAGCTAAAAATCCGGCCACCCTTTACAACCTTGGCAACCCGATTCACTTGAACCAGCTTTTCCTGCAGATCACCCTGCTGCTGTGTTTCTACTTTTGCGTTCATCGGATCCCCTTAAAACTCAAGTCCACCTTCACGAGCCGCGTCAGCTAGTGCTTTGACACGACCGTGATAACGGAAACCGGACCGGTCGAAAGCAACCGCCTGAATTCCTTTTTCCTTCGCACGCTTGGCAATACGCTTACCGACTTCGGCTGCAGCGTCGACATTGCCGCCACTTTTTTCGCGAAGGTCCTTATCGAGTGTCGATGCCGTACAAATCACATTTGATCCATCACCAGAAATAATCTGGGCATAAATGTGACGTGGTGTACGATGCACGCACAGACGATTCGCATTTAACTCGCGCATTTTGGCACGTGCCCGGCGAGCGCGACGCAAGCGGGCTTTTTTCTTGTCCATCATGTCGGCTCTCCTTATTTCTTCTTCGCTTCTTTACGACGCACATACTCATCTGAGTAGCGCACACCTTTACCTTTGTATGGCTCTGGTGGGCGATATGCACGAATCTCTGCAGCAACCTGACCAAGCAACTGCTTATCCGCTGATTTCAGCACGATTTCAGTTTGGCTTGGCGTTTCTGCAGTCACACCCTGTGGCAAGTTGTAAACCACTGGATGTGAAAAACCGAGAGTCAAATTAATCACTGACCCTTGAACCTGAGCACGATAACCAACACCGATAAGCGTCAAGTTCTTCTCAAAACCTGAAGCAACACCCGTCACCATGTTGTTGACGATTGCGCGCGCTGTACCAGCTTGTGCCCAACCATCGGATGCACCTTCACGTGGCTCAAATGTGAGCACGTTTTCTGACTGATTGACGGCAACTGCATCATTCAGAGAAATCGACAAGGTGCCGTTCTTTCCTTTCACCGTCACGTCCTGACCAGCGATATTGACATCAACACCAGATGGCAATTCGATCGGAGCTTTTGCAATACGAGACATCGATAAACTCCTTAGAATACGGTGCAGAGCACTTCGCCACCGATTCCGGCTTTGCGTGCTTCGCGGTCAGTCATCAAACCTTTCGAGGTCGAGATAATGGCGATACCGAGACCACCCTGAACTTTTGGCAGAGTCTCTTTACCTTCATAGCGACGTAACCCAGGACGGCTTGATCGTTTAATTTCACGGATTACTGGACGTCCTTCGTAGTAACGCAGGTCGACGGTTAGCGTTGATTTGACACCAGCCCCATCGACCTGAAACCCACCCAAAAATCCTTCGTCAGCGAGTACCCGGGCGAGTGCGACCTTCTGCTTTGAAGAAGGCATCGACACGGCTGTCTTACCAGCCATTTGCCCGTTGCGGATGCGAGTGAACATATCCGCCAAAGTATCTTGCATACTCATTTTCTAAATCACTCCTTACCAGCTGGCCTTCTTGAGACCAGGAACTTCACCGCGCATCATTGTTTCGCGCAGCTTGATCCGGGACAGGCCAAACTTACGGTAAACCGCGTGTGGACGACCAGTCACACGACAACGGCGCTGTAGACGTACAGCCGACGCGTTACGTGGCATCTTTTGCAGTTTCTGCTGCGCTTCCCACACTTCTTCATCCGGCGCGTTTGGATTTGCGATCGTCGCTTTTAACTCCGCACGCTTCGCTGCGAACCGAGCTACTGTCTTTTGACGCTTCAGCTCACGCTCTCTCATTGATTTCTTAGCCACCTAACGCTCCTCAGTTACGGAATGGGAAGTTAAACGCCCTCAAGAGCGCTTTGCCTTCCTCGTCAGTTTCAGCAGATGTGGTAATCGTGATGTCAAGACCACGGATTGCATCCACTTTGTCATAATCGATTTCGGGGAACATGATCTGCTCACGCACACCCATTGAGTAGTTACCACGACCGTCAAACGACTTACCGCTCATACCGCGGAAATCTCGAATACGCGGGATGGAGATAGCGATCAAACGATCCAGAAATTCCCACATATGCTCACCACGCAGAGTGACTTTACAACCGATCGGCCAGCCATCACGGATCTTAAAGCCCGCAATGGATTTGCGTGATTTCGTCACCACGGGCTTTTGACCAGCAATCGCCGTCATATCGCGAACCGCGTTTTCAATCTGCTTCTTATCCGCAGCTGCCTCACCAACACCCATGTTTAGAGTGATTTTCTTGATGCGTGGCACTTGCATCACATTTTTGTACGCAAACTCTTTTAAAAGTTTAGGTACAACTTTCTCATTGTAGACTTGTGATAGTCTCGCCATGGCTTATATCTCGCTCCTGGGCACAGGGACTTATGCCCCGACTTCCTTACCAGTAGATTTAAACACCCGTACTTTGGTGCCATCCGCATTGACACGAAAACCAACACGCTCTGCTTTATCATTTTCAGGATTGAATAGAGCAACGTTAGAAATATGAAGCGGCGCTTCTTTCTCGACGATACCACCCTGCTTTCCAAGCATCGGATTTGGCTTTATATGCTTTTTAATCAGGTTCACACCTGATACCAACACGCGGCTATCAGGGCGCACTTGCAATACTTTGCCGCGGCGACCCTTATCTTTTCCCGCGATTACCAATACTTCATCATCTCGACGAATCTTTGCTGCCATCAATTTGCCCCTTACAACACTTCAGGTGCTAGCGAGATAATTTTCATAAACC
>CACBSE010000021.1 GCA_902541775.1 uncultured Litorivicinus sp. | reverse complement strand
AAGATGCGTTGGCCTTTACCGCCACCACCACCAATTGCTTTCAGTCGAATTCGATTATTGGGTTGTTGATCAAAGAGTTTCGCGACTTCAATTTCAGCTTGTGAGGCGATGTCATCGATAGTGATCACATCAATGAGCGCGTCGTAACTGGCAACTAACAGAGCTTCAGCTTTCTCTGTATCGGTTGAGCCCTGTGGTGCAGCAAGCTTGTGAGCCTTGGCAATTGCCTCGAGCCCGCCTTCGCACTCTGCTTTGGCGAGTAGTGTTCGGACGGTGAGATCGTCGACCCCTGGAACAATAGAGACATGGGCCGCGAGTGCTGAGCGTTTAGCTTCATCCTTCAATCCGGCCTGCCGCACGGTACGGGAGCAGGGGCCGATGAATATTAATCCAGATTCTTCGATCGCGCGAACAAGACTCTCGTCTTCAGCCATGAATCCATAGCCCGCAAAAATCGAGTTATAATTATTGTCTTTGGCGATCTGAATGATCTGCTGAATCCGTTGATCCCGCTCTTCCTTACTTGCACCGGTATAGTCAGGGACACGGTGAATCCGATCGGGGTCTGACATCAGTCGAAGCTCAGGTGCCAGCGCGTTTTGATAGGTGATTGAGTCTTTCTCAGACAACAAAATGCCATATTTGCCACCCATTTCAGTCAGCACATTCATGACTTCTTTACGGATCGGTCCCCGACAGATAATTAAGCAATCAATTTCGTTACACGCGAATTGCTTAACCCATGGAGAGTTTGACTGAGATAGGCGACGATTTTGATGGATCAAATCGCTTTGCATTAGTGGAATTCCCTCTGGATCACGGTCATCGGTTTTGGCTGGTATGCCTTGATGTAGCGGACGAAGTTTTCACCAAGAGTATGTCGCAGATCCTGCGGCATCACGATTTGGCTGATTGATCCTAGTGACAAAGCCTCTCTCGGGTTCATCAACTCGGCCTCATAGCGCTGGCTGAGAAGAGCTTCTTGTTCTTTGAGCCAGTTTGCGGCGTCAGCATCACCCTTCCCCGACCGATTTTTAGCTTCAAGCCGCATCGCTTTCAATTCTTCTTTGTAAACAAACTCTTTGCCTGTCGGTCCCATGACAGCGAGTCGTGTGGTTGGCAGTGCAAAGACCATATCAGCGCCGAGTTTGTAGTTGTTAAACGCTGCATACGCACCACCGAACGCATTGCGGATGATGAGAAGGAGGCGCGGTACCCGAAGATCGATGATGGAATCAAGCATGGCGCGACCGGCCTGGACGATTCCACGGCTTTCCTGATCACGGCCTGGGAGGAATCCTGTGGTGTCTTCCATAAACAACATCGGAATGTTGTAAAGATTGCAGAAACGGATGAAACGAGCGTTTTTCAGGGCAGCATCAATATCGATTTGACCTGATGCAACAGCCGAGTTGTTTGCACAAAATCCAATCACGTGTCCGCCAATACGACCAAAGGCACAGATAGTGTTGCGTGCACGATTTGGTTGGAACTCATAGAAGTCGCCATGATCGCAAATCTGTTGGATCATGATCGTGACATCCAGTGGCGTATTAAAACCACTAGGCGAATTAAATGCTCTTTTTAAAAAAATGTCGGCATCCCATGTCTTGCGTGAAATCGGATCAGACGTTGACTGGTAAGGTGCCATGGTTTCGTTATTTGAGGGCAAGAACCGAAGTAATCGACGAACTTTACGGATTGCCTGAACTTCATCCTCAACCACGAAATCCGTGACGCCTGTCTGGCTGTGGACAACGGGTCCACCGAGTTCATCGGGCGTGACATCTTCACCGAGCACATTTTTGATGACTGCAGGACCAGTGAGGCCAAAAAACGTGGTATTTGGCTGGATCACGAAAGAGCCTTGGCGCGGTAGGTACGATCCACCGCCTGCATTGAATCCGAACATGCACATGATTGATGGAACGCGTCCTGAGATCTCACGTAGCGCTCGGAACGCTTCAGCATAGCCATCGAGGCCACCAACGCCAGCTGGAACGTAGGCGCCGGCAGAGTCGTTGAATCCAATGACAGGGATTCCCAGTTTTCCGGCGGTTTCAAAGAGCTGAGCGAGTTTCGATCCATTGGTTGCATCCATAGAACCGGCACGGACTGTAAAGTCATGGCCATAGATGGCGACATCACGTCCACCGACTTTGGCGAGTGCGGTCACAAGGCTCGCACCGTCTAAATTGGGTCCCCAATTCTGAAAGAGTACGGTTGGCTCTTCATCGACAAGCAGTGCGATCCGTTCCCAAACCGTCATCCGATTTTTCTGATGTTGGCGCTCAATGGCGGCAACAGGTGCACTTTTCGGATGTTGCTGCAGTTCCCAGCCAGCTTTCAGAGCATCTTCATAGATGCCCGGTTCGCGAGCTAATTCTCCAGGAATTTCAAATCGCTTTTCTTCGGGTGTCTGAAAAGGATTGGTGAGACGGGCCCTTTTGGCGGATCCAACCATGGTTTGTGAGTCCTTATCTTTCCGTATGCTGATTCGGTCAATTAGCTATGATGATCCATTGCACACAGAGTGTGCAAAATGACTTTCGTAGAACAATATTAGGCGAGACACTCTGTAACTCGACATATCGTCTTTTTCTCAGCCCAAACTAGCCAACTGGATTTAGTATTCAAGGGACTGAAAATTTTGAAAAAAGTCCGTATGTAGGCCTCGTTGAGTTTCGGCTCAACGAAAAATTAGATCAGATCTCGAACGAAATTGACGTTGTCGTTTATGCTAAATTTTTGTCGGATGACACATAACATGCGGTCAAATCACACTCGGTGTACGAAGAGTCGATCGAAACTGGGCGACCCAATTGTGGACTCCGTTTTGTAACCGAGACACGTCCTTAAGCGGCTGTTATTCAAAAGTAATCCATACAGGGCAGTGATCGGATGGTTTTTCCATCGCCCGTAATGTGTAATCGATCCCGCAATCTGTCATCCGCTCGATTAACGGTTTGGAAACTAAAATGTGATCGATGCGAAGTCCACGTTTGGGATCATCTTCGAAGCCTCGGGAACGGTAATCAAACCAGCTGTATCGATCATCAATATCCGGATTCACAGAACGCCAGCTATCAATCAATCCCCAATTGATCAGTTGTTGGAACCACTCCCGTTCCTCAGGAAGAAACGATGATTTCCCGGTTCGCAACCAACGCTTTTTTGCATCATCAGTGATGCCGATATCGTTATCGACAGGCGCAATGTTGAAGTCACCTATCACGACAATGTGGTCGGTGGGCGAGTATTCTGTGTTTAGGGTCGTCAGTAAGTCGCGATAAAACGCTTCTTTCGCTGGGAATTTGACCGGGTGATCGCGAGATTCACCCTGCGGGAAGTAGCCATTGAACACGGTAACTTCAGTTCCGTCGGCGAGCGCATAAACACCACGGATCATTCGTCGTTGTGCATCATCGGAATCTGTCGAATAGCCACGAGTGATTGTGAGCGGTTCAGGTTTTGACGCAAGCGCAACGCCATAATGTCCTTTTTGACCATGGGTGTCGAAGCGATAATTTAAAAATTCGAGATCTTCGAAGGGAAATTGTTCATCGGCAACTTTCACTTCTTGGAGACCGATCACGTCTGGATTCAGGTGCTGTTTGAGCGCTTCGAGCTGGTGAATCCGTGCACGGATTCCGTTGATATTGAATGAGACAATTTTCATAGGGTCTTTTCTGCTTTGGTTTGCCCGCATACTATCAGGTCTAAGGAGTTGCTCAATGAACATCATTTTAATGCGCCATGGCGAGGCGGTTCCATTTGCAGCGAACGATTTTGATCGCGTATTGACGCCCAATGGGAAAGGAGAGGCATCGAAGACCGGAACTCAACTCAAAAAAGCCGGTTGGATACCTCAAAAAGTGTTTTGTTCGACACGGATTCGGGCGCAGCAGACCTCGGAGCTTGTTATTTGTGCGCTTGGGTTAGCGATAAAACCGCAGGTGCTACAGGGGATCACACCAGAGGATGCTTGGGCAGAAGCGGCGGCGATTATAGAGCAGCATGCAACGGATCAGGGTTTATTTGTTTTTCATCAGCCAATATTGACGCAGATCGTCGGTCATTTGACAGAAGCAAACACCAACGCCGATGTACACCCTCGCGCCGCTCCGGCAACAGCATATGTCTTGGCCTTGGAAACCTTTTTACCGGGAGCGGCCACTTTAGTGGAGGCATATCAACCCTGATGACTGAAACCATTCGTTTTGAAGTCGCCGGGTTAACCTTCCGTGGGCTCTGTTTTGGTCCGGCGGATGGAATTCCGGTACTGGCCTTACATGGCTGGCTCGATAATGCGGCATCTTTCACTCGCCTCGGGCCACTGTTAACGGGCTGTCGAGTGATCGCAATCGATCAACGTGGTCATGGAATGACCGATCATCTGAATCGTCCGTATCACATCTGGGACGGCGTACCGGATGTCATCGGGATACTCGATGCATTGAGTTGGGAGCAAGCCATTCTGCTCGGACACTCGATGGGTGCTGCTGTCGCAACACTGGTTGCAAGTGCCTATCCAGATCGCATCGAAGCCTTGTGGTTGGTTGAGGGATTCGGACCTTGGACCTACCTGGATGGGGAGGCGCCTGAACTGTTACGCAATGCGACCGATCAGCTACAGCGGGTTAATAATCGTCAAAAGCCAGTGTATCTTTCGATCGATGCGGCGATTGAGGCGCGTGTGAGAGGGGCAGTGGTTCCACTCAGTCGACAAGCCGCTGAGCCGATTGTGCGACGGGGGCTCGTGAAAAGTCCGGGTGGTTGGACTTGGGCAAGCGATCAGTATCTCACCTTGCCACCGCTGTTTCGACTCGATGAGTCCCAAGTTCAGGGTTTCATTCGTCAGCTTGAGATGCCTGTTTCGTTAGTTCTGGGAGATCAAGGATTTTTTAAAGACCCCCTTTTTCTCCCTGAGCGAATCAAACTTTGTCATGACATTGGGGTGGAAACTTTACAAGGTGGTCACCATCTCCACTTGGAAGGCGCAGAAGGCGCCATCGCGACATGGTTATTAAAGAGGCATTCTGAAGTATGAAGACATGGATTTTGTTGGGTTCGATGTTGCTATCGTACGGATCGATTGCTGCCGATATACCGGGATCCACTGATCTTCCTGAAGTGACACGTCCACTTGGTTCAGAAATCATTCGTTACAGCGAGGGCGTGCAATCAGCGATTCGTTTTCCATTAGAACGGGTTGAGCGTGTCAATAATCGACTTGTGATTGATAAGGAACTCGATATTGAAGGCCACGTGATCGATATTACCTATCAATTAGGGCCCCGGGAAGCGTATCAATCCTTTATGGAGACCCTTGAAAACAGACTGTTGAGCCAGAACGCTAAGATTCTATTTTCTTGCGATAGTCGTGGTTGTGGTGTCAGTGGATTGTGGGCTAACTCGTTATTTCAAGTTCGGGAGCTCTATGGTCCCAACAGTAATCAGATCTATTTCGCAGCCAAATTACCAGGTGTCACAGATCGATATCTGTCGGCCTATGGGATTGAGCGCGGTAATCGGCGTCAATATGTTCATCTTCGGTTAGTTGAGCCTGGCGTGGAGGAACCTCGATTTCAGGGGGTACAGGCGCTTCAACAGGAGGGTCGTGTGATTTTACCTGTCGAATTTGCAGGAAATCGTGTGAGTCCTGAGAGCCGTGCAGCGATCCTGGCCATCGCATCGGATTTGAAATCGCTTAGTACAGATGAGCTGGCGATTATCGCTTACCGCGCGGTGACGCCCAGCGGATCGCTTGAGGATGCGGTGGCACAATCAACCGCTCGGGCCGAGCATGTTCAGTCGTTGCTTGGTGAGTCCGGGCTCATGATTGAAAACGCTTATGGATTCGGACCCCTCGTTGCTCCGGCCGGCTTATCGCCAGATAGAGTTGAAATCGTCAAATTTCGGTAAGGGATTCGACTAGCGTTGAGAGGCATTTGCGTGGATACATTTTGGGCATGATGAGCGAACCTAAGGATGATATTGTCTCGAGCCAAGTCGCTCGGCAGGTCCTCGATTATTGGTTTACTGAATACGCCAGTGGAAATCTTGCAGAAAAGCAGGATAAGCGGTGGTTTGTGGGTGGTGATCAGGTTGATCGAGAGATTGGTCAACGCTTTGGGCATCGTGTCGAGCTTGCGCTGGCAGGCGGCTTTAAAGATTGGGAAAGCGAACCTGAAAGTCGTTTGGCGCTGATCATTCTGCTTGATCAATTCACTCGGAATATCTTTCGCGGAACAACCCGCGCATTTTCTGGCGATTCACGTGCGGTGAAGCTGGCTCGTCGTGGTCAAACATCCAATATTTTTGATGACTTACCGCTGATTCAGCAGGTGTTTGCACTGATGCCTTTGGAGCATAGTGAACTGCTATCGGATCAGGCATTGTGCGTTCAGGGAATGAGTCGGTTACTTAAGCTGGCACCAGACGAGGACAAGCCAAGATTTCAGTCATTTGTGGATTACGCGCTGGAACACAAAGAGATCATCCAGCGCTTTGGTCGATTCCCTCACCGAAATGCGGTGATGTCTCGGGTATCGACCGACAACGAAAGACGTTTTCTCAGTCGCGCAAAAACCTACGGCCAGAGTGTCGCTATAGTGTGAATATTTATTCACCACGGCAGGTGATACGAACTATTTTGGATGGATTCGCCGCTGACCGCCATCAGTTCAGCAATAAGACGACTCGGACGCGGATCAAAGTTGTGATTGACCAGTCGATTGTTGGTCCTTAGAGGAGCATGTGAAATGCTCCGGTGGATCGAGAGGAAACCGGACTTCACCCTCAGGGATCTCTAAGATGAGTGTATGTGCGCCATGCGTAGCGGCATAACAGCAAAGCCTCGGTGTCAACCAACTGGCGTCGTTATCCGAGAGCCCTAAAATATTGATTCGCATTTCACCGTCAGTCAAATGTGGCTCAATCGCGACCAATAAGTTTGGTGTATCGAAACGGAGCGATTCCGCATCGAGAGGCATCAATGTTTTTTCTGGGTCACCGGTGAGTGTCATGGTACGGTGCGAGATGCCTGCATCATCAAAAATAGGACCCTCTGGCAGAAATCCATGATTCGCATAGAAGCCCATCGCAGTGATTTGCGCACCGAGCGTTGGCGTATTTCCCGCGTTTTGGATTTTGCTGATTGCGGCGCGTAATAGTTTACTGCCGACATTTTTGTGTCGGACATCTTTTAATACCGCCATACGCCCGATTTTTGCTAGATCAAGGACGCGCGCGCAGCCAACAGGTTCACCATCACGTTCGGCGAGTAAATGGATAGCATTTTGATCTGCCGGGTCCCATTCGTCAGCGGGATCGATCTGCTGTTCTTCGATGAAGACTTGGGTTCTGATTGATTGCAGCGAGTCCCGGGCAGTTGCCCAACTGACTTCATGGACCGTCGTTCTCGGACGGTACGAGCGACTCGGATCGGATGAGGTCGATGATGGTGTCACCCCAGAGGCCTTCCAATTTCCGGATATCATTCGATTGAATGGTGCGCGTATTGGCCAAGTGAAGCAAGTCAGCAGGCGTTTGATCACCGATCCGTTCTCCGTTTACATAAAGCGTTTGATTGACATAGGCCATTCGACAGCCTGGATCCAGTTCCCATTGTGTCACCGAAGTGATCAGTGGGTCGATGTGTTGCTCCTCGAGTTCTTGCATGGGGTCGATCTCGAGATACGGAGCTGTGACTCGCGTTGCCAAGAGATGTTCGAGGACATGAGGCTCGTCTAAGTATCGAATGATAGCCTCTTTGGCTTTATCCAGATCGCTTGCGAGGATCTCAGCGGGAGCGCCACTCATCGATCGACCAGCATCGTCAAAACGAATGTGTTGTTGATGACTATCGAAGGTTTCCAATGCCCCCTCAAGCAGAGAACCTGCATCTGGTGCCCGAAAGCCGAGCGATAGAGTCATACAGTCCGGATCAAGGCTGACACCATGATGAATCATATTTGGCGGTAAATAGAGCACATCCCCTGGATTTGCGATCCAGGTAGTCATTGGTTCTTGTGGTTCAACCAACGCGATCGGTTGATTTGGAACCATCAGTGTCTCATCAGTCGCCCGTGGGCCAATTTCCCAGTGTCTGCGGCCATTTAATTGAATCAGGAAGACGCTAAATTGATCGAAATGCCGCCCAACGCTGCCATCGACCGAGGCCCAAGACAGCATGCAGTCTTCAAACCGCCAGTGTGGTAACCAGGTCATGGATTGACGGATCTCACCGTATTCCGGGAATAAATGTTCAAGCGCGTGTATGAGCGCGGTCCACGGTTTTTTCGGCGTGGAAAATGACTTGAACGGACCATGTTCGAGCGTAAACGGTGAACCCTCGACGCCTGTTAACAGTTTGCTCGGGAGATCGGTTTCAGTGAGGATCTGTACCAGTGTCTCGGTGTCTGGAGCCAAGACACCGACGTCCACCGCCCGGTCGAGTATCACTGGGGTGCTTTGCCAGTAGCTCTGTAGGATGTGTCCATCAGCAAGCGACACACCTTGAAGCCGCTTTACGGTCATACGTTGCGAGCCTGAGCCTCAGCAGATCCAGTGTAAGTCAAGGGTGTCATCTCAAGCAGCAAGTGCTTTGCGTCCTCTGGGATATTAAGCTGACCGATGAATGTCCGTAATAATTCTTCATCGATCGGTTTGCCTCGAGTTAACTCTTTCAACTGCTCGTAAGGTTTCTCGATGCCGTAGCGGCGCATGACCGTTTGCACGGGTTCCGCGAGTACTTCCCAATGCTTTGCCAGATCTTCGGTGATTACGGCGAGATTGATCTCAAGCTTATTGAGTCCTTTTAATGCTGTTTCATAGGCAATTAGTGAGTGTGCTGCGCCAACACCGACGTTTCGAAGAACTGTCGAATCCGTCAGATCACGCTGCCAACGCGAGACAGGAAGCTTCGCTGCTAAATGTTCGAACACTGCATTGGCAATTCCAAGATTTCCTTCAGAATTTTCAAAGTCGATTGGATTGACTTTGTGAGGCATGGTTGATGAGCCAACTTCCCCGGCAACCGTCCGCTGTTTGAAATAATCTAGTGAGATATAACTCCAGAGATCACGATCAAGGTCGAGTAGGATCGTATTGAAACGTTTGAGCGCATCGAAATACTCGGCAACACAATCGTGTGGCTCAATTTGTGTGGTGTAAGGATTCAAGGTGAGGCCCAGATTGGCAATCACGCTGTCTGCATGGTCAGCCCAGTCGACTTCTGGGTAAGCAGATAGATGTGCATTGTAATTACCGACGGCACCATTGAGTTTCCCTAAAAGCTGAACTGCTTCGAACTGCATAAGTTGACGTTCGAGTCGTGCAACCACATTTGCGAATTCTTTACCCACGGTTGTTGGAGAAGCGCTCTGTCCATGAGTGCGCGATAGCATCGCGTGTGCCGCCCAGTCATTGGCTTTTTCGCGAAGAAATTCAATGATTTCTTGCATTTTTGGTGCCAGTACATCATCGCGCATGCGCGTTAGCATAAGACTGTATGAGAGGTTATTGATGTCTTCGCTGGTACACGCAAAATGAACAAATTCGGAGATGGCGTTGAGCTCTGGATTGACCGCGAATTTTTTTTTGATGAAGTATTCGATCGCTTTCACATCATGGTTGGTTGTACCTTCAATCGCCTTGATGCTTTCACCATCTGTTTCAGAAAAATCATCAACGATGGCATCGATGTGCGCAATCGCTTGCTCTGATAGCGGCGGTACTTCGTTGATCTGTGGGTTGATTGCTAACGACTTGATCCAAGCCAATTCCACTTCGATGCGCGCGCGCATCAAGCCAAATTCACTGGCAATTGGACGCAATGCGTCTACTTTAGAGGCGTATCTGCCGTCAATCGGCGAGATTGCGGTCAGGGTGGATAGATTCATGTTGTTCCTATAATCCGATGGATTCTAATTCCTTGAATACGCGACTTCGCTGAAATAATAGCGCCAGACGACCACCGCCGAGTTGTCGATACAACATCGCGGCGCGAATTCCGCTAAGGAGAAGTGCGCGTACTTTAGCAGGATTGTTTCCCTGTTGCAGATGTCGGCCATGGTTGCCAGTCACCATGATCCGGAATTTAAGCGTCGATATCGTTTCTTGGTAAGCGGTGTTGAGTGTTTCGATGACTGACTCATGTGTCGGTCCGAGTTGCTCTGCCTTTTGCACAGCGACCTCCAAATGCCCTCGGAGTTGATCCAGAAGCTGTGGTTGCTTCGCGAGTTGTCGTTCGACTTGCATCAGACTAATAAAGTACCGGATCACTTCCGGATATTTCCTGTTTCCGCCGCGACCGAACATCTCTTTGATCAATTTCGATCCAGGCTTCAGTTCACCAATGGAACCACCATAGACATCCAATGGCGTTTCGGGTGTTAGGTTCAATGTACTCTGAATCAATAACTCAAATTCGTCGTGCGGCACGAGGCCCGTATTTGCCAGGCGGTCGACCAGATGCGCTGTCATGGACAGAGCACATAGCGGGTACAGACGATTTGGGTTACTCATAAGCCGCTTCCTCAATGACAGCGCCACCCAGACAGACTTCACCATCGTAGATTACAACCGACTGTCCGGGTGTTACTGCACGTTCCGATTGCTCAAAGATTATGTGTAGATCTGACCCGTGCATTTCAATCGCACAGGGTGCGTCAGGGGCCCGGTAGCGCACTTTGGCGGTAAATCGTCCCGGGAGGATTGGAGGCTCTCCGATCCAGTTGATCTGGCGGGCTGTGAGTCCTTTTGCCAACAGTTTTGGGTGATTTGTACCTTGAACGACGAGCAAATCATTGGTCTCAAGGCACTTTTCAGCAACGAACCATGCCGCATCCGAATAATTTTTGAGACCACCGATACCGAGGCCTTGGCGTTGTCCAAGCGTGTAGAACATCAGCCCCTCGTGACGACCAATCACGTCACCAGAGTCGGTCACAATGTTGCCTGGTTTTGGTTGAACGTATGTTTTTAAAAACTCGCTAAACCGGCGTTCACCAATAAAGCAGATTCCAGTCGAATCTTTTTTTCGCGCGTTGATGAATCCTTGCTGATCTGCGATCTCACGGACTTTGGGTTTCCATAAATCACCGACGGGAAACAGTGATGCGTTGACCTGCTCTGCGGTCAGTGCCCAAAGGAAATAGCTTTGATCTTTGTTGCGATCAAGGCCACGATGTAATGGGTTTTTTGCATTCACGCGTCGGACGTAGTGACCCGTGGCGATTAAATCAGCACCGAGATCGCGCGCGTATTCCAGAAACGCGCGAAATTTAATCTCGCGGTTGCATAAGATGTCGGGGTTAGGTGTCCGGCCTGCATTGACCTCAGAGAGAAAATGTTCAAACACATCATCCCAGTATTCGGAAGCAAAATTGACTTGATGCAAGTTGATGCCCAGTGCATTTGCAACCTGTTGAGCATCTTTGAGGTCCTCAATTGCCGTACAAAATTCGGTGCCATCATCTTCATCCCAGTTTTTCATGAACATTCCGCTAACAGCATACCCTTGTTCTTTGAGTAGATAGGCTGTGACGGAGGAATCAACGCCGCCGGACATTCCGACGATGACTTGGGTATCTTTGTTTCGCATACGTTGATTTTACCTGAGTTGCTTCGATCACTCGATACTCGCCGGGTGATAAATCGCCTAACTGATAATCACCCACTGTGACGCGGACCAGTCGAAGCGTGGGGAATCCAACTGCCGCAGTCATTCGACGGACTTGGCGATTTCGTCCCTCATTGAGAGTCATTTCGATCCAGCTCGTCGAGATATTTTTTCGCACGCGAACTGGAGGTTCGCGATCAGGAAGTGGTGGCGGATCAATTCGATGACATCGAATCGCATGTGCCGGGCCATCGTTGAGTTGTATGCCTTGTTCGAGCCGCTGACAAGTCTCTGCATCGATAGTCTTGTCGACTTGGATCCAATAGATCTTATGTTTGCCATATTTTGGATGTGCCAGATGATCTTGCACCCGCCCGTCGTCGGTGAGAACGAGCAAACCTTCTGAGTCTTTGTCAAGCCGGCCAGCGGGGTAGATTCCGGGAACATCGATGTATTCTTTCAACGTTAAGCCCTCCCCGGTGAATTGACAGAGAACACCAAATGGTTTGTTAAAAATAATTAACACTGTATGGAACCAGCTCTTCTAGGGATGTATTTCATCCAAAATTTTGTTGAGGCACTGACTCGGCCTCATGGTTTTTGATACTTTGATTGCGTCTGGTAGGAAATACCCATCGATATTAGCCGCCTCACCCTGGACTGCATTTAGTTCTTTCATAATTAGAGATTCGTTTTCCTTTAACGCGCGATAAATTGGTTGAAAACGAGAAGCCAGACTTGGATCTTCAGCTTGATCACTGAGGGCTTCAGCCCAGAACTGAGCCAGATAGAAATGGCTGCCGCGGTTATCGATTTCTCCTACTGAAGGTGAGGGCGACCGACCAGATTCGAGAATTTTCTGTGTCGCGATATCCAAGGCATTGCCTAAAATTATTGCTGCTTTGTTTTTCTTAAAGTTTCCGAAATGATCGAGAGATGCAGCAATAGCGGTAAACTCTCCCAGGGAATCCCAGCGAAGATGATTTTCTTTTAATAGTTGTTCTACATGTTTTGGAGCTGTACCCCCTGCACCTGTTTCAAATAAACCACCACCCTGCATTAGGGGTACAATGGATAGCATCTTTGCGCTTGTGCCTAACTCAAGGATAGGGAATAGATCGGTCAGATAATCTCTTAACACGTTGCCTGTTACAGATATCGTGTTCAGCCCCTCACTGGCTCTAGCCAGCGAAATTTTGATGGCCTCGCGTGGTGAGAGGATGTCTATCTTAGCGCCACTGATATCCTGCGTGTTCAAAGCCAGCAGGACCTTCTTAATTAACTCTGCGTCATGTGGTCGACCTTCATCGAGCCAAAAAATGGCAGGCTGTTGGGTTGTTTTTGCACGTGAAATACCAAGTTCGATCCAATTTTCTATCGCATCGGCCTGCGTTAAACATAACCGCCAGATGTCACCTTTTTCTACATTATGCTCCGTGAGTACCATGCCGTCTTCATCAACAAGTTTTATGGATCCTGCTTCCGGAGCGAGGAAAGTTGTATTATGCGAACCATATTCTTCAGCCTTTTTAGCCATCAGGCCTATGTTAGATACGCTCCCCATGGTTGCTGGATTGAATTCCCCGTGGGAAATACAGAACTTGATGGTTTCATCGTAGATTCCGGCATAACAACTGTCGGGGATGACACATTTTATATCCGCTTCTGATCCGTTAGCCGCCCATCCTTTGCCGCCGTTTCTGATTATCGAAGGCATAGATGCGTCTATGATCACGTCGTTTGGTACGTGAAGATTGGTGATACTTTTATCTGGGTTCACCATATGGAGGTCGGGTTGATCGTGAAGACAGGATGCTATCTCTGACAAAATTTGTTCCTTGATGCTGTCGTCAAGATGATCAATCTTGGCTATAAGATCGCCCATTCCGTTATTAGGATTAAAACCGATACGATCTAGGGTCTGCTGGTGCTTCTCGATTAGTTCACTGAAGAAAGTTTTTACCGCGTATCCGAACATCACCGGATCAGAAATCTTCATCATCGTTGCTTTTAGATGGACCGAAAACAGTACCCCACGTCTCTTCGCGTCGGCTATTTCGGTACTGTAGAATTTGTGAAGAGCTTTTACGCTCATATATGTTGTGTCGACTACAGCCCCGAGATCGAGCGGGACAGAGGGCGCTAGTATAATCTTCCGGTCATCGCTGTCTGTGAAACAGATCGAAGCCTTTCCGACAGATTGCTTGCTGATAGTGACCGACTTTTCATTGTGTCGGAAATCAGAGGCTTTCATCGTCGAGACATGAGTTAAAGAACTTTTTTCCCATTTCCCCATCCGGTGAGGGTTTCTTTGTGCGAATTTTTTAACTGCGTCTGGTGCTCTTCTATCAGAGTTTCCCTCCCGCAACACCGGATTGACCGCACTTCCGAGTACCTTCGTGTATCTTTTCTGAGTTTCTATTTCTTCATCTGAGACTGGTTGATCATTAAAGTCTGGGATATCAAAACCCTTGGCTTGGAGTTCAGCGATGGCACTTTTTAGTTGGGGAATGGAGGCGCTAATGTTCGGTAATTTGATAATGTTGGCTTTGCTGGTTTTTGCCAATTCGCCGAGATAGTGGAGATCATCGGAAACGGAACCCTGTTTAGTTAAACGTTCGGGGAACTGGGCTAGGATTCTACCCGCTAGCGAGATATCACGTTTCTCGACGCTTATTCCGCATAGTGAAAGAAATTTTTCAACAATTGGAAAAAGTGAGTAGCTCGCAAGTCTCGGTGCTTCATCAACCAGGGTAAGAGTAATATCCGCTTCAGTTTTTTGATCAATCACAATCATATCCCTTGTGTATTTGTGCTAAGAATTTTGTAGATATCACCGACTTGGCACACAGCTTGAAGTAATCTCGAGTCACATCTATGTCTGGTCTTTTCCGTCCGGCGTAATCAGCTATTCTGGTCATTAGCTTTGATCCATCAACCATCGGCGAGTTGAGGTGATGGGGCACGGAGTATAATCAAATAGGTCTGAGGGTGTTAACCCGCTGATGTGTCGGTGTTTCCCTTAGTGTAGCTCGGTTATCTTACCTTCGGCGAACTCGGCGGAGAAATTTTCTATTGCTCAAAGCTCCAACGATTTCGTTGTTAAAGCATTTGCGAACGCCGAGCTGTAATCAAAGGCAATTTAGTTTGGGCCAGTCTGCCAGAGTATTTCGAGACGATCGATGGCTTGATCCCTCGTTGGCTAGGGCGCGTTGGTAGCAAACCAAACAACTGATAACGCGTTGCTGACGTGTGTGAATCAATAGTCGCATGCCATCATGATTTATCGACGCGACTGGCTGAAAACAAATGCGTAGAGTGCATCTCAGGTCTTCCAAGCGGACAAGTTGAGAATGAAATCTAGACCCAGAAGTTCTCCAATGATTGGGTCGTTCATCGCGCTCGCGCTACACAAGCTCAGGCGCCGGTCAGGCGAGCCGCTGTATATGCGGAGCCGTGACAAAAAGGGATTGCATTTCTGGTGCATCTTTCGAATATTTCATCTGTGAAACGTTGAATTGATAAACCATAGTCATCGCGATGATTTCTTGCGAAGAATATTGGCATCAAACTTTCCGTTATGTTTCTCTTTACTTGATCAGTTTAGTCCCCATCAATTTACAGAGTAAGAAAGGACGTTTCGATTCAATGAGCGAACCAGACCGCCCAGGTTTTGATCCCGATGAGGAATACGGGTTAGCCGTCGCCAAACCGGAGCTGAAAAAGCCACCGATGTATAAGGTCATTATGCTCAATGATGATTTTACGCCGATGGAATTTGTGATTCATGTGTTGGAGTTATTTTTCAATATGGATCAGGAGAAGGCGACGCAAATCATGCTAACCGTTCACACCAAGGGTGCTGCCGTCTGCGGGGTCTTCCCCAAAGATATAGCGGAAACTAAAGCGGAGGACGTGGTTGAGTATGCGAAAGAAAATCAGCATCCTTTAATGTGTCAGATTGACGCCGCTGAGGATTGAGAAGGAGAACTTTATGTTGAGCCGCGACCTCGAAGTCACCCTAAATAGTGCGTTCAAACGCGCCAGGGAGCTTCGTCATGAATACATGACCGTTGAGCATCTGTTGCTTGGGCTACTGGATAATGCTTCAGCGGTTCAGGTCCTAAATGCCTGTGGTGCCGATTTATCAAAGCTTCGCGAAGAGCTTGAGCAGTTTGTGGTACAGACAACGCCAGGACTTCCGGAAGATTCTGAGCGTGATACCCAACCGACCTTGGGATTTCAACGAGTACTTCAGCGTGCTGTGTTCCATGTGCAGTCCTCAGGTAAGCAGGAAGTAACTGGTGCCAATGTATTAGTCGCCATCTTTTCGGAGCAAGAGTCGCAGGCCGTTTATTTCCTGAAGCAGCAAGAGATCGCGCGGATCGATGTCGTGAATTACATCAGTCATGGGATCGCAAAGTCTGAAGAAGCTGGGACTGACGGTGAGACCGAATCGGAATCGCAAACTAATCAGGCAACATCAGGTGACGAGCGTACATCTAATCTGGATGGTTACTGCACCAATCTGAACTCAGAAGTGAAAAAAGGACGCATCGATCCTTTGATCGGTCGCGATGAGGAGCTATCACGCGTTATCCAAACACTGTCACGTCGTCGAAAGAATAACCCATTGCTTGTAGGGGAAGCGGGCGTTGGTAAAACAGCGATTGCTGAAGGCTTGGCCTATCGGATCGAGGAAGGGCAAGTCCCTGAGGTGATTCATGATGCCGTGGTTTATTCGCTAGATTTAGGATCATTATTAGCCGGTACTAAGTATCGAGGTGATTTCGAGAAGCGCCTGAAGGCGTTGTTGGCAGAACTGGAAAAAGAAAAACACGCCATTTTGTTTATCGATGAGATTCACACCATCATTGGGGCGGGTGCTGCCTCGGGTGGTGTGATGGATGCATCTAATTTGCTGAAGCCTCTGCTGTCATCGGGGCAGTTGAAATGTATTGGATCGACGACTTTTCAAGAATTCCGGGGAGTTTTTGAGAAAGATCGCGCCCTAGCGCGCCGATTCCAGAAGGTCGATGTCCTTGAACCTTCAATTGAGGACACGATAAAGATCCTCAATGGCCTGAAGTCTCGGTTTGAAGAGCACCATGAACTTCGTTACACAAAAGCGTCACTAACGTCAGCCGTTGAATTATCTGCGAAATATATGAGCGATCGGCACTTGCCGGATAAGGCTATTGATATTATCGATGAGGCAGGTGCTATGCAGCGGCTAATGCCACCATCACGTCGTAAGAAAGTGATTGGCGTGCCGGAGATCGAAGCCGTTATTGCAGATATTGCGAGGATTCCACCGAAACAGATTTCGAAATCAGATTTTGAAGTGCTTGAGAATCTTGAGCGTGATCTGAAGTTGACAGTTTTCGGGCAGAACGAAGCCATCGAGCGGATGAGTTCAGCAATTAAACTGTCGCGGGCGGGGCTCAAGCAAGAAGGAAAGCCGGTTGGATGTTTCTTGTTTGCGGGACCGACAGGTGTTGGTAAAACAGAAGTCAGCCGACAGTTATCGCGGACGCTGGGTATTGAGTTGGTTCGTTTTGATATGTCGGAATACATGGAGCGGCATACGGTCAGTCGTCTCATCGGTGCGCCTCCGGGCTATGTAGGCTTTGATCAAGGTGGGTTGTTGACCGAAGCGATCACGAAAAATCCACATTGTGTTTTGCTGCTTGACGAGGTAGAAAAAGCACATCCGGACGTCTTTAATTTGCTGTTGCAGGTCATGGATCATGGGACTTTGACCGATAATAATGGTCGCAAGGCTGACTTCCGCCATGTGGTTTTGATTATGACCACGAATGCCGGTGCTGAGAGTTTATCAAAACGCTCGATTGGATTCAGTGAGCAGGATCAGACAACAGATGCGATGGAGGCGGTCACGCGTCATTTTACTCCGGAGTTTCGTAATCGTCTGGATGCAATCGTTCAGTTTGGTGCACTGGATGAGGAAGTCATTGAGCAAGTAGTTCACAAATTCATCGCTGAGCTACAGGCACAATTGGATGATCGAAAAGTATCTATTGAACTAGATGAGTCCGCGATGCGTTGGCTTGCCAAGCGCGGCTATGACAAAGCTATGGGCGCTCGTCCGATGGCACGACTCATTCAAGATTCTATCAAGCGGCCTCTGGCTGATGCTATTTTGTTCGGTGAGTTGGCCGGTGGTGGTAGTGTCCTGGTGACAGCCGATAAAAACGACGAGCTTGCGTTCGAAATGACGCCTCGTGTTGTGAAATCGAAAGAAACTGCGTGAGGTTTGGACATCCCGGGCACCCCGGGATGGCGAAGGATCAGCGTGCTCGGAAGGTGATACGACCTTTAGTCAGGTCATAGGGTGTGAGTTCAACAGTCACTCGGTCACCAGTCAGGATGCGAATATAGTGCTTACGCATTTTCCCTGAGATGTGTGCTGTTACCACGTGACCATTGTCGAGTTCGACACGGAACATTGTATTCGGCAGCGTATCAACGATCGTGCCTTCCATTTCAATTGAATCTTCTTTTGCCATTTGGCTCCCTTCGAGCATAGTGAAAGGCGCGATTATGCCCGCTTACTCCGCACGAATCCACCTACTGTTGATGAGCATCTCGATGGGGCGGTACTCGTTTTTATAGGCCATCTTTTTTGAATCGCGAATCCAATACCCTAAATACACGTAGGGAAGCGCTAGACCACGGGCGATTTCGATCAGCTGCAAAACCATCAGACGCCCAAGACTTCGGGAATCAAACTGAGGGTCCGGATCAAAGAATGAGTAGATTGCTGAGAGTCCATTGCCTGGGATTTCGTCAAATAATGTGACCGCGATGAGACGATCCTCCAGACGCGCTTCAAGGAAGAAAGCGTGATCTGAGCTTGAGGCCAGGAAGGATTCATATTGCGATGGTGAGGGTGGATACATGTCGCCATCGGCGTGACGCGCCTCGATATATCGATGATACAGGTCATAACGCGCTTCATCCAAAATTGGCGCCCGAGCGACGAAGCTGACATCCTTATTTTTTTTCAGCGTGCGGATTTGCCGACGTTTGGGTTGAAATGATGCGATGGGAACCCGCACTGAGATACACGCGGTACACTGTGCACAGTGTGGTCTGTAAGTGTAGCGACCGGATCGCCGAAATCCGGATTCGGCCAGCTTCACAACCTGCTCGCTCGTCAAGGTCGTGCTGGGTTCGACAAACAGGGTTGTTGCCTCTTGGCCCTCGAGGTAACTGCACGGATGAGGTGCTGTGGCAAAAAATTTTAGTGTTTCAAAACCACTCATATAATGAGCTCGTTAATCCGTTCAACAAATTCAGCACGTGTGATCAGGCTAGCACCGAGTGACTCAAGATGCGACGTTGGAACCTGGCAATCGATGAGTCGAATTTTCTGGTGCTCGGATTCTTGGCACAGGGATGCCAACGCGGCTTTTGAGGCATCAGGGATAAGAGAGACCATCGATTCGCCGAATAGGACCTGGCCGAGTTTGACGCCGTATAGGCCACCGACGAGCTCGTCTTGGCGAAAGGTTTCAAAGGAGACCGCGCATCCCTCGCGATGGAGCACCATGTAGGCCTGAATCATCTCTTCGGTAATCCAGGTGCCTTCATCATTCTCTCGAGTAGATGCACACAAGCGAATTAGCATTTCGAATTGGGTGTTGGTGCGAATCTCAAAGCCCTGCTTTTTAATGGCTCGTTTGAGACTTCGTCTGAACTTAAATGCTGAGGGCTCAAGCACAAGACGTGGGTCTGGACTCCACCAAAAAATCGGCTCACCTTTTGAGAACCACGGAAAAATTCCGCGAGAGTATGCAAGCTTGAGACGTTCAGGAGATAGATCACCGCCAGCACACAACAATCCATTCGGATCATCGAGTGCTTGAGTGACATCTGGAAAATCCAGGATGTGTGGTGAGATCCAGGGAATCAGTGGCCAGACTCGTCAAGATAACGCTCGGCGTCGAGCGCAGCCATACAGCCGAAACCCGATGATGTTATTGCTTGGCGATAGATATGATCAGCGACGTCACCTGCAGCAAATACTCCGGGAACAGAGGTTTCGGTGGCAAATCCATCGAGACCTGAGCGAACAATCAGATATCCACCGTTCATTTCGAGTTGGCCTGCGAATATATCGGTGTTTGGCTTGTGGCCAATCGCGATAAACACGCCATGCACATCGAGTTGTTGTGTGGACTCATCCTGTGTTGATTTGAGACGCAGTTCGGTGACGCCCGCGTCATCGCCGAGCACTTCATCGAGTTGGTGATTCCAAATAACTTCGATGTTGTCTTTTGCAAATAATCGGTCCTGGAGAATCTTTTCAGCGCGCAATGAATCGCGGCGATGAATCAGTTTGACTGAATCAGCCAGATTCGACAGGTACAGGGCCTCTCTCCTGTGGTTATTACAGGAACACAGGTTGGTGGCCAGCTGACAACAACCACAG
>CACBSE010000020.1 GCA_902541775.1 uncultured Litorivicinus sp. | reverse complement strand
TCCCAATGACCAAGATTCACAAGCTGACTGCAGACAACATGATCCGTTGTTGGCTTAATTTGCCCGCAGTGACTCAGTTTGATGAAGCAGATATCACAGATCTGGAAACGTTCCGGAAATCAATGAAAGCAGAAGCTGAAAAGAAAGGTGTGAAACTGACTCCATTACCATTCTTAATTAAGGCATCAGCGTATGCCTTAGCTGAGCTCCCACAGGTGAACGCATCGATCGATCCCTCAACTGATGAAATTGTTCGTAAGGGCTATATTCACATTGGGATTGCGGTCGACACTCCAGACGGTCTCATGGTTCCCGTGCTTCGTGATGCAGATCAGAAGGGGATCTGGGACATTGCGGCCGAGGCATCGGAACTTGCAGATAAGGCGAAGAACAAGAAGTTGAAGCCCGCGGAAATGCAGGGTGCAACGTTCACGATTTCATCGCTTGGTTCGATTGGAGGGACAGCGTTCACTCCGATTGTTCCATCCCCGCAAGCAGCGATCCTTGGGATCGCTAAGGCATCGATGCAGCCGGTTTGGGATGGTACTGCGTTCCAGCCACGATTGATGTTGCCGTTGTGTCTTTCCTATGACCACCGCGTAATCAACGGGGGGGGATGGTGCCCGATTTACGACAATCCTAGGTAAAGTGCTCGGCGATATTAGGCACTTGTTGTTTTAGTGACATGCTCGGTTCGCCGAGCATTTTTTATTGCATTCTTTTTGATTTCCAAAACACTTCCTCGCCGCCATCACGTCGAGCGAGTTGGCGGGCCATGACGAACAATACATCCGATAGTCGGTTAATGTATTGCTTTAAGTCATCGCCAACGGCCTCTTCTTTTGACAGCGTGACTATGATCCGTTCCGCGCGTCGAGCGATTGCACGCGCCATATGACAGAGCCCTGCTGATTTCGAACCACCTGGTAAGATGAATTCTTTAAGCGGGGGGAGTGCTTCGTTTAACTGATCACACAAAATCTCAAGTTCAGATACCATCTCAGCCTTAATCAATTGAAATCCCGGAACGGCAAGTTCGCCGCCGAGATCAAACAGACGATGCTGAATATCAGTCAATGGCTCGATCAACGGCTCATCTGATTGGAGTTCGGCGATCAGTAAACCAATCCATGAATTGAGTTCGTCAACTGTACCGACGGCTTCGATACGGGAGCTATCTTTTGTCGTCCTTGAGCCATCACCGAGGCCAGTGGTTCCGTCGTCCCCAGTCTTGGTATAGAGCTTTGTCAGTCGGTTACTCATTGGATTCCTTGTTCTGGTTCGAAATACGTTCAAGTGGCTTTCGGATGATCATCAAAAGAACAAGTCCTGGGACGACCATCAAAGCAGTAATGACAAAGAATAGCGCCCAGTTTCCACCTGTCCAGTCGACAAACCAACCGCCGCTTGAAGCCAGTACAGTTCGACCTGCGTTACCGATCGACGCCAATAGTGCATATTGGGTCGCTGAGAAGGCCTTACCTGTGAGTGTGGTGAGGAAGCTGACGAATGCGACGGTCGAAAACGCGGTCGTGAAGTTATCGGTTAGGATGGCGAACAGGAGTAGTGATTTATCTGGACCAGCCATTGCAAGCCATGCGAATAACAAATTACTGCCTGCCATTGTGACGCCACCAATCAATAGACCGCGAGTGACGCCCAAGCGGACGTTAATGACACTACCAATAAACGCGAAGATACAAGTCGCAAGTCCACCATACAGTTTTTGGTAGGTACCAATTTCTTCGTTTGAGAAAAGCTCTTTGTAAAAAACGATCGACATTCGCCCCAAGAATGCCTCACCGATTTTGAACAGAAAAATAAATAACAAAATTAAGAGAGCAAGGCGTAAGCCGTGATTTTTAAAGAAGTCAGCAAGTGGTTCCCAGGCCGTGACTGTCAACCAGTTGATCACGCGTCGCGCCTGAGATTGCCCGGTTTGTGAATACTGAGCTTCGATCTCGCGTTGAAGCGATTCACGCTCAGTGACCGGTTCTGTGACGAAACAGGTTGCAACCATGAAAGCGATCAAGCATCCAGTTAGCATCAGGTAAACCGTGTTCCAACCGAGCGTATCAGCATACGCAAATGCAAAATATCCCGGAAATGAATAACCAGCCCACCATCCAACGGTCGCCATTGCGGAAGCGGCAGGGATGGATGCCTGGTTACCGTAGGAAAAGTGATCGACTCGGAATGCATCAATTGCGATATCTTGAGTTGCTGAAAAAAGTGCAATACCGAAGATTAATAAACCTACCAAGAGCAGTGAATCGGCAGGCGATTGGATTGTGGTCAGGTACAGGGTGAGCGCTGCCATTGCGCCTTGAGTGATTAAGATCCAACTTTTCCGCTGACCGACGCGCGCGACTGCAGGGAGATTGATCCGATCAATCAGGGGAGCCCATAGAAAATTAAATGCATAGATCCCATACGCAATACCAACGAGCCCAATCTCAGTCCTCGAGACGCCTGCATCTTTGAGCCATGCCGCAAGTGCTGATGCAATAAGGACCCAGGGAAACCCACTGGCACAACCCATAAGGAAGACCCATAGAATCCGTTTATCGACATAAGTTTTGAGCGTGTCGCTAAGTGTCATAATCCATCCTGACCAAGTAGCCATTGTCGGGTGCTTGATCCGAAAGGCAAGTTTTTAGACGCGGAGGCCGCCGTCAACCTCAATAACGCGGCCGTTGACGTAATCATTTTGAAGAATGAATTCAACCGTTTGTGCTATTTCATCAGGTTGACCAAGTCGCTTTGCCGGGATGCCCGCAGCGATCTTTTCTAATGCCTCAGGTTTCATTGTTAAAACCATTTCTGTTCCGATATAGCCAGGAGCGATCGCTGCGCAGCGAATGCCCTGACGCGCAAGTTCTTTCGCCCAAGTGACAGCCATTGCAGCGACACCAGCTTTGGTTGCTGTGTAATTGGTCTGACCCATATTTCCGTGACGTGAAATCGAAGAGATATTGATAATGCAACCGCCGTTCCCTGCTTTCACCATCTCAGTTGCCGCCGCGCGGCCACACAAGAATGTACCAGTCAGATTCACATCAACCACTTGCTGCCAATGTTCGAAACTCATCCGCTTTTCGACAACACCGTCTTTGACTTTGAGAAATAATGAATCGCGAGTAATACCGGCGTTGTTAACGACCGCATCGAGTCGACCAGTTTGTGCAGCAATTTGCGCAAAAGTCTCGTCAACTTCATCTTCTTTCGCCACATTGCATACCCAAGTCGATGCAGTCGCCCCTGCATCCTCGATCAGTTGTTTCGCTTTCGCGAGAGTGTCTGCATTCATATCAATCAGAGCGATATGCGGCTTTCTGGGCGCTAGGCGTAATGCCATTGCACGGCCAAGTCCCTGAGCGCCACCAGTGATGACGATCACTTTGCCGTTGAGATCCATGTATTATCCTTAATCCGTATCTATGTTGTGGTTGCACAAAAAATTTGCTGCAATGCAATATTCTTTCGGTCAGTTTAGTTGCACTGCAAAAAAAAGCTACCCCTCTTTGGTTTGGTATTCACAAATCTGTATCCTACGGGTTGGAGGAATTGTGATGCCATTAATCATTTTTATGCTCGTGCCGATCGTTGAGATGTGGATCTTGATTGAAGTGGGCGGTTTGATTGGTGCGTTACCGACCATCGCGCTCGTGGTCTTCACTGCAACTTTGGGATTGTCGCTTCTAAAACGTCAGGGGCTGTCAACACTGATGCGTGCGCGTCGAAAAATGGATGAAGGATCAATTCCGGCATCTGAGCTCGTCAGTGGTGTGATGATTGCGGTCGGAGGCGCACTATTATTGACCCCGGGTTTTGTCACCGACGCTATTGGTTTTGCTCTATTAATCCCTCGGACCCGTCAATGGTTTCTCCTGAAGCTCGTCGATCGTTACCGCGATAAGATCATTATTGAAGGCGATTTTCGCCGCGTTGATGATAGAAATTTTTAGTCTGGCTATTGAAAAAAATAAAAGTGTCTTTATAAACCCGGATGTCTTAGGGACAGGTAAGTCCCTGGCGGTTAACCCCCCACAGGTGAGCTAAGGAAAGCGTTCCAACTCATTGGGTTGGGTGGGTCGAGGAAAGGCGCAAGCCTAAAGTTCATTGTCATAAAGCGGAGATATCAGCAGATGAACATTCGTCCACTCCAAGATCGCGTCGTCATTCGTCGCATGGAAGAGGAAACAAAAACTGCAGGCGGCATTATGCTTCCTGGTGCTGCGGCTGAAAAGCCAAATCAGGGTGAAATTGTCGCTGTCGGAACAGGCAAACCACTCGATAACGGAGAAACCCGCGCGATGTCGGTTTCTGTTGGCGACAAAGTCGTGTTCGGCCAATATTCAGGCTCAAACACGATCAAGGTAGATGGTGAAGAACTTCTGATCATGAGTGAGTCAGAAATTCTTGGTGTAATCGAAAAATAAGACCCCTGAAGAAAGGATTTTTGAAGACATGACAGCTAAAGATGTAAAATTTGGTGATGCTGCCCGTCAGGGTATGCTTACTGGCGTAAATATTTTGGCAGACGCCGTGAAAACAACACTAGGACCGAAGGGTCGTAATGTTGTTCTCGACAAGTCATTTGGTGCTCCAACCGTCACGAAGGACGGTGTTTCTGTAGCGAAAGAAATTGAGCTCGACGACAAGTTTGAAAATATGGGTGCGCAGATGGTGAAGGAAGTTGCTTCACAGACATCTGACGTTGCGGGTGACGGAACGACAACTGCTACCGTGTTGGCTCAAGCCATCGTCAACGAAGGACTGAAGTCAGTAGCCGCGGGGATGAACCCGATGGACCTAAAGCGCGGCATTGATAAAGCAGTTAAAGCGGCTGTTGAAGCAATCGGCGGAATGGCGAAGCCATGCGAAGATTCAAAGGCAGTCGCACAGGTCGGTACGATCTCTGCAAACTCGGATTCTGGTGTTGGTTCAATCATTGCCGAAGCGATGGAGAAAGTCGGGAAAGACGGTGTCATCACCGTTGAAGAAGGATCGGGTTTCGAAGATGAATTGGATGTGGTCGAGGGGATGCAATTCGACCGCGGCTACCTGTCCCCTTACTTCGTGAACAACCAAGACAACATGACAGCCGAGCTGGACGATCCGTTCATTTTGTTAGTTGACAAGAAAATCTCGAACATCCGCGATTTGATTCCGGTACTGGAAGGTGTTGCTAAAGCAGGTAAGCCCTTATTGTTGATTGCTGAAGACGTTGAAGGGGAAGCTCTTGCGACTCTGGTAGTTAACAACATGCGCGGTATTGTGAAAGTCGCAGGTGTGAAGGCGCCTGGTTTCGGCGATCGTCGTAAAGCAATGCTTCAGGACATCGCAGTGCTTACTGGTGGTACCGTGATTTCCGAAGAAGTTGGTCTGTCACTCGAAACTGCCACTTTGGACGATTTGGGAACTGCGAAGCGTGTCCAAATTTCGAAAGAGAATACGACAATCATTGACGGAGCCGGTAAAGTAGGCGACATCCAAGGTCGTGTGAAGCAGATCGAGGCACAAATCGAAGAAACCTCATCAGATTATGATCGCGAGAAATTGCATGAGCGTAAAGCGAAGCTGGCTGGTGGGGTTGCTGTGATTAAAGTCGGCGCTGGCTCTGAAGTCGAGATGAAAGAGAAGAAAGCTCGCGTTGAAGACGCACTGCATTCGACACGCGCTGCGGTTGAAGAAGGTGTCGTATCCGGCGGTGGCGTCACTCTGATTCGTGCACTACAGGCCGTGGGTGATCTGAAAGCAGATAACGAAGAGCAGAATGTCGGTATCCAAATAGCGAAGCGTGCAATGGAAGCACCATTGCGTCAGATCGTGACCAACGCAGGTGGCGAAGCATCTGTCGTTGTTGATAAGGTGAAGCAGGGAAAAGGGAATTTTGGTTTCAACGCAGCATCTGGTGAATACGGCGATATGATCGCTATGGGTATTCTGGACCCTGCAAAGGTTACTCGCTCTGCGTTGCAGGCGGCAGCTTCGGTTGCCGGTTTGATGGTTACCACTGAGTGTATGATTACAGAGATCAAGGAGGATAAGCCTGCGGCCCCTGCAATGGATCCTGGTATGGGCGGCATGATGTAAGCTAGTCGATGAGGTGAGGGCTCCATCCGTATTTTGGTTGGAGCTCTTTACGCGTGACGTATACAAATAAAAAAACCCGCAAAAGCGGGTTTTTTTTAGCAGATCACGCGTTCAATAATTGCTCCGAGACGTAGTCCCAATTCACTAACTCCCAGAACGCTTTCAAATACGCTGGACGTGCATTGCGATAATCGACATAATACGCGTGCTCCCACACATCACATGTAAGCAAAGGGATTTTACCCTCTGTCATTGGATTTCCTGCACCAGTGGTTGATACCAGCTCCAATTGACCGTCACTTGTTTTGACAAGCCAGCCCCAGCCCGATCCAAATGTCGTAACTGCCGTCTTGGTAAACTCTTCTTTAAAGTTATCAAATGACCCAAAGGTTTCGTTAATTGCATCAGCTAATTCACCAGTAGGCTCTCCACCGCCATTTGGTGACAAGCAGTGCCAGTAAAACGTGTGGTTCCAAACTTGTGCTGCGTTGTTAAAAATACCGCCAGATGATGCTTTGATGATCGCCTCTAGCGACCGACCTTCAAACTCTGTTCCTGGAACGAGGTTATTCAAATTATCCACGTAGGTTTTGTGGTGTTTACCGTGGTGGAACTCGAGTGTTTCTTCTGAAATGTGCGGTGCCAATGCATTCTTAGCATATGGCAACGAGGGCAATTCAAATGCCATGATGACCTCCAGTATAAATTTACTCTGAAATAGTGGGGACTGATGGTTACAAATCAATCTTTTCGCTGATGATGGGTTCGTTTTGTCTGTAGATTCGGTAAACTCGACGGATGCTCAAGGCAACCTTATGACTCGAAAAGAACCTCAATTCAGCGATGATCTGAATACGCCGATTGCAGTCGCAGAGACTACCGATATAGTGCGCTCTGAGATTGGTGCTGAGAATGCTCGTCGCCCGACACCCACGGCGCCCAAGCAATCGAGCTCGAATTGGTTATTGTGGTTATTCGTTGTGGTGAGCTTATGTGTTTCGTTTGGAATGGCATTTTTTGGGCTCGAAGAGGCTGGGCGGTATCAGGCGGCTTTGACTCAGGCTGAAAGTCAGGCCCGAGAGCTTGAGTCGACTATCGATCGGTTGAATGACGCGCAAGCTCAAGGGATCGGGGAATTGGCTCAATCTGATGCCCAGATGAGAAAAATGGTACAGTCGGTCGAAGCGCGCCTCAAGTCGGACGTGACTCGAGATCTTGATGCACTTACCAAGCAAGTCGAATCAGTCCAGCAAGATATCGAAACGTCACAGGTGGCTGTGGCAAAGGAGTTTGGCGTCGTCGGTAAACAAATCCAATCTATCGAACAAGAACTGGGGGCTGCAGAATCGTCATCGAGGGCTGCCCAATCAAAATTCGATGAGTCAGTTGCCCTACTCAGTGAACAGATCAATGCAGAGCGGACTCGGGTCGATGCGGTTGCCGGTACGCGACAGGCTGTCATTGCATTGAGTGATGAACTGCGTTCATTACAGATTGCATTGTCGAGCCTCGACGGGCGTTTCCAGGAAGCGAATGTGGGACAGGCATCGACTGCCCAAACCGTCAAGAATATTCAATTAGCACTGAATGGAATCAACGAGCAACTCGCCCAACTCGCAACCACGAACAATGCACTGATCGTCCTCGATGTACTCTCAGAGCAAGTGGATCGACTGGCTCAGCAAACTGAGCAGCAACAGCAAGTCATTGATGCAGTTGATGCCAGTCGCAAGCAGTTAACACAACGGATAATCGATCTCGATGGTCGCGTGAATCTTGCACTAACACCCAGGGAGTAAGGATGCGGCGAGCAGTCTTTAACCAAAAAGGTGGTGTTGGGAAATCCAATATCGCTATCAATCTCGCTGCCGTGAGTGCAAAAGCGGGCGTGAAAACCCTTTTAGTGGATTTGAATGTTCAAGAGAATAGCACGCACTACATTGTGGGCGGGCTTTCCGAGGCACTTCCAGGCGTGGACGATTTTTTCAAAACGAACTATCTTTGTCTTCAAGAGAACTAGTCACGTTTCTGATTCACCAGAGTGTGTATGACAATTTATCAGTGATGCCCTTTGGCCGAGGCCTACTCGAATTAGAGCATAAACTCGAGAGTCGCTGTAAGATGCACAAATTAAAGGAATGTCTTGATGAATTGATGCAGGAGTTTGGTCGCATTTACTTTGCTACACCGCCAGCCCTAAATTTTTTTTCTCGGTCGGCAATAATTTCAGCAGATCGGATTGTTATTCCTTTCGATTACGATACGTTTTCAAAGCAGGCGCTGTGTCAACCGACCGAGACAATGAAAGAAATCAAAGCAGATCATGATGCCCAACTCAGTCTCGAGGCGATTATCCCCAATCAAGTTCCTTCGAGGCCTAATTTGCCCCAACCATTGATTGACGAACTGAAGGCTAAATGGCTTTCTGTTCCAAAAACGACACTATCATCGAGCGTGATCATGCGAGAATCTCACGAAGAAGCAAAGCCGTCGGTGTATCTAAAACATAAGCACTGTCTGAGCCTCGAGTTTGAAGCCTTGTTCCAGGCACTTGAGTAGACGCGCTGATGGATCAAAATATAACCGATGTTATCGACGCGCTGAATGCACTAGAGTTGGGTTTGCGGGACTTGGGATTGTGGTCCGATGCCCGTCCCGAACCAGAGGCTTTAGCAAGTACCATGCCTTTTTGCTACGACACCCTCGAGCTTGAGCAATGGCTACAGTTTATCTTTTTAGGTCGGATGCGGGAGATCCTCGAGCAGGGCGATCGGTTGCCCGAATCTTGCGCGATCATTCCGTATATTGAGATGTTGTCAGGCGCTGGAAAGCAGGTTCATCCGATGCTGGTCAATTTAATCAAGCGTGTCGATTGGAGCATTTCAGGGGAAAGTGGTAGCGGGGAGAGGATTTGAACCTCTGACCTTCGGGTTATGAGCCCGACGAGCTACCAGGCTGCTCCACCCCGCAATCGAGGCGCGTACTGTAATGAAGTGAAATTGTTTCGTCAAGCAACAGGTGGCAAACAAGCCCACTAATTTAACCGGATAAACGAATGGTGAAAGTGCCTAGAATTCGTGCCAATCGCTATAGCCTGATGACACTAGAGTGGCCTAGGGAGAGTGAGCCGCTTGCGCATTGGCTTAAAGCGCAGCGTGAGAAAGCACCATTGCTCATGGATGAAATTGCAATTGTTTTGAAGCCGGCACCGGAGCATCAGCCCGAGGAAATCCGGTCGGCAGTCGAGGCGCTTGATCGGTTGGATATTGGTTTGATGGGTTTGACTGGTTCGTCTCAGCACCGTGTTGTGGCTCATGATTTGGGTCTTGCATGGTTATCTTCAAACCATGGTTGGATAGAGTCACAGTTGAGTCATGAGACGGTCGCCAGCCAATCACTTGAGACTGCATTGATCATGGAGGGTCCAATTCGGTCGGGCGTCCAAATTTATGCGAAAGATCGAGACCTAATCGTGATCGGACAGGTGAGTCAGGGCGCCGAAATCATGGCTGATGGCCACGTACATGTTTATGGACGGTGTCGCGGACGAGTCGCCGCTGGAGTCGGCGGTCAAGTCTCTGCGGAGATTTTCTGTTTAACATTCGAGCCCGAGCTTGTCTCTCTGGCGGGCACGTACTGTGGGTCGGATCAGATTCCAGAAGAACTCTGGTCTGCCAGGGTGCGAGTAGGACTTGATGAAACGTCGCAAAAATTAACTTTTGGATTGATGGGATAAAGGAGGAAAAAATTGGCTACCGTTGTAACTGTGACCTCAGGAAAAGGTGGAGTCGGTAAAACCACGTCGTCTGCTGCGATTGCGGCTGGTCTAGCTCAGGCGGGACACCGGACTGTGGTAATCGATTTTGATGTTGGTCTGCGGAATCTTGATCTCATCATGGGTGTTGAGCGTCGTGTGGTGTTCGATTTTGTGAGCGTCATTTCAGGAGAAGCAACTCTGAATCAAGCGTTGATTCAGGATAAGCGACTTGAAAATTTATCGATCCTGGCAGCCAGCCAAACCAAAGATAAAGATGCGCTGACAGAAGCAGGGGTTGGTCAGATTCTCGATGAACTTGCAGAGCTGGGTTTTGAATATATCGTCTGTGACTCTCCTGCTGGCATCGAACGCGGTGCAACAATGGCACTTCATTTTGCGGACCATGCGGTCATCGTAACAAATCCAGAGGTGTCATCCGTGCGTGATTCAGACCGAATCCTAGGGATTCTGCAGTCGAAATCTAAGCGTGCAAAAGAGGGTGGAAAAGTACATGAGCATCTTTTAATTACCCGGTATGACCCTGTCCGCGTTGAGAATGGCGAGATGCTATCAAAAGAAGATGTGTGCGATATTCTTGCTGTGAAACTGATTGGCGTCATTCCAGAATCAAAAGCAGTACTAAGGGCTTCAAACACTGGCGTTCCAGTCATTCTGGATAAGGACTCAGATGCCGGGCTTGCCTACAGCGACTCAGTCGCTCGTTTCTTGGGGGAGGATCGTCCAATGCAGTTCGTGATCCCGAGAAAACAAGGCTTATTGAGCCGGATTTTGGGGGGAGGTGATTGATGGCTTTGTTTGGACTGTTCTTCGGGAAGAAGAAAACATCAGCTGCTGCTGCGAAAGAGCGGTTACAGATTTTAATCTCGCATGAAAGACAAAATCGTCAAGGACCAGATTTCTTACCTGATCTGCAACGCGATATTCTTGATGTTGTTAAAAAGTATGTGGCAATTCGAGATGATCACGTGAGTGTTCGTTTAGATCGGGCAGGTGATGCATCCGTGTTAGAACTCAACGTCACGCTTCCTGAGAAATAAATTGCAGATTCTGTGGTACGACTACGAAACTTCCGGACGCGATGCTGCAGCAGATCGGCCGGTTCAATTGGGATGGCAGGTGACAGACCCAGGGATGGAGCCAGTTGCTGACGCTGAGTCACAGTTGGTCCGTCTACCAGACGATGTTTTACCCTCACCGGGCGCGATGCTCGTGCATCAAATCCTGCCTGACGTGCATCAGCGCGACGGTATCTCAGAAGCTGAGCTCGCAAACCACCTCGAGCAACTGATCGCTCCGAGAACTTTAGTTGCGGGTTACAACTCGCGCGGGTTCGACGATAAATTCACCCAACATATTTTTTACCGTTGTTTGCGTGACCCGTACGCTTGGCAGTACGCCGATGGACGTGGACGGTTTGACTTGTATCCGGTGGTTCTGACGTATTTTGTACTTGCGCCAGAGGCGATTCGCTGGCCAGAAGATAACGATGGCCGCCCACGATTTAAGTTGGATCGAATTGGACCTTTGAACCAACTTGATCAGGGTTTGAAAAGAGCCCATGAAGCATCATCTGATGTCGCTGTAACAGCACGTTTGGCCAAACAGCTCGCGTTGCATGATCCCGATTTATTTGCCACCTGTTTGAAGCGGATCGATAAGCATTTTGTGACCGATCAAATTCGTGCAGATGGACGCAGTGAGGGCCTTCTAGAGGTGACATCCTTTGCCGGTTGGGATCAAGGATTTGTCCGTGATTTGTGGATTCCATTTCGATTATCTGAACGATCCAATGATTATGTTGCTTTTGACTTGAATTATGACCCACAACACGTTATGACGAATTTGATTGGATTGGTTGAGAGCAACTCCGCAGATCGGTCTGAGCTGAGAAAACAGGTGCGAGAACTGGGCATTCATACGGTTCGTATTAATGCACAGCCGATGTTGTTCCGCCGTGGGACGCTTGAGCCAAATGTTAAAACGCGATTGGAAGCGTTCGGTCGAGATGAAGTACGACAAAATCAGCATCTTGACGTGTGGCAACACATTCAAGAATCTTCCGCGTTTAAACAGCTCTATCAATTGGCCGTGGAGGTTTTAGTAGAAACCGAACAAGCGTTACCTGACGATGTCGACTTTGGACTTTACGCGGGAAATTTCTTATCAACTCACGATAAAGATTTACTAGCCAGTCTTCCGTTAATGGATCCTGAGGGCTTAAATCAATGGACAAAATCGTTTGACGATCCCCGATATGATACCCTGCTGTTTCGGTATCGTGCCCGTAATTTCCCGCAGTCGCTAACGCAGAGTGAGTGGAAATTGTGGCAAAAAACTCGCAGAGAAAAGCTGATCGGTGGTCATTCGACAAAAACGCAAGCGAGTCGTGTACGGGATGAATTAGTAGAAATCAGTCAACGAACAGATCTCGATCCTCGTCAGATCGAACAACTCGAGCAATTCGTGATGTGGTTGGATAAGCAACCTCCTGTGTGACTGACGGTTTTCACGTCGATCGACCACACGATCGCTGTAAATGCACTAGAATCTGAATCGAACGTTTTCTGGTGATTCGGGAATTTCCCCGGCCACGCACATTACCTTCATGAACGACAGAGGGCTAGTGGGTTCAGTAATGTGTTTAGTCAGAGATCAATCGACCGCGACTGTACCTAATCATCTGTACGGAAAGCCTTCAGAACAACTGGATTTTGGATTCGCTTTTCCAAGTAGCGGACGAACTGCTCTCTGGTCAATGCCTGGAGGATTATGGCCTGTTCCATTCGGTCACTGAATGGGCGACGTAACCCGATGGTGCTCCAAATCGCATTTGAAAGTTCGCCTTGGGTCGACGGTGGATTCAACAACTGATCCAGCAGGCTCAGTCGTTGGCTTTCGAATTGCTCTTTCGGCATACCTTCAACCATCGCCGCGAAGCCCTCAAATTCATTTTGAATTGCTTTCACTAATTCGTCTGGTTCGGCCGTGGGTGATTGAATCACACCGGCTAAGATCGGCGTGTTGTATAGCGGAAAGGCAGTGGCGAATGTGAGATATCCGAGCTGGTTTTCCGTCCTCAAGCGGGTATAAAAAGGGGCCTCGATTATGTTGCCGGCAAGTCGATTTAAAATTCGAGATTCCGGATCGGTTTTCATGTCAATGTATAGCACCGTGGCGGCTTGGTCTGGATGATTATATTGATAAGATCGACTGCGTTCACCGGGCCACGCATTTGTTGTTATTTGCACTGTGGGTGTCGACTCGTCGATCGGTAATTGTTTGACCCAGGATTCGAGAAGTGCTTTGCCTTCGTCTCGAGACACAGGGCCGTGTAAAAACAGTTCGCTTGAGAACCCTGCAAAAAATGCTTTTTGGTATTGATGGAATGTCTTCCGATCAATGCTGGCAAAGGCCTCATTCAGCTCAGCGCTTGAGTATGCCAGTGGCATAAGCTCTGCGGTCATTTCATCAAAAAGGCGGCCCGAGGGTCGAGTTGCCTGGACGCGCGCAAGTTGTTGTGATTTCAATTGTCGGAGCCGTGACCAGGTTGATTCATCGATCAATGGAATGGGAAAACGATCGAGTACTTGTTTAACCAGGGGAACGACTGACTGGTGATATCCAGAGAATTGCATTGTGACACCCGATTGCGACGCTTGGGCTGAGAAACCCGCGCCCGCCAATACAGCTGCGTAACTGATACTGTTGAGATGTTCATTGATGGCGTCTGCGAGCAAACCACTCATGATGGATGCTTCAGGTGAATTCGCCGCAAGAGGCGTCCTCAGGCGAATGTAGAGATCACTTTTTGGCTGGGAGAAACGGTTTTCAGTCAGCACATAACCGATCGACCCCTGTGATAAAAACAGAAGGCTTGGTTGTGTATCGATCGTGGCTTTACGTGTATCAGGTAGTGGTGTATCGGGCGCTTGGATAAACGGATTAGGTTCAGGAAGTCGAACAATATCGCTGATTTCGTTGCGAGCCTCGTTAAATGTTTTGAGACGTTGCTCATCCAATCCAAACCGATGAATTGATGTTGGGTAGTATGTCGTTGTTTCCGTGGGTTCGATTTCAGGTGCAGTCACTCGGACCAACATGCGTTGAGGAGTAAACCAACTCAACATATCCTTGATTAGTTGGTCATCGAATCGCTTGAGCAGGCGGCCATGGGTGAATAACTGTTGAGGAGGGACCGAATGCAGTTTTTGCGACAGATAGGTCACCACATTCTGTGGAATTGACTCCTCTTCGTATTTGAAATTTGCGTCAGAAATCATCTTCAGTTCATCGAATCGCCAATGGTCAATGCCCTGTGTCTCTATTAGTCGAATTGTCCTGAATATTTCAGAGATGATTTCGTCGCGGTCCGCAAAGCCCTCAGGCGTCAGGCTGATACTGATCGAAAACGAGCGGCTTTCTGTCATGCCGAGGCTCTCACCGGCTGAGAGACCATTGGCATAGCCTTTCGATTTGAGGTGCGCGAGAAGACTGCCTTCACTTTCGTGACCAAGAAGATGACCAATGTATCGAAGCGGATCCCGATCAGCAAACGCATCTGTGTCAGGAACGGGGAATAAAAGCGTGAGCCGCCTCGATTCTGTTGCTGGCTTAGATTGCACCACAAATGGGAGGCGCTCCATATCAAACAGCGAGAGCTCGGTCACACTCGATGGGAGTTGCCGATTGGGTATCTCGGTAAATCGATCGCGTACTAATTGCTCGAGTGCATCGAGTGGCTCCTCACCTAGAACGACAAGTGCCATACGGTTGGCCGAATATTCACTGGTATAAAAACGTTTTAACGCATCCAATAGCCCTGGTTTTTTTAGCGTATTCAGGTTACCTGCGCCGAATCGTGTAAACGGGTGAGATGCATTTAACCCTTGTTTTGTTGCCTCAAAACTCAGGCGCGCAGGGTCTCGAAGTTTCGATTGATATTCTGAATGTACCGCATTGACTTCGCGATCAACGTACGCTGGATCAAGCGTCGGTGCGATAAAGAAGCGGCTGAAGCGATCTAACGCTGGCTCGAGTGCTTTTGGATTTAAGGAAAAGAAGTAATTGGTGTGCTCAGGCGCCGTAAAAGCATTGTGCGAGCCAGCTTGGTCCGAAATAAACTGCTGATATTCACCAGCCTCTGGGTACCGATCCGTTCCGAGAAACAGCATGTGTTCGAGGAAATGTGCAAGACCTGGAAAGTTTAATGGATCGTTATTGGTTCCCACAAAAACATCCAATGACGCGGCGGCCCTATCGGTTGTTGGATCCGAAATCAATAAGACCTTCAAAGCGTTCGGTAGTGTCAGGAATCGATATTCTCGATCACTGAGTCCCGGTGCCTCAATGGATGCTTGGATTGAGGTTGAAATACAGATTAAAACGGCTGCAAACAGTCGCATGTCACCACCAATATTTATTCCAATTCTCGGGGTTTGCCCAGAATTTAGGGTTGTTCCAGATTCGTGTGTGGTTATAGGTGGCGAACGAATAATGAAAACTCAAGAGAGCATTACCTTTTTCCCGACATTCTTTACCACGCTTAAATGCTAGGGCGTAGAGTGAATCTTGGGGAATGGAGACATGGACGAAACACAGAATATCGGAGATCAACAGATTTCTCAGTTGGCCGGCAACTAACAGCTGGTCCATCGAGATTAATGGTTTAGCAATGAGAGCTGCTTGCGGGGGTTGTCGAGTAGAGCCGACCTCTTGGTGGGACATCGTGCTAACTAAGTTACTACTGTGTTGTTGATAGTCGGTAACGACCGGTGGCGTTGTTTCTCCAATAACCCACAAGGTGTCAGGCTGGACCGATTCGAGCCACGGCGCGATGACTGAGTCTGGTGTGTGGACGTTCAATGTGATTCCGGATCACGAATAAAACATGGTGCGTTATCCTTTGAGAGCGTCTCTGAATAACGATAGCCGTTGTAATCGAATTGGGTTAAGTCATCGATCGTCTTCGCGTCTGATTCGACTATAAACCGCGCCATCAACCCCCGAGCTCGCTTTGCATAAAAACTAATTATTTTGTACTCACCATTCTTTTGATCTTTGAAGATCGGGGAAATCACCGGGCCATTTATTGATTTGAAGTCCACAGCGGCTGAGTACTCATTACTTGCTAAATTCACCAGAGGTTTTCCCTCTAATAATTCATTAAGGCTTGAAGTCACTCGGATTTTCCAGAAATCCGGAAGTGACGATACTGCCTGCCCTCTAAGTTTTGTACCCATTTCGAGGCGATACGGCCGCATCGCATCGAAGGGTCTCAATATCCCGTACAGGCCAGATAGGATTCGAACACGTTCAGAGAGCCGGTCAAGCGCATCAGCCTCCAGCGTCTGGACGTCGAGTCCCTGGTAGACGTCGCCATTGAATGCATAGACTGCCGGCAGAAGATCGTTAGACTGATGATCAACGTTCCATTCCTCGAATCGTGCGGCATTAAGGGCTGAGAGCTTATCAGATAATTTCATTAATACTGCGAGATTAGAAGGACTGAAGCCACGCATCATCTCAGCAAGCTCCGAGGCTTGTTCGAGGAATTGAGGCGAAGTGATCCTCGAGTGTCCCGTGGTCAAATCCGTGTTAAGTGATTTGGCGGGCGATAAAATTGCTAACATAAATTCTCTTTCTCTTGCGTCGTTAAGGATGAAGCCGGACACTATCCCTAGATTCAATATTTGGACAAATGGATCGTGATCCAAGTCACCCCAGAAATTGCGGCCGGACAATTCTTCGACGAGCTTATCAAAGCTAATGGGCAAGCGCGCCCCGGGGCGGATAGTCTACTCAACTTTTTAAAAGAGCTCTCGCCTCAAGTGCTATCTGAGAAACGAGCAGCCCTTGAGGCAGCGATCAAAAGTCAGGGCATCTCGTTTCTGGTGTATTCCGATAGCATGAATATCGATCGCTCATGGCCACTCGATCTTGTTCCTCGTGTCATGCGAGCGTCGGAGTGGAATCAGACAGAAGCAGGCCTGAAGCAACGATTGACGGCACTCAATCTGTTCTTGAACGATATCTACAACGAGCAGGCCATCATTCACGATGGCGTTGTCCCCGCAGAATTGGTGACAGCGAGTCCCCACTTTATTGGATTGGCATCTGGCATACGGCCGCTCTTTGATACATGGGCCCATATTTGCGGATCGGATTTGGTCAGAGACCATTCGGGAAAATTGTTCGTTCTAGAAGATAATCTAAGGGTGCCGAGTGGTGTGTCTTACATGCTTGAGAATCGGTCCGTGATGAAGCAGATCTATCCAGAGCTTTTCAGGCACCATCAAATTCTTCCAGTGAGCCAATATGCATCGGATCTTCTCGATATGCTGAACGCATTGTCGCCGAGACCTGTCGATCACCCTGTGATCGTTGTATTGACACCTGGAATCTATAATTCAGCATATTTTGAGCATAGTTATCTGGCCCAACAGATTGGCGCGGAGCTCGTTCAGGGTTCCGATCTGTTCGTTGATTCCGATAATTGCGTCTACATGAAGGCGGTCGAGGGAGTTAGTCGAGTCGATGTCATTTACCGACGAATCGATGACACGTTCTTAGATCCCGATGTATTAAATCCAGACTCTGTACTTGGTATTCCTGGTTTGATTCGCGCTTGGAGAGCCGGAAAGGTATCGATTGCCAATGCTCCGGGAAGCGGAGTCGCTGACGATAAAGTCTTATATACGTATGTTCCAGAGATTATTAGATATTACCTGAACGAAGAGCCGCTCCTTGATAACGTCCCAACGTATGTCTGTTCAGATTCTGAGCAGCGGGCCTATGTGCTTGATCATTTGGATGAACTTGTTGTGAAGCCAGCTGATGCATCTGGTGGCTACGGCATCATGGTTGGTCCGCAAGCCACGGATGAGGCGCTAGTTACTCGTCGCGCTGAGATTCTGGAAAATCCTCGGGTATGGGTGGCGCAACCGACTCTTTCTATCTCCACGACTTTAACAGTCACCAATGATGGGGATTTAGCGCCTCGACATGTCGATTTGCGCCCTTTCGTTCTACAAAGTTCTGAGCAATGGTGTTCAACTGGTGGGCTCTGTCGCGTGGCATTACAGGAAGGCTCGTTGGTTGTGAATTCCTCACGGGGTGGAGGATCAAAAGATTTTTGGGTTGTTGCAGATGAGGCGCATGATTGATGCTGGCGCGGGTTGCTGAACATCTGTATTGGCTGTCTCGTTATGTTGAACGAGCAGAGGCAACCGCACGGTTGGCGATCGCAGCATCTGACACGATCTTGGATTTGCCTGATGGAGTTCCTTACGATTGGGAATCTCTAATGCAGGTCTTTGGATCGGGTGACTCGGATCCCGGAATTTCTGAAGCAGAAGTCATGGAACAACTGGTGCTTGGGTTAGAGCATTCAGGATCAATTCGCGCATCGATTGCTGCTGCTAGAGAGAATGCGCGCGTCACACGAGATTTAATTCCAAAAGATTCCTGGGTTGCATTGAACGAACTACATGGATTGATTGAGCGTCAATCGTTTGCAAGTTTTGATCGATCATCACGCATTCGGCTATTGAAGCAAGTGATTTCGAGCTGTCGGCTCTGGCATGGCTGTCTGATGGCAAGCCAGGCGCGAGATTTGGGTTGGCTTTTTTTGCGCCTAGGAGACCGCTTAGAGCATGCCGATATGGTATCCCGCTTGGTCGACCCACGGGTGACGCAAATGGTCCCAGGCGCATCTACGCGATGGACCAGCTATGAAGCGATCGGATGGCAAAATTTGTTGTCGGCACTCGGAGGTGTCGAACTCTATCGGCATAGCGCTCGGAATCGAATGCGTGGAAGTGATGTACTGGATTTTGTATTGCGAGATACGAATTTTCCACAGTCAATGACATCAGCTTTAGCCAGGGCTGCGCAGTTGTTAGGTGATCTCCCTCATCAGCGTGTTTCACCTGACTTGATCAAGGGCATTGTTGGAGGCCTCGAGGAGCTCGATCTTGAGCGGCTGACACCTGATCTCCTCACACAAAACATGGACTGGATCCAACAAGGGCTAGTCACCTTGCACGAACACATCAGCTCTGAGTATTTCTTCTTCCAGTTAAACGCAAGTTAAGCCGTGGGTTTGGCCAAAAGAATGATGTATTCTTTCGACTGATTTCACAGCGGGTTGTTAATTTGACTGAATCGGCCGCCATCGCAGAGCGTTTATCAGCTTCATCGAAGCAATGCCTTGGTGTGCGCGGGCTGAGTAAGTTTTTTGGAGATTTTGCTGCGAACCGAGACGTGACTCTGTCGATTGATGCAGGCGAAATTCATGCGCTCCTTGGCGAGAACGGTGCTGGAAAATCAACGCTTGTCAAGATGATCTATGGGATCCTGAAGCCTGATACAGGGTCGATGGAACTTTTGGCGAGTTCATATTCCCCAAATAATCCCAGTGATGCGAAGTCGGCCGGTGTGGGTATGGTGTTTCAGCATTTTGCAGTATTTGACGCACTAACTGTGCTGGAAAACATCGCGTTAGGCCTCGAGGGACGGTTTCCAGATAAGGTACTGGCTGCCGAGATCTTGGAGGTTTGTGAGCGGTATCGGTTGCACGTTGAGCTCGATCGGCGCATTCACGATTTGGGTGCTGGTGAACGACAGCGAGTCGAGATCATTCGAGTACTTATGCAAGACCCTCGATTATTGATTCTTGATGAGCCAACTTCAGTCCTCACGCCGCAAGAGACGGAACAACTGTTTACAACATTGGATCGTTTATCCGACGAGGGTCGTTCCATTATCTACATTTCGCACAAGCTCGATGAAGTTCGAGCGCTCTGCGACCGTGCGACTTTGATGCGAGCCGGTCAAGTGGTTGACGTCGTTGATCCGCGCCAAGAGAGCACCCGTTCACTCGGTGAGAAGATGATTGGTGAGCGGTTGAATGAGATGAAGCGCACTCAAGCTATTGATGCTCAGACTAAAAAACCACGGTTTACTGTCCGGGTGGGTGATGTCTATCCGGAGTCAACACGGAATATTGTGTTGACGGACATGTATCTTTCAGTGGCACCAGGATCGATTCTCGGTGTCTCTGGGGTGTCAGGGAATGGCCAGGACATCCTGTTCGATGTGCTAACGGGGGAGCTGACGTTACCAACGCCTGACAGTATAGTTCTCAACGATGCACCCATTGCACATTTGGACGTAGAGCAGCGTCGACATAGAGGGCTATTAGGTGCGCCAGAAAACCGATTGGATCACGCGGCGATTCCTGAATTGACCTTATGGGAGAACGTTATTCTCACTGCGCGACATACGCGAGGAATTTTAAAAAATAATCACCTTATCAGTGGCACATCTGCGAAGGCATTTGCCGAAGAGGTGGTTACAACATTTGACGTGCGAACACCCTCTGTCAACGCAAAGGCATCGAGCCTTTCGGGTGGAAACCTACAAAAGTTTTTAATTGGTCGGGAGCTACTCGGGAGTCCCAAGGTTTTTATCGTTTCAAACCCCACGTGGGGTGTGGATGCGAAAGCACAGCTGTTTATTCATCAGATGCTGCTGAAGCTGGCCGATCAGGGTGCATCTATCATCCTCATCAGCCAAGACATTGATGAATTGTTGTCAGTTACAGATCGCATTTGTGCAATTTGTCATGGCAGGCTGAGCCGTACCTTTTCGACGGAAGAGATGACTCCAGAGCTTTTAGGAGCACTCATGCTTGGTCAGGAGATTGACTCGTGATTATGATCGAGGCGCGAGCAATCATCCATTGGTATCACGAGTGGATTGCAGTATTTATCGCATTATTGCTGACCGCTGCGACAGTATCTGTATTGCTCGCATCGCTCGGACTAGATCCGATCTCGAGTCTGCAGAGTATTTTTATTCGCCCACTGAACTCGGTGTATGGCGTGAGTGAATTACTCGCAAAGGCAACGCCGCTGATTACGATCGGCGTCGCACTTGCCTTGGGATTCCGAGCGGGGGTCTGGAATATTGGCGCTGAGGGCCAATTGGTCATGGGCGGATTGTGTGGGGGTGCTGTCGCTCTGGCTTTTTGGAATGTCGATGGATTCTGGGTGATGCCCCTGATTCTGTTGGGTGGAACCCTCGGTGGTCTCGCATGGGGAGCAATTCCAGCATTCCTCAAGGTTCGGTTTAACACCAATGAGATTTTGGTCTCACTGATGCTGACTTATGTTGCGATTCTCTTGCTCAGTGTCATGGTCCACGGACCCTTGCGTGATCCGACGGGTTTTAAT
>CACBSE010000019.1 GCA_902541775.1 uncultured Litorivicinus sp. | reverse complement strand
CGACCCACTTGTTTCATACGTTTTTTTCCGGCCTTCTGTTTTTCCAATAATTTACGTTTTCGCGTGGCATCCCCACCATAACATTTTGCGGTGACGTTCTTACGTAACGCTTTAACGGTTGTGCGCGCTATTACATGGCGTCCAATCGCGGCCTGGATCGCTACATCAAACATTTGACGTGGGATGAGTTTGCGTAATTTTTCGGTTAACTCACGACCTTGCGATTGCGAATGATCTTTGTGCACGATGGCTGCAAGCGCGTCGACGCGTTCACCATTAATCAGAATATCAAGTCTCACCAAAGGGGAGGATTCGAATCGAACAAAACTGTAATCAAGCGAACCAAATCCACGCGTTGCTGATTTGAGCCTATCGAAGAAATCCATCACGACTTCGGCCATTGGCAAATCAAACTCTATCTGCACCTGGCTCCCCATATATTTCAAATCGCGCTGAACGCCCCGTTTTTCAATGCAAAGTGTCATGACCGAACCCACGTATTCGTTTGGGACCAAGATCGTTGCAGCCACAATTGGCTCACGCATTTCGTCGATTGCACCAATGTCTGGGAGATACGAGGGGTTGTCGACGTATCGTGTTTGACCGTCACTCGTCACCACCTCATAAACGACAGTCGGCGCCGACGTAATTAAATCAAGATCGTATTCGCGTTCGAGTCGCTCCTGGATGATCTCCATGTGCAGCATCCCGAGGAATCCACAACGGAATCCAAAGCCAAGCGCATCTGACGTCTCAGGTTCATAAATTAAACTCGCATCGTTCAATGTGAGTTTTTCAAGTGCCTCGCGGAAATTCTCAAAATCATCTGCTGAGACGGGAAATAGACCTGCATAGACTTGTGGTTTGACCTTCTGAAATCCGGGGAGCGAATCGGTTTCAGCAAATCTTGAGTCTACTAAGGTATCGCCAACAGGTGCGCCATGGATATCCTTAATACCCGCGATCATAAACCCAACTTGACCAGCGTGTAGGCTCTCACTGGACAACCGTTTCGGCGTGAAGACGCCAACATCTCCCACTTGCCAATCACGGCCTGTACTTTTGACACGAATCTTTTGGCCTTTTCTAAGCGCTCCTTGCATCACACGGACCAGTGACACCACGCCAAGATAGCTGTCAAACCATGAATCAATAATCAAAGCCTGGGTGGGCAGCGTCCGATCGACCGATGGCGGCGGAATTTTCTCAATCAGTTGCTCAAGCAGGTCATCGATCCCTAATCCACTTTTAGCAGAACATGGGATGGCATCCGATGCATCCAGACCAATGATGTTTTCGATTTCTTCTTTAACACGCTCGGGCTCGGCCTGCGGCAGATCCATTTTGTTGAGAACAGGAACCACCTCGAGTCCCTGTTCGATCGCGGTGTAACAATTAGCGACGGACTGTGCCTCAACTCCCTGGGCTGCATCAACGACCAATAATGCACCCTCACATGCATATAGTGAACGTGATACTTCATAGCTGAAATCAACGTGGCCAGGCGTGTCAATGAAATTTAATTCGTAAATTTCCCCATTTCGGGCAGTATAGTTCAGCCTGACGCTCTGTGCTTTGATGGTAATCCCACGTTCTCTTTCAATGTCCATTGAATCAAGAACCTGAGCTGCCATTTCACGCTCAGAAAGGCCACCACAACGCTGGATAAATCTGTCAGCCAGCGTTGATTTACCATGGTCAATATGCGCGATGATCGAAAAGTTGCGAATATGTGACTGGGCAGTCAAGACTCCAATGCTCCTTGCAAAAAATTGCGTTAGGTTAACGACCTAATCTCAAAGTGAGAAATGTCGAATTGCCCCCACGCACAACTAGCACCGGAATTGGTCGATCTGTTGGCAACGAATCCAGCATAATTTGCAAACCTGTTACACCTGATATCTCTTGACCACCGACTTGAGTGATGATGTCACCAGCACGTAAACCGGCGCTAAGTGCAGGATCATCTCCTACTTCTTTTACCAGAATGCCCCCTTGCAAATTATTCTCTGACTGCAAGCTTTCTGGAACATCATCGACTGTCATACCGAGAATCGTTTTTGGTTGCGACGATATGGCCTGAGCCACTTGATTTGCCTCAGGGAGCTGCTCAATCATGACATCGATGGTCAATCGATCGCCTTGCCTCACCACATCGACTGGCACGCTCGTCCCAGGACGCACTAGACCGACCATGGGAGGCAAATCAGACGAACGCTCAACCTCTTTACCATTAAATCGAACAATGATGTCACCGGGCTGAATACCTGCTTTTCCACCGGGACCTGAGCTTGAGGCCTGAGCAATCAGAGCACCCATTGGTTTATCAAGTCCGAAGCTCAAAGCCAAGTCACGGTTGACTTCTTGTATTAAAACACCTAGCCAACCACGTCTGACGACACCATTTTCCTGAATTTGTTCGGCAACATTCATTGCGAGATTCATTGGGATTGCGAACGACAAGCCCATGAAACCACCGGAACGCGTGAAAATCTGCGAATTGATTCCAACCACCTCGCCATCGAGATTAAACAACGGACCACCCGAGTTACCCGGGTTGATCGCGACGTCTGTTTGAATGAATGGGACGTAGCTTTCGTCAGGTAATGCACGGCCAGTCGCGCTGACAATGCCAGCGGTAACACTGTAGTCGAACCCAAAAGGCGATCCAATCGCGACGACCCACTGCCCACGTGTCACGTCATCACTATCAGCAATCTTAGCAACCGGAAGATCAGTTGCATCAAGTTTGAGTATCGCTACATCCGTTCTTGGATCGGTGCCAACTATCTCTGCAATGAATTCTCGTCGATCATTAAGACGAACGATCACCGTTTCAGCACCTTCAATGACGTGATTGTTGGTAAGCACATAACCATTTTTTGAGATTATAAAACCGGAACCCAAGGAGCGACCTTCGCGTTCTTGAGGCGGCATCGGTACACCACGTTCGAAGAATTCCCGAAAAAATGGCGGGAGATTCTGCAGATCAGGCGTTTGTTGAGGACGCGAACTTAGCTGTGAAGACCGTGTTGAAATGTTGACGACTGCCGGGGCTACATCATCAACCAACTCAGTAAACTCAGGTAACTGAGCCCGAACATTGAGGCTCGTTACGAGTACCCAACCGACGAGAACCTGCATCATTAACTTCATTGGTAGATCCTTATTTGAAATGTTCGCGTCCAGAAACGACTGAACAACCAACCTACTCCAACACCCACGATTGACGTAATGGCTTGGAATGCCTCACTCCATCCATGCATCTGTCCGACGATTATCGGAGCCATGAGTCCAATGAATGGTGGCGCATAGAGTTTGAGCATTTGTTCGGTTAACGACGTTTGGTCGATATCCAATACAACAACGTCTCCCGCTTCCACAGAAATGGGTTCACTAAGCGGAATTTCAAAGGTTTGACCGACAGATTTTCTGCTTAACCAGTCAGAGCGACAACGGCCAAACTCGTGGCAACTCGGGCAGAGGGAGCGCGCGACCGATTTTACAATCAAACAGTGTGCGGTGACTGAAACCACTTCGACTGATCGCTGACAACTCACTTCGATCGACTCAACAATCCTTTTAAGCCATCAACATCCAGCGCGTTAATGATTGTCTTCCCAGTTTGGGGCGGTATTTCACCGACGAGAGTCACCCGCAAGGCGCCGCCTGACAACGCATAATCTTTGCCCAACGCAACTGTAGGACCAAGGATTGCCTGCATGTCCGGCTCCGGTTGCGCGCTCGTCAGCTCAAGGAAAATCGAAAAACTGCCAAGCCCATCCGTATAGACCAGGGTGTAGACTCGATGACTCCCTTTTCGTGATGGCAGCGCGGAAACGAGTTGATACCCCGCTGGCAGCCAACTTGCTGGTGAAAATTGTAACACTGCATCAGGTCGAGTAATCGGATATACCTTGACCTGCAAGGATTCTTGACCAGCGGCGATCTCTACCGATTGAGGACCAACACTCAATTCTGAAAATTCAAATTGCTCGAGTGTTTGATTCTCAGCATTGAGTGTCTGAGATCTCAACAGCAATGACGTTTCTTCATCAACCCAGAAGCGATAACTGTGGCGGTGGCCATCCATAGATTCAACCAGAACCAAATGCGCAGAGCGATCAGCGATCCGCTCAACTCCCCCAAGTGTTATCTGATAGGGCGCTTCGAAAATCTGACGTGGCTTAGCATTAATAATACCAGGCAGCGGATAGCCCTGGCGCAGAACATCGGGCCCGGGGCTGGCTTCAATCAGTGAATTTCCGGACTGAGCCCGTTCTAGCGGCTGACCCGATAAACGTCTTAATCTTGCCGCCTCCTGCCCGTTAATCACGTCATGTTCAAAAGCAAGGTTTGCCAATACATCGGCTCGCTGGTAAACGAGCTTGCCAGAATACGCAAGCGAACGCGCTGCCATTGCCATGGATCTGAGCCTCTCTTTTGCTACCTCAGAGCTGATTGCCAAAGCGTCCGAGTGAATCATCGCAACGGCAAGGAAAAGAACTCCCAGGTATCGAGACTCCATTACTCGATCGGCTCGTCTCGCCCCATGATTCGCGCTAGCGGAAGAACAGATGTTCCACCAACAATCGCTGTATTTTCGGCATGCCTAATCAAATACGGACTCAAGCGATTACTGACTAATTGTTTCATGTCCTGTTCGGTAAGAATTCTCGCAACTGGACGATGCTCATTTATATCGGGCGTGCTGGTCATCCCTTCAACTGCGACGGTTTCCCTCTGAACGGGCATTTGAAACTTGATAATTTCTAGGGGCTCAGCTGTCGCTACCGTCCCCCGCATATCGACCGGCGCTACAACTTTAACACCAATAACAACCGCAAATGCAATCGACGCAGCCATCGCCAATTGTCCAGCTAGTGCGGCAAATCGATTCGGAAGCGGATCCGTGGATGGGAGAAAGGTGACGTGTGAAGTGACCTCTTGTTGAGCGTCAGTTATTGGCTTGGCTTCTGCTACTCCGTCGAGCTCTGCATTAATCCGATCCAATAGTGTAGTGCCAAGTATTTCCTCGCCATGCATTGTGCTACTAATCGCTTGGCAAGATGCCCAATACTCCTTGAGATCACCACGTGTTTTGGTTCCATCAAGAATTTTACGTGCCTCGAATTCCGTTGCTTCCTGATCAACCAACGCTGACAAGGATTGCCGCAGGGTTTCGGTCATTGAGTCACCACTCCACTGTATCCAGTTGTTGTAATCATCCTGTATGACACTCTCATAATGAAAAAGTTCCCGGAAATTTCTGAGAAATTTCTCGAACCACTTGATCTCGAGCCCGGAATATTCGGGAACGGACCGTTCCGATTGGGCAATTCATCGCAACGGCGATTTCATCATAGCTCATTCCTTCCAGCTCTCGAAGTGTTAATGCGTGTTTTAAGTCTTCGGGTAACTGCTCGATAGAATGAAGAATTGCCCGTTGCAACTCCTCTGCTCCAGCCTCTTCTTCTGGCGCTGCGATGTCCTGAAGAGGGGGTACTTCGCTCGTTCCGTCCTCATCAATAGACACATCCTTGGCTTCTTTGGCCCGCGTGGCAATGTAATTTTTTGCGGTATTTACAGCGATTCGATAAAGCCACGTGTAATATGCACTCTCACCACGAAACGTATTGAGCGAACGAAAAGCTTTGACGAAGGTATCCTGCAACACATCCATCGCGTCATTCTGGTTGGAAACTAGGCGACTAACCACAGACAATAATCGTGATTGATATTTCAAAACTAATAGATCGAATGCATGGCGATCGCCCAATCGAGCCCGGTCTACCAATAACTGGTCATTCTCGGCCTCGACTTTTTGAACTGGCGATTCCATACCTAAGCGCGTTTTCTAAAGAAATTCAAAGACTAATATGACATGTACCAGATAAAAGGACAAGCAGGATGACTGTCGAACCACAGCTTCATCAAGTTGATGTGCTGGTTCTCGGAGCTGGTGCAGCTGGATTAACGGCCGCGCTATCAATTCCCAAGAATCTCTCTGTCGCAGTACTTACTAAAGATCCGAGTGGCGGTTCAACCCGCTGGGCTCAGGGCGGCGTTGCTGCAGTAATTGATGACCAAGACTCTATCGAAAGTCACGTTAACGATACGCTGATTGCGGGGGCTGGTTTATGTCATAAGATGGTTGTAGAGCACGTGGTGTCCAGCGCACGAGAAGCTATCGATTGGCTAATTGGTCAAGGAGTCACATTCACCAAGAAAGAAGATGCATTCCATCTGACGCGTGAAGGAGGTCACTCTCACCGCAGGATTTTGCATGCCGCCGATGCCACTGGATGGGCCATTCAAGACGCACTCGACCGGCGCGCAAGTGCAGCCGAAAACATCACTTGTTATCTTAATTTTATCGCGATTGATTTGTGTTTTGACCGCGGCCGCGGACCTCGAACTCAACGTGTCCGCGGTTGCTATGTGTTGAATAAAAACACGGGCGAGGTGGATACATTTCTTGCACACGCCGTGATTTTAGCGACTGGTGGTGCAAGCAAAGTTTATAAATACACATCAAATCCAGACGGTGCGAGCGGGGACGGAATTGCTATGGCGTGGCGCGCTGGATGCCGGGTAGCGAACATGGAATTTAATCAATTTCACCCAACGTGTTTATTTCATCCAGAGGCGAAATCATTTTTGATTTCAGAAGCAGTTCGTGGCGAGGGTGGCATCTTACGCCTCCCGGATGGAACGCAATTTATGTCCGGTTTTGATCCGCGCGCGGAACTCGCACCGCGCGATATTGTTGCCAGAGCAATCGATCATGAAATGAAGCGAATCGGTGCTGATTACGTCTACCTGGATATCACCGATCAGGAGCGAGAGTTCGTCAGGAGTCACTTTCCAACTATTTATCAACGTCTCATAGAACTTGATATCGATATGACAAAAGATTGGATTCCTGTTGTCCCAGCAGCGCATTATACCTGCGGTGGAGTATTGGTGGATCTTCAAGGAGAAACTGATTTAGCGGGACTCTATGCGGTTGGCGAAGTGAGTTCAACCGGCCTCCACGGCGCCAACCGGATGGCTTCGAACTCCCTGTTAGAGTGTATCGTTTACGGCCGATCAGCAGGACACCACATTGCACAAACAGTCCACGCAGGGGTCGCACATCCTGACGTCGAACCTTGGGATGCATCTCAGGTAATCGACAGTGACGAGAACGTTGTCATCGCCCACAATTGGGCCGAGATTCGCCGTTTCATGTGGGACTATGTCGGAATCGTCAGAACAGACAAGCGTCTAAAGCGCGCCCTGAATCGCGCACAATTGCTAGCGCGAGAAATTCATGATTTTTATTCCAACTATCGAATTACAACGCATTTAATCGAACTGCGGAATTTGGTTGTGGTCGCGGAATTGATCATTCGGGCGAGCTTAAAACGTGAGGAATCTCGAGGATTACATTTTTCTTTAGACCACCCCGACCTATCGAAGTATCCGATTGATACTGTGTTAAGTCCCGGAAAAGAGCGCTGAATTAATGGGCGACAAGATGATGTTGCAAGCGTTGTAAACTGAATGAACAACGAAGCCTCATCCAATGCACTGCTCAGGCAGCCTCTCCTAGATCCAGCACACAATAGCTGACGATGCCGAAACGCCATTCGTTGAAACTCAGACAATCGATAGCACTTGTCTGAGCATCAATTACCGCAACCATCTTCTGCCAACAGGTAGCAAAGGTAATACTCCGAACTCAGGGTTTCGAAGTGAAGCATCTATGGACCTCAGTTGATGATATAGGCGCTCTCAAGATTGGGGGGATATGGCCGAGAGATCACCACTAGCCTGACGAACGAGCAAAACAATTCGAGCAATATCTTTGTCGTCTGGAAGTCGGAATCCCCTCAGCCACTCCCAAATATCTTGGTCCTCACAATCGAGCAATCGCCTATACGCTTTTTGATCATTTGCGGACAAATTCAGATACTGGTTCTGGGTAAAGGGTATCAACATAACGTCAATTTCTAGCATGCCGCGACGCGAATGCCAGCTTAGTCGGTTGAATTCAGTGAGATCGTCCATACTCCCTCCGATGAGTCATTAGTGTAGCATTCAGGAATCTGATATGAATTCACCATTTGGATTGATTCAGTTTAAAGGCGATAAAGCACTTCCGGCGTTACACAGCCAGTGTACGCAAATGGTGAGCAACCTGAGCGAAGGATACGCACCTCTTATCGCATTTTGTAATTCAAAAGGACGGATGTACGGGTCGGGCCGACTGATCATCCATGAGGGTATCGTCAGTCTGATCACACCCATCGATCAGTCAGAGGCAATAGTCGCCCGACTGACACCCTTTTTGATGCTATCGCGAGTTGCAGCCGAAATCACATCGATTCCTCTCGCGCTGATATCCCAATCTGATCTGGAGCCGTCTATGAGCCATCACGCTTCAACATCGACACGTGTAGGGGAGTACGGAAGAACTCAGTGGGTGATCGGTGATCCGAACGCTGAACACAGCTCTTTCGCTGATTCGTCGCGACTCTTGAGTGGTCTCGGATATGTGCGCTCTTATTCCGCTGAACAATGTATCCCCCAGCAAGCGCACTACCAGATGCTTAACGGCGTAAGCTTTCAAAAAGGATGCTACACAGGACAAGAGGTGATCGCACGTTTGGAGCACTTAGGGCAGAACAAAAAGCATTTGAGGATTTATCAAAGCCCAGAACACTTAGATGGGCAAACACTTGAACTCGAGGGTCTTCAACTCCCTGTTTTTGACGCCGTCACTACGGTAGACGGTTCAACGGCCTTGGTTCTTGCACCTGTCGGTCTCTCATCAGAACACCTGATCAATGTGCCTTTCGAAATTAGCAGACAAGTCGAGGGGCAGCGTCCAGTCAAGCTCTGACTGACCGTTAGCTTTCAATAACCGGTTAACCGCCGTAAATGGTCGCGAACCGAAAAAACCACGATGGGCTGATAGAGGTGATGGGTGCACGCATTCGATCAGGCCCTGACTTTCGGGAATCAGCGCCTTCAATTGCTTTGCATCATTACCCCACAAACAGAATACACGATAAGTTGAATCTGTAGCCAGTCTCTCAATCACTCGATCGGTTAACCTCTCCCAACCTAAGTTTCGGTGACTTCCTGCTTCACTTGGTTTCACCGACAAGACTCGATTCAATAGTAAAACTCCATTCGAAGCCCAGCGCGAGAGGTCCCCAGACATAGGCCATGGGTGTCCGAACTCGGCCCGCCACTCCCTAAGGATATTTCGCAGCGATGGCGGTATAGGAACACCATGACGCACGGAGAAAGAAAGCCCCATGGCCTGACCAGGCCCGTGATAGGGGTCTTGTCCAACGATGACGACGCGACACTGTTGTGGCGAGCACAGTTCAAACGCACGAAAACGGTCCGAATGGCTCGGATAGCTCGCCTCATCAAGAAGCCGCCGCGAGCATTGCGCCTCAATCGATTGCAGGATCGTCTCACCAAGGTAGTCTCGCCAAGCGCTCGGAAATCCGGAAAAGATTACATCTGATTGCATTGTTATCACCCATTGTCGGTATACTCGTCGTCTCAAATAAGGATAACGAATGACCGATATTTCTGATCTTGAGCCATACACGGATCGAGACGTTCCAAAAGTCATCAACAGACTGCTCCAAGATGATGAGTTCATCAAAGCTGTCGGTCAACTGAGGTTCAAAGGCTGGTATTCATTCTTCAGCCCGTTTCTCAAGCCAAGGATCCGTGCCTTTCTACGTCAGCAAGCGAGCCAGGTTCACGGCGTTCGTGACTTCCAAGAACTCGTCGCTCCGCAGTTGGCAAAAGTCTTGTCATCTACCACAGAGACATTCACGGTCTCGGGTCTAGGACAATTAGAAGCCAAACAGTCGTATCTATTTTTAAGTAACCATCGCGATATTGTGATGGATCCAACCTTCGTCAACTGGGCTCTTTACAATGGCGGCTTTGATACGGTCCGCATCGCCATTGGCGACAATTTGGTGAAAAAACCGTTTATCGGCGATTTAATGCGGATCAACAAAAGCTTTATTGTAAAACGAAGCGTATCAGGCCCTCGCGAAATCTTACAGACCTATTCAGCTCTCTCCACATACATCAGACAATCCATCGAGGAGAGCCATTCAATCTGGATCGCCCATCGGGAGGGTCGAGCCAAAGATGGTATCGATCGCACGGACCCGGCAATATTGAAAATGTTAGCGATGGTTGGAAAATCTCGAGCTGAATCCTTTCAGGAGGCAGTGGGTGCGGTTCGACCCGTACCTGTGTCGATATCTTACGAATTCGATCCCTGCGCTCCTTTGAAAGCCCGCGAATTGTCAATAACAGAACGTGAAGGCGCCTACACCAAACGCCCGGACGAAGATGTTCGTTCCATCGCGACGGGAATCATGGGGTGGAAAGGTCGCGTACATCTGCATTTCGGTGAGCCGATCACAGATATACCAGAGACGCCGCAAGCCCTTGCTAGCATAATTGATCATCAAATTATTCTCGGACAACGGGTATTCGATACTGGTCGTTTGGCAGACGCCCTCCTGAATCAATCCTCATTGCCCGATGACTTGCTCCCTGACGTCCAAGATCGCTTTCAGTCGCTGATCTCGAGGACCCCTGAAAAATACCGCGCCAAGTTATTGGAGATTTACGCGAACCCGCTAAGGCAGTTCACCCTTCATCAACAGAGCGAGCTCTAGGGGGTCGTTCACTGGCGTCTTTTGACAAACGTTACTCAGATGGGTTTTACTAATATTTCAGTCACGCCCATTTCCCGTGCGATTCATTGATTTGTTAGTTCAAGCCCAATCCAGCGAGCGACCTCGTGTTCATTCGGAAAAAGTTTACGGCATAAGGCACCAACAACCGCATCTCGATCGACGGTAATTGGCTCAACACCCTTCTCCAACACAGAACGTGGCACCAAGATGATCCCAAAGCTAATGTCGATACGACGGTTTTCAAATTACCAAAGCGTATCGTAGAGCAAACATCCATGACATCCTACTTTGACCAGTAACATGGCGATTTCTTCGTTATAATTCCAATCAAACACATAAAATTTCGTATGATCAGTCGAACTCATTTCATTGACTACCTGACTGAGCCCACCTCGACCCTCTGAGAACGATAAAACCAGATATCCAAAGCCTCAATCGTTTCAGATGGACTCAATCCAAACACGATTTCGAGGGATTCGTCTGCGTGCATAGGATCAATCAATCCTTAAGTCGCAACGCACATCAACACGTATCATTTCTTTCATATCTGATCACCATATGCATTGAATCAATCGTTGAAAAGTGACAGCAGCGGTGCAAATGGCACCAACCACACCGGTTGCACTCGGGTTTCGGACTGCTCACACGAGTTGTGTTATACTTTATCTCATGTCGTAAGAATGCGGCGTAGATGTGGCTCAAGAACGTGCCTGGAACCGATAATGAAGACAATTACCCCACCACCCGGCCTTCTCGAATTTTTAGACCGAGTGCACAGCAACGCAAAGATTTACGAAATCAAATCCACAGCAGACCAACTCAGCCTCGCGCTTGGATGCCGAGATGAGGACATCTTGGCTACCAGTCTGATCCTGCACCCGCATCGAGCCCCACGTATTTCTGTACATCCCTGGAATCAAAACGCAGACATCCAGAGCAATGAACGATATGCGAGCTCAATGCAGAGCTATCTCTTGACGGGCTATCCTAATCAATGGATGCCCCCTTTTGGACTGCCACACCTACTCCAAACTCAGATCTCAACATCAGTCCTCGAATCTCCATGCTTGTACATTCCCGCTGGAATGCAATATGGATGGATGGCGATCACGCCCGAAGAATTGATCAGCCTGACAGATTACGCGCATTGGAGTCGGGTATTTGCTGCCTAATAGACTGCTAATAACCCACCTGCTACAACAAATAACACCCCAAAGAACTGCTCTTGACTTAGCATAAAGCGCTTGGAATAGAGTAACGGGCGTAACGAATAGGCGAGCCAAACCCTATCTGTCGTAATTAGTCGTCATCACGCTTCACGATCACACGAAACCCCTGCTCACCATCAACTGTTAATTCAAATAAAATTGGGCAGCAGCACACCTGACAATCCTGCCAGTAGTCTTGGCTGCCAGCACTGATATCGACATCAGTTTGCTGAAATTCACCACAATAGGGACACATAATCTCGACGAAATCCCACATACTTTTCATTTGCTCTCTAGAGGCCTAACCAACGTCGAACAACAGTGGGAATAAAAAAATAGTTCGACTACCCAAGGTTTTGTTAAGGGCATGGTGCCCTGAAACCAAGCACTGACGCCAAAATCTTCCACAGGGTGCTCTAAGATTCCTTAGATGAAGAAACTCGTCTTGGAAAAAACCGCTGTTACCTCGAAAAAAAGACGAATTTTTTGACTTGCGATAACAGAAAAAATGGATAGACTCCGCGCCTCATTAATCAGACTTTTGAAGTAAGCGCTGATGTTAGATGTGATCATGCTTGGGTTTAGTTTTGCTGGAGGATTTGTTTCTTTCCAGCGTACTTTCGCTTAACGCGTGGCTGAACCAGTGGAACGAGCTATGCGTTCCAAAGTAACTGCCATTCCGCCCCGCCCAATAAGAAATCTGCGGCGTCGGTGGATCAACGCAAAGCTCACTGCACCATGCTCGACTGCTAGGGCTCGCGTCACCGACCTGATCAAACTATCATAACAATTTGTTCTCTACATTTTTTTCTTGCACACCGGTCAAAAATCAATAAACTTCGCGCTACTTGAGCTGATAACACGAGGATTTATGCTCTTTTAACCGCGCGATACCCTCAGAAGGATGAGTGGATCGCATTACTACTGTTTTATCGGATCCAGGGGGTATCACCTCAATTGAGCATAACCTTGACTGCGGTTGCCAAACCTAGTTGGCCACAACACGACCAAATCGAAGATCGGGACCAATCACTCGATCATTTCACTTGCGAAGACGGCCAAATTTTCGCTGGAACACATCTCATCATAGATCTCTGGGGCGCCAAAGGTCTCGAATGCCTCGAGCGAATGGAAGCAGCAATGCGAGCATGCGTCGACGAGTGCAACGCCACACTCTTGCATATACACCTACATCACTTCACTCCGAATGGCGGCATCAGTGGCGTCGCTGTACTTGCTGAATCGCATATCTCCGTACACACATGGCCCGAAAAAGACTACGCAGCTTTCGACGTATTTATGTGTGGTGATTCGAATCCCCATCGTGCAGTCGAAATTTTAGGTCGCTATTTCCACCCATCACAATCTAAAGTCCTCGAAGAACGTCGCGGTAGAATTCGTTAATGCGCTATCAAGAAACGCTCTACTCAGAATGGGGACAAAATTTTGAGCAAGGGCGGACATTGTTCGAGGCCGTAACCGACCATCAGCAGTTGGTGATTTTTGAAAATCCAAGATTTGGTCGTGTCATGGCTCTAGATGGCGTAATACAAACCACTGAAGCCGATGAGTTTGTGTACCACGAAATGATGGTTCACGTGCCTATGAACACGCATCCTAACCCACGAAAAGTGTTAATTATCGGTGGCGGTGATGGCGCTATTCTGCGTGAAGTTTTTAAACACCCAACCGTTGAGTCAGTCACGCAGATAGAAATTGATCGCGCCGTGGTGGATATGTGCATTGAATATTTTCCGAAACATTCCGATGGAGCATTTAGTGATCCCCGTCTTAATCTGGTGATTGACGACGGCGCAGATTTTATCGCCAATAACCAAACACAATTCGACGTCATTATCACGGATTCGACTGACCCAATCGGTCCCGGTGAAGTTCTTTTCGAATCGGACTTTTACCAAGGGTGTGCGAGCGCATTGACCGAAATTGGCATTTTGATCACACAAAATGGTGTGCCTTTCATGCAAGGTGATGAAGTAACCACTTCATATCGCCGCTGGCAATCTTCGTTTCAAACACGGAAGTTTTATTTAACACCGGTACCGACCTACGTGGGGGGTGCCATGGCCATGGGTTTCGCCAGCAAATCAACACTCACGATTCCGTCAGTTCGTGATCTTACTGAGCGGTCGCGAGTATTGCCCCGATTGAGATACTACACGCCTGAGATCCATCATGGAGCTTTTGGCTTGCCGCGATATGTGCAAGATCTGATGGTCGATTAACGACTAATTGAGGAGAGCTGCTTCGCCAGTAAATCAGCTGCCTCTTTGGGGATTTCGATCACGAAACTTTTGTGCTTCGATTTCACCCCGCTTACAAACCTAACGCGGCTTATCGGACTACCTACTGCGAGCAAGATCGATTTCGTAATCGCTTGATTCGCCCGCCCCTCAATCGGTGCAATCGGTGATACCGTATCAGGGTTTCAGTCGTCCGTTGAGCCCTGTCATCCCGAGGTTCTCTGGCTCCTGAGCGGATCGCGAGTCGCACCAACCACTGGTAATTTCCTCTCTTTATCAGCCATGAGGGAAGTTCGGGAGAAATTTTATGCATCGCAGCATTCTCCTTTATGATGCGCGCTTTCAGAGAGGATTCCATGTTACGAACAATGATGATCGGTAAGTTGCACCGAGTCACCGCCACTACCGCCAAAGTCGATTACATTGGTTCATGTGCGATTGATCAAGACCTGATGGATGTAGCCAGCATTCTTCCTAACAAGCAAATCCGCTTCCGGATCACCACCAATGGCGAGCGATTGGTCACCTATGTGATCAAAGCGCCACGTGGTTCAGGAATCATATCGGTCAACGGATCAACCGCTCACCGCGCTAGGTGTTACGACCCACCCGGTTCCTAATCCGTGATAGCGTCCACCAAACAAGACCGATGATAACCGGTGCTAGACCTGCCTTAACCCAATCTCTCATGGCTGGATCAACGAACGGTTCGATCATCGGCGAGATCAACCCAACACCATAGTAAGCGATGGCGACGGTTGAGAGACCCTCAACCGCCGACTGTAACCGAATTTGTCTGACCGCACTTTGATCTAAACTCGCAAGCAAATCACGTGTTTGGCTTTGCAAATTCAATTGTAGTTGTGTTCGGAGTAGTTGCGCTCTTTCGTCGATCTGATCGGCTAACTCTGAACGCCGACGCATCACCGTCTCAGCAGTCGATACAGCCGGCGTCAGTCGACGCTTCAGGAAATGACGGATACCCACATAGCCCTCAAGACCATGTGCTGTCAGTTGATCAAGACGCTGAAACACGAGCTCATGATAGGCCTGATTTGCACCGACTCGCCAGGCCAGTTTTTCCCAAACTGAATGTAACTCGCTTTCCTGAGCTGACAATGATGCCAACGTCGCCATCATCGCGTCGTGTTCCATCATCTCTGTTGTCTCGCGTGGCAGGTTATTTGCAACGCGCTGAAGAATCGGATGTACGGCTCGGATGCGATCCATACCCATCACAGCAAGCGTTCGATAGGTCTCGATTTCTAAAATCATCTGCAACAACCGGCCGGCCGGCTCATCGCCTGGATCTTGGGTAAACGATACCGTCCAGGACGTAAAACCGGCGTTATCCGGTGTGAAGTTGCTCCCGGCTGTCACGGCACCCTGTCGTAAGGTACTCACGGCTTCGACGTCCGCCGGCATCTCTCCGCCCACCGAGGATGTCAATCTCGCAAGCACCAAAACATCCTGCGGAGCTCGATCAAGCCATGCTGAATCGGCAACTTCCGTAAATTGAAGACCTCTCGGTACCACTTGCGTGATTGCAACAAACTCAGTGTGACGCTCAACTCGAATCCATGAGTCTGCACCCGGACGCTCCCAATGACCCTGGAAATCCTCCGGGAAATCCTTGACCCGTTCTCTGAGCCAGGCTCTGACTTCATCTCTTGTTGTCGGGGAGACTCGAACGCAAACGTGAACCAGCCTGCATGTGGCACTTAAAATCGGGAAGGGACGCGCGTGCAGCTCTCGGCTAGCGTCTAAACGGATATGATGCGGGTCGTGTTGCATAAATAATCAAGTTAGAAGATCGAAACACAGCCGGTCAGTAAAGCGAACAGACCAAACAACAAAACAACACGCATAAGGAACTCCAAAAGGTAACACTCTATAATGAGATTAAACCATAGAACGGACTACGATGGCGTCACGCTGAACAACTGATTACGGCGGTGGGTTAAAACGGCGACGATACTTACCGACATGGCGCCAATGATATTACTCATAAGATCAAGTGGCACAAAGCACAGGGCGGATCCGATAAGTAAGAGTGGCCAGTGCCATAGGGCTAAGGGGCCCTCTGAGAAGCGAGCGATGATGGCGTTGATTGCATAAATGCCGAAAAGCGCAAAAAAACCAACTTGACACATCTCAATGAAGGTTCCATTAACGAGGGGTGTGTAGGCAAACAAAAGTGGCACCACATAGAGTCCTTTGGCTGCCTTCCATGACTGAAATCCTGTCGCCATTGGCGGAGACTTAGCAATCCCAGCGGCAGTAAAGGCTGCCAAACACACCGGCGGTGTGACATTACTATCCTGACTTAGCCAAAAGATAATCAGGTGAGCCACTAGCAAAAAGCCCATGAGTGCCTCTGCATCAACCAACATCGGCCGCATCGTCATCGCGACCTCAAACGGAACAGCTGACATTAAGGCGGTGGCCTCGTCGAGAGACATTCCGGTCATCACTTTGGCCGCATGTGGACTGTCGACGAGCATGAACATGGCTGCCTGCGCTGGATCCGTCAGTCCCACCATCAATTGTTCGACGATCAATGTATCGGCTAAAATCCCCGCTAAAGCCGGAGCGCATAGAATCGCCATGATGATATAGGCTGCCGTCACCGGAAGACCCATCCCCAACACCAGTGAGGCGAGCCCGATGAGCAGTATCGCAATCACCAGCGAGCCCTGAGACCATTGCGCTATCATCAGAGAAAAGCCGTTTCCAATCCCACTCGTAACAATCGCATTATTGATCACGCCGATCGCTACCATGAGGATAGCGGTCAAAATTCCGCCGCGAATCCCAAACAGACACGCCTGGCAAACACGCCTGAAATTCATCACGTTCGATCGCATATCACTGGAGTCTACAACGCGTCCGATGACCCACGATACCCAGGACGCCACAATGAGAACACCGATAGCTCCGGACGCAGCAAATGAAGGCGTCACCCCCGTCATCAACAAATAAATCATTACACCTAGTGGAATCACGAATGTCAGCGCACCTGAGACAATTTTTGCGCGACTGATCGACATATCGATCCCTTCGCCAACCCGATGCTTGACTGCCTCGATTCGCACCACGAACGCGACCGATAAGAAATAAAGGAATGCAGGAATCACTGAGACAGCCACGATCGTTGCGTAGGGAATCGACGTATAACTTGCCATCACGAAGGCGCCAGCTCCCATGATTGGGGGCATCAGTTGACCACCAGTCGACGCAGCCGCTTCGATTCCCGCCGCAAACCGACCCCTGAAGCCTGAAGACTTCATTAAGGGGATCGTGATGACGCCTGTTGACGCCGTATTGGCAACGGCCGAACCGCTGATAGTGCCTGTTAGCGCGGATGACAATACCGCGACGAAGGCCGCCCCACCCCTGATTCTTCCGGCGACAACTTTCGACACTTCGATGACAAAATCACTGGCACCAGACACCACCAAAAAGCCCCCAAAAATCATGAACAACGCGATGTTTGAGGACGAAATATTCGCCAGAATTCCGAACAGGCCCTCGTCGTTATATATCGTTCGGAACAAGATATCGTCTAACGGCAGGCTCGCAGCGCGAAACACCCCCGGTAGATATTCGCCTAAAAAGAGTATGTACGAAATTGCTACCACAATCAGGACCGGAATTACCCAACCAGAGACACGTCTTGAGAAGTCGAAGGCTGCGAATATCAATATAACCCCCGCAAACCAGTCGACCACATTAAACTGCCACGACTGACCTGTGATAGACAACGTTTCCTCATAGATCCTTGGCTCGGCCGCCACGACCCAGCAGGCCGACAGCGCCACCACTAGGCCATAAATCACGTCTAACGCCAGAAACGAGCGGCCAAAAAATTTTACAGGGAAAATGATGCTGGCAAGAAACGCGAAACCCCCGAAGTGTATAGCATTCTGCCAGATGGGAGGCTCATTGATTAGAAGATTGGTGGCCACATGCCAGGCGGCGAAGAGAACAGCAAAACCTATCAGGACCCATCTCAGCCCAGTGAAACCAGCAGGCGATTCGTCAAACGACAACCAATGCTCTCGAGTCATCCACGACTCCTGACCAGTCGCAATGGGAAATTGGAAAGAGACCAGACTAGCCTGGTCTCTCTATACTCAGGTTTTATTTACCTAGCAGATGCGAGGGTATTTTAAGCCCCACCTCACTGTAGTACTTAGCGGCACCAGGATGAAGAGGGACAGGCAGCCCGTCCATCGCTTTCTCAACAGCCATTACCTTCGTCGCAGGATGTATCGCTTGCAGGAACGGTAGGTTCTCGTACATGGTCTTCGTCAACAAATAAACGTGATTCTCGTCGACGTTTGCGTTGACCGCCAGGAAATTAGGCTGAGCAACGGTCTGGATATCTTTTGTCTGGCCCGGATAAGTACCGGCCTTAAGCGTGTATGGTGTCCACAAAAGGCGGCCCCCATCCATTTTCTTCGCCTCGTCTGGCGTAATGTTAAGGATGGTGAACTTACCTGAGTTACCCGCCATCAGCTTGGTAATAGCACCGGTCGGTGGACCCGAAGGCATCCCTGTAGCCATGATCTGCCCGTTAGCGAGCGCATCCGCTGTTGGAGTATACCCCGCGTACATTAAGTCGAAGTCTTTATCCATATCGAGCCCGAGACCAGAAAGTAAAACCCGGTTGGACCCAATCGTCCCTGAGTTTTGTTTCCCCATACCGGCAGCCTTTCCCTTCAGGGCCAAAAGGTCAGACACGGTTCCGGTTTTGACAGCGCTGTTGGCGACAACGAACTGCTCGACGTTCTGCCACAGCATTGTCACAGACCGAAGATTCTTCTGAGGAGCCGACACTGGTCCGGTACCGGTAGCAGCGTATGAACCGAACAGACCCTGAAGAATCGCGAAGTCTGCAGTACCAGCTCCCATCGCCTGAACATTCGCACCAGAACCCGCCGAGTTGACCGCTGTCAGACTAAACTTCTGCTTGGGCAGCAGTTTCACTTTTGAAAGGGTGGCGATCGCTGTTCCTACTGGGTGGTATGTGCCGCCAGTGGACGCGGTGTTAAGCACGTAATCTTTCGCGTTGGCCAAAGCCATACCGGACATTGTGAGCGAGCCGGCAAACACTGCGGCGCTAAGGGTAAGTAATGAACGACGTTTCATTATTTCTCTCCGTTTTAGTTATTAATAGGCTCAATGGCCTTTGATATCGTTAGGGCCCAAAACTCCCGACGACCTCTTACCAGTGGCTAGCATGCGATGATCCATCACTCTGCAAAGCTAGATGATAGCCGCACCGTTGCGAGGTTTTCCAGTCTTGCGTCGTTAGACGTTAACAGACTTCATCGCCCCGCCATCTACCCGTGCCTGTATTCCCGTGATGTAGCTGGCCTTATCGCTCGCCAAGAAAACGACCATGGAGGCAAACTCTTCCGGTGTCCCATAGCGGCCCATCGGTATCCCCGCCCAAGATCGCGCGCGTATCTCTTCGACATCCACACTCTCTGCCTTTGCCCCACCGGCATCGATCGCCTTCGTGCGCGGCGTATCTATTCTCCCTGGGAGTACCATGTTGCAAGTCACGCCAAAAGGAGCCACCTGCTCAGACAGGGTCTTTATGTATCCAGCCAAGGCAGATCTTAAGGTATTTGAGACCGCGAGCTTGGGAATCGGAATGACGATACCGGAAGATCCAATCACAATCACCCGCCCGAAGGTTGCCTCTTTCATACGATCGACCGCGGCATCAATTATCTCGATTAGGCCCAGAACCATGGCATCAAACTCCTTGGCCCACACCTCAGACGCGATCCCTGGCGCCATGCCTGGAGCTGGGCCACCGGAGTTCGCAACCAAGATATCGATTCGCGGCAGTTTACCGATCATGCCGCAGAGAGTACGCCTCGAATTTACATCGAAGAGATCGCAGACCGCTATCTCGGCGGAACCACCACGCTCTTCTATACGCTGCTTGACCTCCTGTAAAACATTCTCGCGTCTCGCGACCAAGACCACGTGAGCACCCTCCGAGGCCAGCTGCAGTGCCGTTGCCTCTCCAAGTCCCTGTGAGGCACCCATCACCAGTGCCGTACGTCCTTTTAATCCTAAATCCACATGCAATCCCTATCGTTGGTATGTATCCAAGACATAACTAGCGAACGCGAAGCTGGCAGTGAACGCCGGACTGATCGCATTCAAGATATGAATCGCTCTCCCGTCCGGGACAACCACAAAATCGGTCACTAAGTGCTGCGTTGTTGAGTCGAATATTTGCGATCGAATACCGACTTTTGCAAGGCTTGGCTCAAGATCCCGCGGTTCCACACCAGAAATGATCTTAGTTAACTCGTCACAGACACCCCGCAGACGCATGAGCCTAATCTCCCGCATCGAAAGCGTTCGGAGACCGTTCGTATTTTTTAGAAACTTCCAAGCCAGTGAGGCGCCTAGCGATATTCCATCACGCAGGCTGATGCCATCCAGGCCTTGATAATTCTCGCGCCCTATAACCGGCGTCGAACTGGGTCCGAAGTACACATCACCGGTCTGGTTGTGTGCAGTATGGACACCCAAAAATGGTAGGCTCAAATCAGGAACCGGGTATACCAGACGCCGCATAGTGAAGTCGGGGTTTTTATGTTTCCAGTACTTTCCCTTGAATGGCTGAAAACTATATTGGGTCTTCAAACCAGAGCGTTCTGCAACCTGGTCAGCAAATAATCCAGCCGCATTGACCACTGTCCCCGCCTCGAACGACCCCTCCAATGTCCGCGCCGTTCCGCGGCGGGCGTCAATTGCCTCGACGGGCGTACTGTAATGAATGACCCCACCCCTTGAGACCACCTCCTCGCGCACCCGTTCCGCGACCTCCTTTGGGTTCACAACCGACGTAATCGGGACGTAGAGCGCCTGACCAAACCTTGTATTTACACGCGGCTCGAGATCTAAAGCCTCTGGCCCTGTCACTTTGTGTATCTCTACTCCGTTTGCCCGACCACGGTTTAGCAGAACATCCAAAGAACTCAAGGAGGACTCAGTTGGTGGCACCAGCAGCTTCCCGCAGCGATCGTTCCACAGTTGACGCTCCTCAACGTACTCGAGCATCTGTCGAGCACCAGACACGCACAACTTCGCCCGTAAACTCCCCTCGGCGTAGTAAATACCAGAGTGAACTACACCAGA
>CACBSE010000018.1 GCA_902541775.1 uncultured Litorivicinus sp. | reverse complement strand
ACCACTTCGGCGCAAACGCTCGACCATCCAAACCGGCGTTGGGCGACTGACATCAACATTCTCAATGATACGACCGACGTAACATGGGCAACCCTCTGGCGCCGACAAATACACATCATGCGTTTCGTCAGATTCGGGATCCACAGGGTCACAGTCAACAAATGAAACCTGAGCTTGGCTCAAAACGCCAAGCTCACGAGCCAAACCGGTAATCGACAAACAGTCACCACGATTCGGTGTCAAGTCAACCTCAACCACATCATCGGGAAGCGACAGTAACTGAGCAAAGTCGGCGCCCGGATTGAAGTGACATGGTAACTCCATTAAGCCATCACGCTCGTCTGAAAGACCTAATTCATCAGCACCACACAGCATGCCATTTGACTCAACACCTCGGAGTTTGGCTTGTTTAATTTTAAAATCGTCACCAAGCACAGCACCAACGCGTGCAAAAGGAACCTTCAGACCGGCTCGCACATTAGGCGCACCACAAACGACCTGATAGGTTAATTCACCGTCGGTTACTTCACACACATTCAACTTATCCGCATCCGGATGCTGAGAGACAGAAAGCACCTCACCAACAACAACATGTGTAAACGGCTTGGCGGCAGCCTCAACACCGTCCACTTCAAGTCCAGCCATCGTCAGTCGGTTGACAATTTCATCGACCGATAAATCGGTCGGACACAGGCTCTTCAGCCAAGAGATACTTGCTTTCATGTCTATCCGTGAAACTGGTTGAGGAACTGCAAATCGTTTTCATAGAACAGGCGAAGATCACCAATTCCGTACCGGAGCATCGCTAAACGCTCAATACCCATGCCAAATGCAAAGCCTGTATAGACAGAGGTATCGACGCCCGTTTGCTCAAAGACTGTCGGATGCACCATGCCGCACCCCATGACCTCAAGCCACCCGGTGTGAGAACACACACGACATCCTGAGCCTTCACACATCACGCATTGGACATCGACTTCAGCGGATGGTTCTGTGAACGGGAAATAGCTCGGTCTGAACCGAACATCAAGATCTGCTTCGAAAAAGCGGTTTAAGAAGGCAATGATCGTACCTTTAAGATCGGCAAAGCTGATGTCTTGATCAACCACTAAGCCTTCAATCTGATGAAACATCGGTGTGTGTGTTAAATCACTATCACACCGATAGACACGCCCTGGTGCCACAATGCGGATTGGCGGTTCTTCACCCACCATAGTCCGAATCTGCACAGGTGAAGTATGCGTTCTTAACACCCGACCATCGTCAAAATAGAAAGTGTCGTGCATTGCTCGCGCGGGGTGATGCGATGGGATATTTAGGGCCTCAAAGTTATGCCAGTCATCCTCTATCTCAGGACCTGTTGCGACCGTGTAACCAAGACTTGCAAACAGTCGATTCAACCGATCAAGCGTGCGCGTCACCGGATGCAACCCTCCGATTTCTTGCGGACGACCGGGCATGGTCACATCCACCGCATCACGCATCAAACTCTGAGTTTCCGCTTCGACTTCGAGTGTTGTTTTCCGCGCTTCGAGCACTTCAGTCACTCGATCACGAACGGTATTAATTTTCACTCCGGCTTGTGGCCGTTCTTCAGCAGACAATTGGCCAAGTGTCTTCATTTGCGCACTAATCAATCCCTTCTTACCAAGGAATTTCACGCGCACATCATCAAGATGCGCCAGCGAATCTGCAGATTCGATTAACGCCAAGGCCTCGTCTTGAATATTCTGTAAATTGTCCATTTAGAGTCCAACAGCATAAAAAAGGCCGCGAGGAGGTTTTCCAGGCGGCCTTCCCTTCAGTCACCCTGAAGGTTTAAAATTAAGCGTTCGCCTGTTCGAGCGCTTGCTTTGCTTGCTCTGCGAGTGCAGCAAATGCAACCTTCTCATTCATCGCAAGATCTGCGAGTACACGACGATCCATTTCAATATTGGCCTTTTTTAGACCATCGATGAAACGGCTGTAGCTCAAACCGCATTCACGCGCACCGGCGTTAATACGGGCGATCCAAAGCGCACGGAACTGACGCTTTCTCTGACGGCGGTCACGGTATGCGTACTGACCCGCTTTGATTACAGCTTGTTTAGCAACACGAAACACGCGCGAACGGGCACCATAGTATCCCTTCGCCTGCTTCAGAACTTTCTTGTGACCCGCACGTGCGGTGACACCACGTTTAACTCTTGGCATGGGTCTCTCCTATTACCGAACACCTGGAAGCATGCGATGAATCAGCTTGATATCAGAGGCAGCGACCATCAGGGTACCGCGCAAATGACGCTTACGCTTTGTACTCTTCTTCGTCAGAATATGGCTACGGAAAGACTGCTTGTGCTTAAAGCCTTTGGCAGTTGGCTTAAAGCGCTTTAGAGCGCCTGAGTTACTTTTGAGTTTTGGCATATTTCCTTTTCACTCCGCATTAGAGCATGTTGCTCTCACTTCTTTTTCGGCGCGAAGACCATGATCATCTGACGGCCCTCTAATTTCGGGCGCGCTTCGACAACTCCATACTCTTCGAGGTCCTTTTCCAAACGCTCCAACATTTGCATGCCGAGTTCTTGGTGGGCCATTTCGCGGCCTCGGAACCGAATGGTTACCTTGGCCTTATCGCCGTCCTCGAGGAAACGCACCAGGTTGCGCAGTTTGACCTGGTAGTCTCCAACGTCCGTTCCCGGACGAAATTTAATTTCTTTCACCTGCAGTTGGTGCTGCTTTTTCTTCGCAGCCGCCTTGGCTTTTTTCTCTTCATACAACCGTTTGCCAAAATCCATGATTTTGGCAACTGGAGGATCTGATGACTCCGCAATCAACACAAGATCAAGATCGTTCTCACGAGCTGCCACAAGCGCGTCATTTGTGTTCACTACACCAATTTGTTCACCTGTTGGACCGATCAACCGCACTTTAGAAGCGCGAATTTCTTCATTGATCAGTGTACGCTTTTCACCCGGCGCACCTTTGGGTTGTGCTCTTCTGATTACTCTGTCTCCGATTCAATACCAAAACGACCACGCATACCGATCTCGCTGTGAAGCTTGTCCGCAAAGGCTTGTAAATCCGTCGCGCCAAGATCTTCACCCGTCCGGGTCCGCACAGCCACCTGCTGGTTGTTCACTTCTTTATCACCGATCACCAACAAATAGGGGACACGCTGTAAAGTGTGGTGGCGGATTTTATAGCCGATCTTCTCATTGCGCAAATCGGATTTAACGCGAAGACCTTGAGCGACAAGCATTTTTTCCACATTTTTCGCATATTCATGCTGTGAATCAGTGATTGTCAGGACGATTGCTTGCGTTGGAGACAACCACGGCGGCAGTAAACCTGCCGTATTTTCGAGTAAAATACCGACGAAACGCTCCAAACTTCCCAATATCGCGCGATGCAACATGACAGGCGTCTGCTTCGATCCGTCTTCAGCCACAAATTCTGCACCAAGACGACCCGGCATCGAAAAATCGACTTGCATCGTTCCGCATTGCCACACACGGCCCAAACAATCTTTCAACGAGTACTCAATTTTTGGTCCATAAAAGGCACCTTCACCGGGAAGTCCCTCCCACTCGACACCTAAGTCATCCAATGCATCGGAAAGCGCTTTTTCCGCTTTATCCCAGGTCGCATCATCACCCACCCGCTTTTCAGGCCGCGTTGAAATTCGCACAATCATGTCGTCGAAGCCCATATCGTAATAGACCTCGGTCAGCAGTTGATTGAATGTCTTCACCTCATCGGTAATCTGGTCTTCAGTGCAGAAAATATGAGCATCATCCTGAACAAAATTCCGCACGCGCATTAATCCATGCAACGAACCTGATGGTTCGTTTCGGTGACATGAGCCGAACTCAGCTAACCGAATCGGAAGTTCACGATATGAGGTGATCTTCTTGTTGTAGATCTGCACGTGACACGGGCAATTCATCGGTTTCACTGCGTAATCGCGGCTTTCACTCGATGTCACAAACATGTTTTCTTGGTACTTATCCCAGTGGCCCGACGCTTCCCATAGTCTTTGATCAACAAGTTGTGGAGTGCGAATTTCTTGATAACCAGAATGCTCAAGACGATCACGAATGTAATCTTCAAGCACGCGATACACAGTCCAGCCATTTGGATGCCAGAACACCATGCCTGGCGCTTCTTCCTGCAAGTGGAAGAGGTCCAGCGTCTTTGCCAGATTCCTGTGATCCCGTTTAGCCGCCTCTTCTAAGAACTTTAAATGAGCATCCAGATCTTGCTTGGACGTAAACGCGATCCCGTAGATCCGCTGCAGCTGTTTATTATTAACGTTACCACGCCAATAAGCACCGGTCACATGGGTCAACCTGAAGTGACGAAGAAACCGCGTGTTGGGAACATGAGGCCCACGGCACATATCGGTGTATTCTTGGTGGTGGTACAAGCCAATCGCATGACCATCGTCAGGAATATCCCGTTCGATAATCTCAAGCTTGTAAGGCTCTTCACGCTCTTTGAAGGCCGCAATCGCTTCTTCACGCGAAGCCCACTGTTTCATCACTGGATAATTGGTCTTCACGAGTTCTTGAATTCGTTTTTCGAGAGCCTCCAAATCCTCAGGGGTCAGCTGCCGCTCATAATCAACGTCGTAATAAAACCCATGCTCGATGACTGGCCCGATCGCCATCTTGATCCCGGGGAAAAGCTGCTTGCCCGCGTGACCGACTAAATGCGCGAATGAGTGACGGATGACTTCGAGACCCTCAGAGTCCTTGGCTGTAATCAGCGACACATTTGCATCGTGGCTAATGATATCAGCGGTATCTTTTAACTCGCCGTCGACGCGAGCACAAATGGTCGCTTTCGCAAGTCCTGGGCCAATCGATTCGGCGACGTCCATAGCACAAATTGGACCGTCAAACTCACGCTTGGATCCATCAGGAAGGGTAATTACAGGCATTTCCAACTCCGATCTGGCGACCTATACCAAGGGCCATCCAATGTGGTTGTAATTTGGTAGGCGCGATTGGAATCGAACCAACGACCTCCACCATGTCAAGGTGGCGCTCTAACCAACTGAGCTACGCGCCTGAAGAGCGGCGAAGTATACAGCCTTCAAACCTGAAGTAAAGCGCCCCTTATAAGCCGTAGTAATTTCTAAACCAGTCGACAAACTGAGGGATGCCTTCTTCCACCGTGACCTTCGGAGCGTAACCAATTGCTGCTTTCAGGGCCGACACATCGGCGTGGGTTGCAATCACATCTCCGGGTTGCATGGGAAGCGACTCAACACGGGCTTTCTGGCCACATGCATCTTCAATCAGCTTGAGATAACGAATCAAATCAACCGGTCGATCGGATCCAATATTGTATACCCGCCATGGGACGTTCGATGTGCCTGGATTCGGCACCAATGGATCATATGCAGGATCAGGCGCTGCGATTTGATCCAACGTACCAATCACCCCATCCACAATGTCCGCGATGAATGTGAAATCACGCTTGTGATGACCACCGTTAAATAATTGGACAGTTCCGCCGGTTAAGATCGCCCGAGAGAACTTAAATAGCGCCATGTCAGGCCGACCCCATGGGCCATAGACTGTAAAGAATCTGAGCCCTGTCGTCGGCAGTCCAAACAGGTGACTGTAGGTATGCGCCATCAACTCGTTGGCTTTCTTGGTCGCAGCATAAAGGCTTACCGGATGGTCGACTGAATCCTCTACACGAAATGGCAGTGATTCGTTAGCACCGTAAACAGAGCTTGATGATGCATACACCAAATGATCAACATTGTGATGTCGACAACACTCCAGAATATTCATAAAACCAACCAGATTGGCGTCCACGTAGGCACGCGGATTTTCAAGCGAATACCGAACACCCGCCTGTGCAGCCAGGTGCACCACTCGATCAACTTTGTGTGTCTTGAAGAGCGTCTCTAACGCGTCTCGATCCTCCACACTGGCGCGGATTTCTGTGTAGCTTTGTCGTTCCAATAGACGCTGTCCACGAGCCTGCTTTAACGAGACTTCGTAGTAATCGTTATAGTTATCCAGACCCACAACCTCATCACCGCGATCAAGTAGACGATGACTGACGGTCGATCCGATGAAGCCGGCCGAACCGGTGACTAAAACGCGCATGAATGGAATCTGAATAGAGTTCTGTAGCGATTGTGAGAAACCAAACTATCCATTCTTGACCTACCAAGTAATCAACTGAGCTAATTGCTCTAAACTGTATCATACGGCCGGAAAATTGTAGTGACCAAATCCAGTGACCGGTATTCAGGTTATAAAACTACTACTCCTGACATAAGCAATAGCCGGCGCTGACGAAATAAATTTCACGATATCAACAGCTTGGAGGATCCAGGGGAAACCATCGAGTGATTTGAGCTCAAAGGTCTGTACAAGCGCCACTAGAAAGTTTTGTACGGAAGGAACTTCCCTGATAACACCACATTCACGCGGTCGCCTTTTGGATCAGGCTCACGCTGGATATCCATAGAGAAATCGATCGCACTCATGATTCCGTCGCCAAATTCTTCATGGATTAATTCTTTGATAGTCGTCCCGTATACATTTACCACCTCATACCAGCGGTAGATAAGTGGATCGGTCGGGACAGCGGAAGGAATCGAACCCTTGTATGGAACAATTTGCAGCCAGGCAACTTCCTCATCGGATAATTCGAATATCTTGCCGACGACCTCAGCATGGGCTTTTTCCATGGCCATCTGACCCAGACAGGCCGCTGTTACCCATTCTTTCGATAGGCCGACCTCGTTCGCAACGTCAGACCATTGGATCCCCAACCTCACTTTGTTCGATACGATGTGCTCCGTGACTTGATCTCTAGAAGTAATCATAACTTTTCCTCTTTCATTAACGTCCAATTGAAACTTTTGATTTACTACTTCGGCCGACTTGCTCCATAACTAAAAGTGCTTCCGTATCGATCGTCGTGATCCAGTCCGCTTCTGGCTGAACCAAACCCTCGATGGTGATAGGTAACTTAGGTGTCTTCACTCGAACTACCGGCTCTCTATGCTCGTACGGGGCGGCCTTGCCGGCAATGGCGTACGCAATTGCTTTTGCCTGTTTACTTATAGGCTCTACATAACGGGACGGACGGCCCTCAAATGCGATACAGTCCCCGAGGGCATATATTCCTTTCTGACTAGTCTCGAGCGTTTTTGAATCAACGATCAGACCATTGTCAAACCTGAGATCGGCGCTCCTCGCGATCCGTTGGTCAGTTACCAGGCCCGTAGCTAAAATGATTAGATCGGCCTCGAGTGTTGTACCGGTTTCCAGACAAACGATCGAGCAACCATCTCCGTTCACTACGTGCGTGACAGTACTCGACCCAAGAAAATCTACTTCTATATTATTAAGATGCTCAAGAAGTCTTTGGCCCGCCTTCTCCGGGATAAGGCTGCTTAGCGGAAGATCCTGCTTCTCGATGACTGTAACCGACTGACATTTAGTGACGAGGTTCTCCGCCAATTCACAACCGATCAGTCCGCCCCCTATTACAATAGCCCTGGTCTGGACAGAGCTTGCGATCGTAGACGATAACCGCTCCCAGTCATCAATGTGGTTGACTGTGAACAACGCTGCGCCATTAAGAGCAGGGGGTCTAAAGGGTCGCGCACCTGCCGCAATGACGCATGCGGTGTATGAGTAAGTCCCCCGGGTCGTCCGCACCCGGCGCGTTGTACTATCGATTCCAATCACGAATGTATCGGCCAACAGGCTGATGCCAAATTCGTTTGCTTGGTCCCTCCCCGTCTTAGCCACTAGTGACGCCCTATCGGTGTTTTGTCCGATAGCGACAGATAGTTGGGGCTTGTGATAATCGTCTCCTGAGCAAGCGGTGATCATCAAAATTGGGATCGTGGCATCTATACTGCGGACGGCTCTGACTACGCTCCACCCCGCGATGCCCGCCCCCACTACGACGACACCACCGTTGAAACCCACCACCTCTCCGATATCTGGAGCCTCGAATGGCTCAAAAGGCTCGAAATCAGTCTTAGTCACACCACAGAGTGGACACTCCCAATCGTCGGGTATGTCTTCGAAACGAGTACCAGGGGCTATGCCACTGTCGGGATCGCCCTTTTCCTCATCATAAATCAGACCACAGGCTCGACAGATGTAGAGCTGCCTAGTTACTTGCCCTGCTCTCATGCGGCCAGGTCAGCCTTCATCAACTTCGACATTTCCCAGCGAAGATGCTTAATGGCTGGTGTGACGATCGCTACAAAATGAGCCTCACGAATACGGCGCTGGACCGGCGAACTCATTAAGTAGCCGCGCGCGCCCTGATGCAGAAGCGCCGATTGTGTCGCTCGTAGGGATAACTCAGATACCTGGGCTCGCACGTCTAACACATCTACAAGCATCTCCGCTGAGCCGCTGAATATGTCTGACCCAAGTTCATGAACTTTGGTTTTCAACCGGTCCAACTCTGGTTGCAGTTCGCTTGGCCGATCATGCAAAAACTGATTGACGTGACCCAATGCATCCTCGACCTCAATCATCGAATCGATCGCACCTTGCGTCACACCCAAACCAAAGCCCGTTTGGAGCAGCACAAAAGCAGGCCTCACCCGTTTGATGAAGGGTCTCACCGGATCTGCAATCACCTGGTCTTCATTTACAAAGTAATCACGCAACTCGATCGCCCAGGTGCTGGTGCCCTCCATACCAGAAAACTTAGGACACTCTTTCAATTGCGCCCGTTCGTCCAGATCCAGCAGAAACATTATCTCGTGATCTGCCTTGTCAGGCACACTTGCTATCACCCCGCAGTAACCCCCTTCCCTAATATGACTGACCCAGGGCAAGGATCCGTTTACGATGTAGCCACTACTGATTTTCTCTGCCTTCAGGGCCATTTTCTCGATTCCGGTCAGAGCCTTCATTGGATTCGAAAGCCCAGTTCCACCAAGTGTCGTTCCCCGTACGTGATCGTCTAACCGAGCGATTAACGCACTATTCCCCGATTGCTCCATGTACAGTCCGCACACGTCATGACACCAAGACATGAATCCGGTAGACCCACAGTGCCTGCTTATCTCAGTCATTGCGTCAATAGCTAGGTCGTAACGAGCACCATACCTCTGAAGATGACCACAGTAAGCGCCCGCTTCACCTAACTCGGCCATAACCGCGCTCGGGTAGAATCCTTCTTGATCAATCCTATTGGCGAGCGGCTTTAACTTACTCTCTGCAATCCCGGCAACATCCTTCAAAACTTGGTTGTCATCAAACCATGAAAGGTCCTTTCCCCGCAGAAAACTTCCCATAACATATCCCCCTGTCAATTACTTCTCTCGGCTAATGCTGAAACCAATTGGATTTCGCATGCTGTTAGCGACCGGCGAGAAGTAGTTCGCGCGCTCTACGATCTCATCTAGCTCTTCCTGCGTGGCATCACCCTCGACAAGGACAGTGGCCCGAATCTCCTGAAATCCCATCTGCTCAGGTAGCCTTTCTGCTCCACCTGCACCCCACGCGGCTGAATTACCAATGTCCGCCTCCATCTTCACTTCAAGCTTTGTCAACTTTATTTTCTTCCACGTCGCTACTGCCGTGATCCCGACGCACAAGCATCCGCCGAGACCCGACAGAACGATTTCTCCTGGCGCTGGAGCGGTATCTTCACCCATTAGATGCAATGGCTCGTCGACTACGACCTCATGACCGTTGACATGGCTAATCGTCCTATATTGACCCTCAGTAACGGTGTGAACTTTATTCGTGCCACGCATTTCCGGGTTATCTCTCCCCTTCGTCGCGAACTGCGTTAAACCTTCGCTGTCTATTGGGCGAAGTGTTGTAGTGATTGTTTCAGCTGTTACAGACATCTTAGTTCTCCTTACGTTTATTGTAGGTGTTGCAGAAACCAAGCCAACTTTTTTCTGCAATTAACCTACTGAAAAAATTAAGTTTTTTTTCCTCCAACCGACCGCTAATTTGACAATGTCCGACAATGTCATTCTTTTCGGATGACATTGATCGGTACTTATCTCATCCTCCGCTGGCGATCTTGGGTAGTTGTAAGGCTTTTTGCGCGGTTGAGCGATTTAGCGGAAATCGTATTCCCCTACGTCATTTCCTATCACCGCTTGAGTCTGACATCTGATTTTGAGAACTTAAAAGAATATATAATGATTTTGTAATAACTTTTAAGAATATTAGTTCTAATTGATTTTTAATTTTTGCATTCGATATCTCAACTGCCGCAATGACATACCGAGGATTCTTGCAGCCTGAGTCTTGTTTCCGAAAGTCTCCTTAAGCGCATCTTCTATATTGCCCCTTTCGTCCGCGGACACCCAACCGTATGGTCTAGCTTGGGGATCACCAACATTCAGCATTTTTGAAATGCTTAGCCTGCTTTCAGCAGAATTAACTACAGGCGTGCGAGGTGGTATTTCAGCTGCCGATTTAGCGTACGATCCAATCACGGATTCCGCTTCCAAGACCTTGACCACACTATCAGGAGAAATCTCTGAACCAGTCGAGCTGAGGACCAGTCGCCGCAGGACATTCTCCAATTGCCGGATATTCCCGGGCCACTCGTACCTCGCCAAATGTCTCAGAGCATCAGGACCACAATAAAGATTTTTGCCGTATTCAGTGTTAGCAATTAGCAGAAAATGGCGGGACAGCAGCTCTACATCATTCCCCCGCTCTCGCAAGGCTGGAAGATGAATTGGGAACACACTTAGACGGTAATAGAGATCAAGCCTGAACTGGCCTTGGTTGACAGCCAATTGAAGGTCTTTGTGGGTGGCAGCGACAATCCTTACATCGACGGAGACCGGCGTAGTGGACCCCACTTTGTAAACCTCGTTCGTCTGCAAGACTCGGAGAAGTTTAGCCTGTAGTTCGATTGTTAGGTCACCGATCTCGTCCAAAAAAACGGTACCGCCCTGTGCGTGTTCAAACTTTCCTTTTTTTGTTGCGGCTGCGCCGGTGAAAGCGCCTTTCTCGTAACCGAACAATTCTGACTCCAACAGATTTTCAGGAATCGCGGCGCAATTGATTGCTACGAATGGTTTGTCACGACGAGCACTATTCAAATGCAAGATCTGCGCAAACCGTTCTTTACCGGTCCCAGACTCGCCGGTTAGTAGAACAGAGACCGGCTGCTCGGCAACTTGTAAAGTCGTCGACAGCGCGTCTTTCAGGCTCTGACTCTCACCCAAAATCCCATTATTGGAAGCCCGCCTAGCCGCCAATGCTTCTCGTAATTCCGTATTTTCGCGTTTGAGTCTGGCGGTTCTTTCTGATATTAACGCGTTGATGGTAACTATCTGGGCCACCATCGTCGCTACTACTCGGAGGAGTAAAAGATCCGCCTGAATCGACCTAGGTCGTATTCTTAGGCGGTGTGCGGCGAGGACACCTAGACAATCGTGGTCCTTTAGTATCGGTACTGCTAGGTACGAAACTACCCCCTCGGGGAGCACTTCCCTATCCACGGCCCTGAAGAGGAAATTCTGCTCGTCATCTACGTTCTGAATCACCGCCACCTGCTTCGACTGCATCACCTGCCCTGTGATACCCTCTCCCGGCAAATAGAATCCCCTATCGATTTGATCCTGCGTCAACCCGTAGCTGTACCGTATCTTTAGACCGCCCGTCGCATCGTCAAGTAACAGAACTCGTCCCCGATTAAGTCCAACCATCTCTGAGATCAGCCGTAGTATTTTATTTACTGCCTCTTGGGAACTACCCTCACTACCTATACAACGGGCAGCCTCGTGGATCACAGTCAGGTCGACGGAATGACTGCCTATTAAATTAGATTCACTGTGATCTATTTGAGTGGACTCTTTGACAGCCATAAGATTTGCTCTGATACAACTAGTGGTAAGAAGAGCAAAAATTAGACCAACGTACAACCTTACTAAACTTATCTACGTCTCTTGATGCCAATTGAAGCGGTTGACGAGCCTTGCGCAAGCTGAATCCAGGATGTAGCCGATAACTCCAATTATTAGAACAATTGCGGCTAGAGTGTCATACGCTAACGTATCTCTGGCGTCGTTGATGGCATAACCTAACCCGCTGGTTACTCCGAGATACTCTGCAGGGACCAATACGACCCAAGCAACCCCGACAGCCAACCGAACACCAGCCATCACATCAGCCATGATGGCCGGCAGAATGATAGTGCGCACCATTTGGGTGCTTGAAGCACCTAAATTCCTTGCTACCTTGAACCAATCTGGGTCAATCCGCTTAACTCCATGAGATGTTGAAAACATTATTGGCCAGACTGTTGCCATTACGATCAAGAATATGATCGCACTGTCCCACGTCTCAAATGCGAGCACGGCTATTGGCATCCATGCAAGTGGGCTGATCATTCTGAGGAATTGAAAGGGGACGTTCGCAACGCGCATTGCAATCGTCAAATATCCAATTAGAATCCCGATCGGAACACCAATCGCGAAACCCCAGATGAGTCCTGTCCCCACGCGATAGAGGCTTGATAGTATCGAATCTGTCATATCACCAGAACTTATCAAATCAACCAAGGCCACAAACGTCGGGCCTGGCGCGAAGTCTGCGAAGGCAGAAAGATCATCATTATTGGCTATCAACCAGCCCCCGAACCACCAAACAACAAACAGGAGCCCTAGACCGCCGAGGGGGTATAACTGATCTCTTACGAATGCTGGCAACAGATTCCTCGCCTGATGGCGAGGACGTCCTGCACTGTGGGATATCGCCAGATCCCCACTCATATTGACACGATCTCTTCACGATCGAATGGGTTGGCAGCATCAAAACCTGGGACTTTTTCCCAGCCACTATGCTTCTCCATCGCCTTCTTTACGAACTGGTAATCAACCAAGTCGTTGACCACAAAATCTGGGTCAAGGTCGTTCAAAAACGTGGTGTCGCCCCCGACTAGGGTATTCTTTAGTTCATCAACGATAAGCTTAGTGGCGGATGGGAAAGGCCATGGCTGGAAATCGATCCTACCGCTACCCCAGCTGGCGTTCTGGATTGCCTTCGACTTGCCGTAAGCGTCCTGCGAATAGAGAGTCATTGCCCTCTCAACGACCTTGGCCTTCATCGGGAGGTACTTCTCACCGTCCTTCGACAGCAGCCTTGCGACTTCTTGCTTGTTTTCCTGGGAATATACTTGAGCCTTCACGATTGCATTCATGACCTTTTGCGACCACTCTGGGTTCTTTGTAACTTGCAACTCATTCATACAAACAACACAGCAAGGATGGTTACGCCAAATATCTCCTGTGAATCGTAGCATTTTGCCTCCAGCAAGAAGTTCGCCTGCCGCGTTGAACGGCTCCGCTACGATAAATGCATCGATCTTCTTGGCCGCAAGTGCGGGCGGCATATCTGGCGGGGGCATAATCTGGAGATTTACTTCGTCAGCCGCAACCGGCTCACCTTGGCTCTTTATTACAGGTTTCAATCCGGCGTGCTTGAGTCCCATTTGGAGAACGATATTATGCATCGAATACCAATAAGGTACTGCGACCTGAAGTCCTCCAAGATCTGCGAAGTTGCTTGCTTTAATGTGTTTACCAACCACAACACCTGAGCCATTGAGGTGTGCCCACGACATTATTTTCACCGGAAATCCGTTGTTGTAGCGCATCCAAATTGGTATAGGTTTCAAAAAATGGACCAGATTAAATTTCCCTGCCGCAAATCCCTCAACTAGTGGTGACCAGCCGCGAATCAAAGTCGGACGCTCAGCCTTCAAGCCTTCTTCCTCGAAAAATCCTTTCGCGTGGGCGACTAACAAGACCGTGGCATCGGTAATTGGCAAATAACCGATCCGGACTACTTCGTCGTCGGGTGGTTGTATCCCAGCCCACGCCGACATTGATGGGGCCAAACCGAATGAGGCGGCGAGCCCACCCACTGCAAGGCTGTCTAATAGAAAATCCCGCCTGCTCATTTCATGTGTTTGCAAATACTCCAATTCATCAGGAGCCATTACCCCCGCCTGCTTTTTGTTACTCATTTTGATTACCTCATACAACTTAAATTAGGCCGCGGAGCTTTCTACCCCGTGACGACCGCCATCTAAGGCTCGGGGAGGCTCCGTCTTCTCCGTTCCTTTAAACGCTAACAACAACTTTTTCCGAATTCTTTGGAAATCTTGATCCATGTGCTTTCTGGGCCAACCTAGGTCCACCGGAATTTCGTCGATGACTCGGCCAGGATTCTGATCCATGACGAACACCCGGTCAGACATCAATACGGCTTCATCAATGTCATGGGTAACCAGTACCAATGTGATACCCTTTGTCTTACAGATCGCTGCGACGTCCTGCTGCAATGCACTGCGTGTGAAGGTATCGAGCGCTGAAAACGGCTCGTCAAGTAGCAAAACTGTGGGGGATGTTGCCAGAGACCTCGCCAACGCTACTCTCTGTTGTTGCCCGCCTGACAAGCTCTGAATGTTATCTTGGGCCTTGTCGGTGAGACCCACTAACTCCAACAGCTCATCAGTTCTTTCAGAAATCTGCTTTTTTGAAACTCGAGCAAATTTCAGACCCAGCCCTACATTTTGACGGACTGACATCCAAGGAAATAAAGATGCCTTCTGAAACATCATGTTCCACTTAGCACTCGGCCTAGTCACCGTTTTTCCGTCGATCCTTACACAACCACTAGCTGGCATAAGCAGCCCGCTAATGATGTGGAGCAATGTCGACTTTCCACATCCACTCCGACCGATGAGAGAAACCAATTCCCCAGCCTTCACATTTAAATTGATATCAACCAGAACTGCATCAGCCGTCTTACTGAACTGATGACTGACATAATCAACTGAGATCGAGCCGCTCACTGAATTCTCCCCTTCCTGAGCTATCAAACGAGCATTTATTGGGCCAAAAAATAAATTCATAAAAATCAATTATTTGTAAATTATAAAAATTGTGCGCTCAGTTCTTGATTGACAATGCTGTACAATGTCATTCATTAAATTTGCTCGAAGAGGTCTTAGAGCCATTAACAAACGGAAGGTAAGTACATCTCGAGAAATTGAGTCATGTTAGTCTTAGATCAATAAAACAAAAAAGAATAAAAAACACAATACATATTCTTTTTTAGAATATAAGACATTTCTCAGCGTGCCGAATTGAAGAATTGTATTGGTAATGCTCTAAATAAGCGTCAAGATAGCTTTACTCAAAATAGAAAACCTCGGCTTCAAATGATATCCGTTCCCTCAGGCACATTTTTATCTACTTAAACGCAAGCGACTGAATTTCAGCAAGTGAATCACGGATAGCTGCAGCACGCTCGAATTCCAGGGATTTAGCAGCGTGAAACATTTCATCCTCAAGACGAGTTATCTCTTTTGCGAGCTGTTGTGGCGTCAAATTCTGAGGGTTTTTTGGCATCAGCGCGTCAGTTTTGGACTTTGCGATTTTATCTTTTGCCTTCCTACCACGTGAACCCGGGGTCTCTCGATGTGCACCTTCCATGACGTCATCGATACGCTTTTTAATCGTCTTAGGTACGATCCCGTGCTCTTCATTGAACGCTATCTGTTTCGTACGTCGTCGCTCGGTCTCATCAATTGACCGTTGCATGGATTCGGTTATCCTATCGGCATACAAAATCGCACGACCGTTCACGTTTCGCGCCGCACGGCCAATAGTCTGAATCAGAGAACGATCTGAGCGCAGAAAACCCTCTTTATCTGCATCCATGACCGCAACCAATGAGACTTCGGGCATATCAAGGCCCTCTCGCAATAGATTAATCCCGACAAGAACATCGAACTCACCTCTCCGCAGATCTCGAATAATTTCGACCCGCTCAACCGTATCAATGTCGGAATGCAAATATCGAACCCGAATACCATGATCCATTAAATAGTCTGTAAGATCTTCAGCCATCCGCTTTGTCAAAACAGTAATCAGGACACGCTCACCGTTCCCAACAACGGTATGAATTTCGCTCAAACAATCATCCACCTGGGAACCCGCTGCCCTCACCTCGAGCGTCGGGTCAACCAAGCCCGTCGGACGAACCAGTTGTTCAGCAATTAGCGCTTGATGCTCTTTTTCATAAACACCAGGTGTCGCCGACACAAAAACCATTTGTGGTGCGAGTGATTCCCACTCTTCAAATTTCAGTGGTCTGTTGTCCAATGCAGACGGAAGACGGAAGCCATACTCAACCAAGGTTTCCTTCCTTGACCGATCGCCTCGATACATACCTCCAATCTGCGGGACGGTCACATGCGATTCGTCGATCACAAGTAGTGCGTCAGGCGGCAAGTAATCGAACAATGTCGGGGGAGCTTCACCAGGTGGCCGACCTGAAAGGTAGCGTGAGTAATTTTCAATACCCTGGCAGTACCCCAACTCAGCAATCATTTCGAGATCAAACTTCGTCCGCTGTTCTAAGCGCTGAGCCTCAAGTAACTTACCCTGTTCTCTGAACTGCTCTAACCGCATTTTCAGTTCAGCCTTAATATCATCGAGCGTGTTAACCAAACGATCCTTACTGGTGACATAGTGAGTTTTTGGGTAAACCGTCAGTCGCGGCACTTTACGAAGTACCTCACCGGTCAGTGGGTCAAAATAGGAAAGCTGCTCGATTTCATCATCAAAAAGTTCGACACGCACACCTTCTCGATCCGATTCCGCCGGAAAAATATCGATCACATCACCACGCACTCGATAGGTACCACGCCCAAAATCCATGTCATTTCGTTTGTATTGAAGTTCAGCGAGCCGCCGCAGAATCTGCCGTTGATCAATGGTCATTCCTCGAGTGAGGTGTAACACCATTTCATGGTAAGCCTCAGGATCACCGAGACCATATATTGATGACACTGTGGCCACGATGATGACATCGTCGCGCTCCAGCAAAGCCTTTGTTGCCGATAAACGCATCTGCTCAATATGGTCATTGATCGATGCATCTTTTTCGATGAACGTATCACTCGCCGGAACATAGGCCTCTGGTTGGTAGTAATCGTAATAAGACACGAAGTACTCAACAGCATTGAGTGGGAAAAATTCTTTAAATTCTCCGTATAACTGTGCAGCCAATGTTTTATTGTGCGCCATGACAATGGTGGGGCGCCTAATTGATTCGATGACTTTCGCAACAGTGAATGTCTTTCCAGATCCTGTGACACCAAGAAGCGTCTGATGGGCGAGGCCTGCTTGAATACCCTCAACAAGCGTTTTAATTGCCGTCGGTTGATCACCGGCAGGTTCATAGTCGGAAACCACCTGAAAAGGGTGCGAGATGTCATGGGTCATTTCGATATCATACTCATTGCGATCTGAATCGCGATCAATGCCACCACCCAACAGCTTGCCTGTTGACAAGAATTTCGGCGATACCAGTATTATCAAAGCTCCATTTTGTGGAGTTTTTTTGTATCTTAGTCTACTGGGTTTTCAGTGTTTAACTGCACCTCTTCTAGTGATTCTCCAATCCGCATTTCGTCGTACCACACAGTTCTCGTGGGCATGAAGGCGACTCGATTCACTTTGTTATTGTAGATGCCGTATCTGAAATTGATTCGTTTGCCTTTGTTGTCATATCTGTCTGCCCATGTGTGCTTGTTCACAATGGTGTCTTTGATATCACACACCAGCTCACCGTTGAACCAAACTTGGAAAAAACTGTGATTGTCTTTGGGCTTGTTGGAATAGTCTGCTTTGACCACAATGTCCATCCATTTGCCTTTGGCTTGATCGATGCCTCCCATACCACCGCACCACTCACCATCCCCTTTGGCAATCTTACCTGCAGGAGAGGGTCCGGCAAAATGAATGTTTGCGTAGAACTCACCGTCGCTGAATTTTATGATCCAAGGTGGTTTATCGACACCCGATGCTTTTACTTGTCCTATTGTGACACTAGTTCTTTTCAACACATACCATGGTGTGTTTGGATCCAACAGAACGCTCCACGCATACCAATACTCTTTGCCGGGCCTTTGATCTCTGTTGTAGATTCGCTCTACTCTTTCCGCATTTCTCTTACAGTCACTACCATATTGGTCTCTGCCACAAGCACCCGCAATCAATTCAAACTTTTGACTGCTGTCTCCGGCTCTCACTACGTCTGTGGAAACTGTGTAGGCAGTCTTCCTGAATTTGGTTAGGTCATGCCAATAAGTTGTTTTCTTTGTGACACTGCCAGCTAATGCTGAACTGCTCAACACAATCCCAGCCACTGCTGATACAAACAAAGTCTTTATCATATTACTGCTCCTTGTTTGATTCGTGGATTTGTCTATTAAGCTCATCACCAGCACCACAACCGATAACTGTGCCTATCACTGTTTCTAATGCTTTAGTCTCTTCAAGATACAATGATGAGCCCAAGAATAGGAAAGTTATGGTTTGGGAGTGACCAATAAGAACTAGTTGCTTTCTAATCTTCTAAAAGTCATCGCAACCAACAAACAAAAAAGTGGCAGACACAATCTAACAGGTTTTACAGATTAAGAACTTTCGCATCGGTCAGTCCTGCAGCAGGTCACATCTCAAGCGATACCCTTATCAGATTTATCTTACGAGTTAGATGCTAAAAAAACCAGCACAAAAGAGATGAAATTTTGACTGTTAGGGAGCCTCTGAGGTCTGTTAAAAGTCTGTTTTGGCAAATCGCAGGGCTATACGATTGCGGGGCTGTTCAAGGCTTTGAATTTCTATAGGAAAATTGGCTCCGCGAGCAGGACTCGAACCTGCGACCAAAAGATTAACAGTCTTCTGCTCTACCAACTGAGCTATCGCGGACCTCAGGATGGCCGCGAACTTTAATGATTTGGACGTATTTCGTCAAGACTTCGAACTCGATTAGTTGGCTTCGGCGACTGAATAAGTCGCGTAATCATCTTCGGGCGATCCTTTTCCAGCGATTTTCCCCTATCCCTTTGATTGCCAAGAGCTCTTCCGGTGTATCAATTGGACCGAAGCGGATCTTGTATTCAACAATCTTCTGCGCTTTTGTTAGCCCAATCCCATGTAGTGATTCAGCAATCTCTCGAGCTGACGCTATAATTTAAACCAATAATTGATCCAGAAAATCAGATGTTTCATGAGCACCTCCTCAATGAAAGTTAGTGGGCTTAAGATAATTGACGTCAGAAATCGCTGAGTAGCCGATCAGATTTCATCGACGATGAGGGTAACCGCGTCTTCAGGGCACTCGGCAGTAGTGATTGGCCGGCCAATCACCAAATAATCCGATCCATCTGCAATCGCATCCGCCGGTGTGACGATTCGTGTTTGATCATCGCTGGCAGCCCAACGTGGACGAATCCCCGGAGTCACCAAACAAAACTCTTCACCGAGCGACTGCCGCAGCCTTTGAGTCTCTTGCGCCGAACACACAATACCGTCCAACCCACAGGTATGAGCGAGGCGAGCTAAATGATCGACTTGTGACTCGAGATCATGCGATACACCAAGCTCTTGAAGGCTCGTTTCCGATAGACTAGTCAAGACAGTTACACCGACCAACCGCGGCCGATGATTTTCACCCTCGAGGACGTCTCGAGCAGCTCGCATCATGTCTGTCCCACCGGAACAATGAATATTGGTCATCCAGACACCCCAGCGAGCAGCAGCCCGAACGGCCTTCGCACATGTATTCGGAATATCGTGAAACTTGAGATCTAAAAACACCTCAAAGCCCGCTTCATGACAGATCTCAATCGCGAGTGGACCAACTGATGTAAATAACTCTTTACCGATCTTCGCTCGGCACTTTGTATTCGGGATCTTCTTTACGAGCTCACGTAAGTCGTGCTCCGTGGATACATCCAGAGCGACAATGATCCGTGGATCATGCATCGACAGACTTCCGCTGCTTTGGGAGCATTGATGCGACAAGTACTAAAACGCTGCCGGTTACAACCCCGACAAAAAATGTCGTGATGAGAACGACCGCGAGACTCGTTTCCGGGATTTGCAGCCAAACGAAGTCAATAATAACTGGATCGGAGTTAAACAGATAGAGAATGCAGCCGGCCACCAGAAGGGTCGTAACCCAAACCAAAGTGGCAAGCCGCCTCAAAAGCTTCATGCTTTCCGAGTTTGCAGAAATGCGACGTTCACTGCTACGCGCAACTCTTTTCCTGGCTTAAAGTGCGGAACTGCTTTCGAATCCAAAACCACTGATTCACCGGTCTTAGGATTCCGCCCCACCCGCGCCTTGCGCTTATGAAGCGAAAAGGACCCAAATCCCCGTAGCTCAATTCGACCGCCCTCGACTAATTGACGACTCATTCGGTCAAAGATGGCTTTGACTGCCAGTTCCACATCTTTAGGGGGTAATGTTGGGTAGTGTGTTGCGATGCGCTCAATCAGCATCGACTTTGTAATACCTGACATATGACCTTCCGCTGTCGAGCCGGGCAGTGCCCGGCTTTAATGGCCTGATTACTCGCGGCCTTCCATCTGTGCTTTGATTAGTTCGCCTATCGTTGTAGGGCCAACCTCACCTTCATCAGCAGATGCTTCGTTCAGGTTACGGAGAGCTTCCTTTTCATCAGCCTCTTCCATCGCACGAACTGATAACGAAATCTGACGCGTTTTACGATCGATGTTTGCAATCTTCGCTTCAATTTCATCACCAATATTCAACACATTGCGGGCGTCTTCCACGCGGTCACGCGACAATTCCGACGCCTTCAGAACCGCAAGAACGCCGTCTCCTAGATCGACAGTCGCCTGCTTCGCTTCCACTTCGGTAACAGCCCCTTTAACAACTGCACCTTTTTCAGTATTAGATAGGAAGCCACCCATCGGATCTTCTTCTAGCTGCTTCACACCAAGTGAAATACGCTCACGCTCCGGATCAACTGCCAAGATGACAGCTTCAAGATCTTCACCCTTTTTAAACTTACGAACCGCAACTTCGCCTGGCTCAGACCAGGATAAATCGGATAAGTGAATCAATCCATCGATGCCGCCGTCAAGCCCTATAAACACACCAAAGTCCGTGATGGATTTGATCGGACCAGACACTTTCTCGCCCTTCGCATGGGTTGCCGAGAATGCTTCCCATGGATTGACTTTACATTGCTTGATACCGAGTGAAATCCGACGGCGCTCTTCATCAATATCAAGAACCATGACTTCAACTTCGTCACCCAAAGAAACAATCTTCGATGGATGTACGTTCTTGTTCGTCCAATCCATTTCAGAAACGTGAACGAGACCTTCAACACCCTCTTCAATTTCTGCGAAGCAACCGTAGTCTGTCAAATTCGTGATCCGTGCGTTCACTCTCGTATTCACCGGGTAACGATTCTTAATTTCAATCCATGGATCTTCGCCAAGCTGCTTCAGACCAAGTGACACGCGGTTCCGTTCGCGATCGAACTTCAATACCTTCACATCCACTTCGTCACCAACAGCAACAACTTCCGACGGATGCTTGATACGCTTCCATGACATATCGGTGATGTGCAACAGACCATCAACGCCGCCCAGGTCAACGAAAGCACCATAATCAGTCAAGTTCTTCACGATACCTTTCACTGCTTGTCCTTCAACTAGGTTCTCAAGCAGCGCCTCGCGCTCTTCTGAATTCTCCTGCTCAAGAACTGCGCGGCGTGAAACGACCACGTTGTTGCGGCGCTGGTCGAGCTTAATAACCTTGAATTCGAGTTCCTTGCCTTCTAAATGAGCAACATCGCGCACAGGACGAACATCGACCAAAGATCCGGGTAGGAAAGCACGGATACCAGCGAGATCAACTGTGAATCCACCTTTCACTTTGCCGTTGATAATACCCATCACAACAGCATTATCTTCGTGGGCTTTTTCGAGATCGATCCAAGCTTCTGCACGCTTCGCTTTTTCGCGAGACAGGCGTGTCGCACCAAAACCATCTTCAACTGCGTCAAGAGCAACCTTGACCGAATCGCCGACCGCGATTGCAAGCTCACCTTGTTCGGTAGTGAATTGTGATTTCGGGATCGCTCCCTCAGACTTTAGACCTGCGTTGACAATCACGAAGTCTGGCTCAATTGCGACTACGGTGGCGTCAACAATGGCGCCTGGAGTCATATCGATGTCGTTAAGACTCTCTTCAAAGAGTTCTGCGAAAGATTCGCTCATTAAAATATCCTATTGTTTCGGCATTACGCCGTCCGCTCGATCAGCTCAAACGGAGTTGGTTGTTAATTTCAGTGTGCGTGCTTGCTGATGTCATCACTAAAATCTCGCGTTTTCTATGCCAAACCGTTTGCTTGACATAGGTCTCGTATATCTGCCGCCACTTGAGCAGCTGTTTTATCGGAACTATCAATCATGTACGCATCGTTCGCCGGCACGAGTGGCGCCACTTTTCGCGTTCGATCTCGAACATCTCGATTTTCAAGGTCGCGTAGTATAGCGGAACGCTCAACTGTTTGACTAGACTGAATTAATTCTAAATATCTACGCTCTGCACGA
>CACBSE010000017.1 GCA_902541775.1 uncultured Litorivicinus sp. | reverse complement strand
TGTTCTTGATGAGCGTATTCATTTTCTCATCAATGACATGATGAAAGACGTGGTCCAACAAGGAACAGCAAAAAAAGCGAAGTCACTTGGCCGACAGGATCTCGCAGGTAAAACAGGGACCACGAATGATCAAGTCGACGCCTGGTTCAACGGATACCAAAAAAATTTAGTCGCTTCAGTCTGGGTCGGGTTCGATCAACCAAAAACACTCGGACGCTCAGAATATGGTGGACGAGCGGCACTACCGATCTGGATCGAATTTATGAAGCATGCACTCAAAGGCACCCCAAAGGATGCGCCACCGTTACCGACAGGCGTTGTCGCAACGCGCATCGATCCGGAAACTGGTGCCAAGGCACGAGCATCACAGACCAACGCCCTGCGTGAGTTCTTTCTCTTGGAAAATCCACCAAAGGACCCGGCGCCAGAGACAATCATTCCCTCAACGGATGGCAAAAAGATACAAACACCCCAGCAATTATTCTAAAAGACGCGCATGCGATTATTCAGATCTTTGAGCTTCAACGTCCAAGGCCATTGCGATCGCAATGATTCGGGGGATCGCGATACCCAACCACGAACCTCGTAGTGAATCCCCGTTCTCAGGCCAGAATCAACCTCCGGAAATACAACGCGCAACTTGCCGTCCAGAATCACAGTAGTTTGATCAAGTATTTGAGTAACCATACCAACACGATGTTGAAAGCCACCACTTGATAAGGTTTTCACCGCTTGAGGTAGCTGATCTAAAGACCAAATACCGATGCGCGACATCCTTGCGCTCCATTCGGTCGATAACAGACATCGAACTAAACGATTCTCAGGAGGGACCGAAACAGTGAGAGCTAGGCCTTCGGCAACAAGCACCTCGCCGAGATATGCCTCGCCCATCCATAGATTTGCCAACAGACGACCATACCGGTCTTTTGGCGCGGGCCATGGAGTGACTTGGATTGACTTCGGAAGCACCTCGATTGCACGTCGTTTCGCCCTGAGAGCGTAATCACGCTTCCAGCCAGAATCCTTTAATTCGAATGTATTAAACCCTGTTAAACGGACGCGAGAGCCATCGTCTAGTTTGACGGTATCTCCATCAATCACTCGATCGATTTTGAGCAGCGGAGAGAGAGTTTGCGGTACAGGGCAGGACGTCGCAACAGCAACCCCCGGAAGCACAGAAGCCACAACGACGGCGGCTTTTGTAATTACTCTATTTAGAAATTGCTCTATCACCAAAGCGCTTATTGAACCGATCGATACGTCCGCCGGTATCAACGACTTTCTGCTTACCGGTGTAGAAAGGATGGCATTCCTGGCAGACATCGATTGAAAAATCGTCACCTTTTGTTGAACGTGTCTCGTAGGTCGCTCCACATGAGCATGTAACTTTCACGTCCGAATAAGCTGGATGAATATCCGCTCTCATTTTTCTATCCTCTGTATAATCGATGCCGCTTTCCCAAGCACATTACGCGTCAGGCACCGCATCTCAATTTGGGTCGCGGAGTTTATCAAACACTGGGGTGTTCACGAAAGCCTATGTTACGCTTTTTTATCAAAATTTTTGTTCCGGGGCCGTTTTTCGGACCGCTCACCTACTCGACAGATGTTCCAATCAGCCCTGGTATTCGCGTTAAAGTACCTCTCGGATCACGCGAAGTCATCGGCCTCTGTGCTGGAAAAGCGAATCGACCTGAAGCACTCGATATCATTAAATCAGTTATTTCAATCATTGATGACGAGCCGATCATCAGCATGCAACATCAAGCTCTGGTGGGTTTCGCATCGGACTACTATTTTGCACCGCCGGGTGATTTATTACTTTCAAGCCTACCGACGACTCTTCGTAAAGGTAAGCCAATCCCAAAACCGAAAACTGAAACCGGGCACAACAACTCACCGACCTATCAGCTCACAAACGATCAACATCATGCCATCGAAGCAGTGGATCAAACAGCCAATCAATTCCGATGTTTTTTGCTCCAGGGTGTCACTGGCAGCGGGAAAACGCAGGTTTTTTCTGAACTGATAGATCGCATGATCAAGCGAGGCCAGCAAATTCTTTTGCTGGTTCCCGAAATTGGACTCGCAGGTCAGATGGTGAGCAGTATTCGAGATCAGCTTGATGGTGAGCTTTGTGTGTCTCATTCAGGCATCGCCGATGGGGCGAGAACAAAAGCCTTTATTGCATCTGCTCAAGGCGTTGCAGATGTCCTGATCGGTACACGCTCGGCATTATTTACGCCCATGCCAAATCTAGGGCTCATCTTGGTCGATGAGGAACATGATGGTGCCTACAAAAATCTAGAGGGGTGTCGCTATTCAGCTCGGGATCTGGCAATCGTTCGTGCAAAACAAATGAAGATTCCGATTGTACTCTCTTCAGCAACACCGTCCCTTGAAACATGGCAACAGGCAGAGCTCGGAAAATACCAGCGATTACGCTTATCAGCTCGACCAGGACAGCAGCCTCAACCGACCATTAGTTTGATCGACGCGAGGTATGACAGGCCAAGAGATGGTTTGAGTGAAGCAGCCAAGCGAGCCATACGACATGCTATCGACCACGGCCAACAAGCACTCGTTTTTCTCAACCGACGCGGGTATTCCCCCGTTCTCATGTGTACTGACTGTGGATGGATACCGACCTGTAAACATTGCGATGCAAAACCAACACTCCATCGGCAGCCCGACTCTTTGTGGTGTCATCATTGTGATCATCGCCAGCGACCGGTATCGATTTGCCCCGAATGCTCCGGACGCAGTTTGTTAGCTGTTGGCCATGGAACTGAGCGCTTGGAGGAAGCGTTAGGTGGCGGCTTTCCTGATGTTCCAATTATTCGTGTGGATCGCGACACCACTTCGCGAAGGCGTGCATTTGAACAGCTAATCCAACCAGTCATTGACGGCCAGCCCTGTATCCTGGTTGGCACACAAATGCTCGCCAAAGGACACAATTTTCAAAAGCTCTCCACCGTTGTTGTTACTGATGCCGATCAAGGGCTGTCAGGTGCCGATTTCAGATCAGTGGAACATTTTGCTCAACTCCTAACTCAAGTCGCGGGCCGCGCGGGACGTCACGGTGCGACCGGCCAAGTCTTGATTCAAACACATCGCCCTGACTCCGAGTGGCTCGACAAGATATTGAGGCAAGACTACGACCATCTCGCAAGAGCCGTACTTCTTGAACGGCAAAAATTCAACTGGCCTCCCGAGTCACATCTCGCGCTCATCACAGCACGAGCCACGTCGTCGGCACCGGTGTTCGAAGCGCTAGCAAAGGTCGCGGATCAAATTCGTGCATTTAATAGCCCAGTTCGTGTGCTTGGACCGGCGCCTGCTCCGATGGAACGTCGAAATCGGCAATATCATGGCCAGCTTTTGATCCTCGGAAAACGATCACTGATTCAATGGGTATTAAGAGAAACTGGTCCATGGGCTTATAAGAAGCTAGGAAAAGTTATGTTTCAGTTAGATGTGGATCCCTGGGACCTTTGGTAATGCTACACTCGCGCGCTCGACTGGAGGGACACTATGAAGGACGCTGTCACCGGGCTATTTGAACAAGCGCTCGATCTACTCATCGCTCAAGGCATCATTGATGTGACAGATCGTAAACCCGTACAGATTGAGAATACCCGTGATCCTGCTCATGGAGATCTTGCGACCAATGTGGCCCTAATGCATGCAAAAGCGGCTAAATTGGCGCCTCGTGCGCTTGCAGAGTTAGTCCTCGAACAACTTCCTCAATCAGACATTGTCCAGTCAACAGAGATTGCAGGACCAGGGTTTATTAACGTTCGTCTGGCACAAGAAGCAGCATTTGAGCCAGTGATCCGCTGCCTGACAGAAAAACACCAATTTGGATTTCACCAAGCAACCAACGAGCGCGTGCAAGTTGAATTTGTCTCAGCCAACCCAACCGGACCTTTGCATGTGGGGCATGGCCGTGGCGCTGCTTACGGAGCGACACTAGTGAATCTGCTCAAAGCTCGCGGGCACCAGGTTGAGGCCGAATACTATGTCAATGATGCGGGCCGTCAGGTGAATATTCTGGCCGTCAGCGTATTCATTAGGTACCTCGAACACACTGGCGAGTCCGTCGTGTTTCCATCAGCCGGTTACCAAGGCGATTATATTTTCAGCCTCGGTGCGACCTTGTTTCAAAATGTTGGAAACTTGCTTCAAGTTTCTGTCGACGCACTGCTCGCTGGGATACCCACTGATTCTAAAGAGACTAAGGATGCACACATCGATGGATTAATTCGGAATGCCAAAGGATTACTTGGCGACGACTGGCTCAAGCCTTTTGATCTCGCCCTTACAGCGATTCTTGATGACATCAAAGATGATTTATCTGAATTTGGTGCAAACTTTGATGCGTGGTTTAGCGAGAAATCTCTCGTCACATCTGGCGAAATTGGCCAAGTCATCGAAACACTGGAAGAGCGCGGTCATCTCTACGAACAAGGCGGCGCAATTTGGTTCAGATCAACAGAATTTGGCGACGATAAAGATCGTGTGATCCGCAGAGACAACGGTGAAACAACCTATTTTGCAAGTGATATCGCCTACATTGCCAACAAATTTTCACGTGGATTTGACCGCATTATTTACGTATGGGGTGCTGACCATCATGGCTACATCTTACGAATTAAAGCGGCAGCGCAAGCGCTCGGTTTTAAACCAGAGCGCCTTACGGTTCGTCTCGTCCAATTCGCAATCCTCTACAAAGACGGCGCGCGGCTTCAGATGTCAACCCGCTCAGGTTCATTCGTTACGTTGAGAGAACTACGGGACGATGTTGGTCACGATGCATGCCGCTACTTCTATGTCATGCGCAACGCAGACCAACACTTGGATTTTGACCTGTCGCTCGCGACAAGCCAGTCAAAAGATAATCCGGTATATTACATTCAATATGCACATGCCCGAATCTGTCGCGTATTTGAGGTCTTGGAGGGACAACCGTTTGACGAGCAACGCGGCCTCGGCCATCTAACATCGTTAGTCACCCAGGAAGAACTGGACTTAGCAACCGCAATCGGGCGATTCCCGGAAGTGGTTGGTAAAGCGGCTGATTCTTTAGAAGCACATACAATTTGCCATTATTTGCAGGATCTTGCAGCCGATTTCCACCGCTGGTACAACGGAACGCGTCTGCTGGTTGATGACAGAGATCTGCGTGATGCTCGCTTGGCGCTGGCCAAGGCGGTGCAAACAGTCATTCGTAACGGTCTTGATCTACTCGGTGTGAGCTCTCCACGGTCCATGTGATGCGAGATTATTCGACTCAGGCAGCTCGACACAGACGCCCTAAAAAGAAAAGGCCAAGCGCTGTGATTGGAATTACCTTGAGTATCTTGTTACTCGGCTCTATAGCAACCGGGCTTGTTTGGCTCAATAGGGGTACATTGGCACCATATCCGGCAGAATCGCAGCAACCAGAAGCGCGGGTTACAGAGCCTCAATCTCAGGAAGCTGATACACCAACCGACCCGGAACAAACAACCACGGTTGAGCAAGAGATACCGGAGGCACCGGAGAACTTTTACACTTTCTATGAGTTGTTGATTACAGGGGAAGTCCCCATTGATGTTGAGGCGGGGGAATCCTGGGATGAAGCCGTCTCTGAGACGCTGAAAAGAACAATTATACAGGTTGCAGCGTTTAGGACAGCTGGAGAAGCTGAAGGTACTCGCGTCGCTCTGCTATTTTTAGATTTAAAAGCGCGGGTGATTCCACCAAGTGCAATAAATGGTGGATGGTATCGAATCGTACTTGGTCCATTTAAAACGGTCCGCGACATGCGTGCTACGGCCGATGTACTGACAAAAAATGGTTACAGTGCGCTCGTTCGAAGGGAGTAAATATGGAGCAGTTCCACGGAACAACGATCATTTCGGTCCGCCGTGGTGACCAAGTCTGCATCGGCGGCGATGGCCAGGTCACACTCGGTAACACTGTCATGAAAGGAAACGCCCGAAAGGTTAGACGCCTCTATCAAAATAAAGTGTTGGCTGGATTCGCGGGTGGAACAGCTGATGCCTTTACCTTATTCGAACGATTCGATGCGAAACTTGAAAAGCATCAGGGGAATCTCATCCGAGCCGCGGTCGAGCTCGCAAAGGATTGGCGGCAAGATCGGATGCTGAGACGACTCGAGGCCATCCTCGCGGTCGCAGATACAGAAACTTCGCTAATCATCACAGGCAACGGTGACGTTATGGAGCCTGAAGATGGCATTATCGCGGTTGGCTCTGGCGGTCCCTTTGCGCAGGCCGCCGCGCTCGCCTTACTGCGCAATACTGAAATCTCTGCACGAACGATCGTCGAAGAAGCACTCAAAGCTGCGGGTGACATCTGCATCTATACCAATACCAATTTCACCATTGATGAGCTGACCACAAATCATGACTGATCTATCTCCGAAAGACATTGTTACTCGACTTGATCGACACATTATTGGACAAGCAGATGCCAAACGTGCAGTCGCAATTGCATTGAGAAACCGCTGGCGTCGAATGCAACTCCCGGATGATCTAGCCAAAGAAGTAACGCCAAAGAATATTCTCATGATCGGTCCAACAGGCGTGGGAAAAACTGAAATTGCTCGTCGACTTGCGCATCTAGCGCAAGCTCCTTTCATAAAAATTGAGGCAACAAAATTTACTGAAGTCGGGTATGTGGGCCGTGATGTCGAATCCATTATCCGAGACTTAGTTGGCGTCGCAATCAAAGATGAACGTGAACGTCGAATGCTGACCGTCCGTCATCAAGCGGAGGATCGCGCAGAAGAGCGAATTCTGGATATTTTGTTGCCACCACCACGGGGTGATCAACCCATCCAATCAGATACCAGCGGCGCGCGACAAGTGTTTCGGAAAAAGCTCCGGGAGGGCGACCTCGACGACAAAGAAGTCGAGATTGATGTCAAAGCCGGCGGAGTCGGTGTGGACATCATGACGCCCCCTGGCATGGAAGAGATGGCGAGCCAGCTCCAAGATATGTTCTCTAAATTCGGGCAGGACAAAAAGAAAAAGCGCAAATTGCCGATTGGCGATGCATATAAGGTTCTGGTCGATGAAGAAGCCGCCCGTTTAATCTCCGATGATGACGTCAAACTGACGGCAATCGATTATGTCGAAAGTCGTGGCATCGTTTTTTTGGATGAAATCGATAAGGTATGTCGCCGTGAGAACGCGCAAGGTGCAGATGTAAGCCGCGAGGGAGTTCAACGTGATCTGCTACCGTTAATCGAGGGAAGCACGGTGCAAACCAAATTTGGTTCTGTGAAAACGGATCACATCCTCTTCATTGCTTCCGGCGCATTTCACCTGTCTAAACCGTCAGATCTGGTCCCAGAATTACAAGGTCGTTTACCGATACGAGTCGAACTTGATGCACTCAAACCTTCCGATTTTGCCCGAATTCTCACAGAGCCCGATCACTCATTGGTCACGCAATATCAGGCACTTTTGAGGACTGATGGCATCGCCATCGAATTTACCAAAAGCGGTATTGAGGCGCTTGCTGAAATCGCTGCCGTCGTCAACGATAAAACTGAGAATATTGGTGCACGCCGGTTACACACGCTCGTTGAAAGAGTCTTGGAAGACTTACTGTTTCAAACTGGCCAAACCGGTCCCGAAACAGTCACAATTGATCGTAGCTATGTTGAATCTCGATTGTCTGAAGTCAGCCGAGATGAAGATTTGTCGCAGTACATCCTCTGAGGCCACATGAAAGAGACAACGCATTTCGGGTTCAAGAAAGTCCCTGTTGAGGAAAAAACCCATCGAGTACGGGAAGTCTTCAATAGCGTGGCTCGTCGCTATGATCTGATGAACGATTTAATGTCAGCTGGCCTTCATCGTTTATGGAAGCGGGTTGCAATCGAAACCATCGCCATCCGTCCAGGAATGCAAATTCTCGATTTAGCTTCAGGTACCGGTGATCTTGCTCGTGCGATGTCGCGTCGGGCGGGCTCAGATGGCCATGTCGTTCTAGGTGATATTAACGATCAAATGCTCCGGGTTGGCCGTGATCGCTGTATCGATCATGGTGAGTTAAAAGGACTCAGCTGGTGTCAGTGCGATGCGGAAACCCTGCCCTATCCTTCAGAGTCGTTTCATCGAGTCACAATTGGCTTCGGCCTCCGAAACGTGACCAACAAGGAAGCTGCCCTAAAAGAAATGCATCGAGTACTTAAACGAGGCGGTAAGGCCCTCGTGCTTGAGTTCTCGAAGCCAGTATCAGCGTCCCTCTCACAAATCTATGACGTGTATAGCTTTTCTGTACTACCAGCAATGGGTCAGCTAGTGGCACAGGACAAAGAGGCCTATCAGTACCTGGCTGAATCGATCCGTAAACACCCTGATCAGGACACACTCGCAGACATGCTTCGTTCAGCAGGATTTGAATCTGTCGTGTACCAAAATCTAACTGGCGGGATCGTGGCAATCCATACGGGAGTGAAAACGTGATTCCGCGTCTGATGCTGGCCGGATTAGTTACCGCATCAGAACTGGCGATCAGCGCGGGTATGCACGCGGCTGATATTCAGCCTGAACAGCTTGCCCCAATGAATGGCAAAGTGTTGAAGCTTCGTGTTACTGATCTCGATCTAGATGTATGGATTATCTGTGGCGAAGATCGTTGGTGGCTTGCAACAGAGTCTCAAGAAACTGCCGATGTTGAGCTGTCTGGCACCTTAGGGAGTCTCGTTGAGACGGCGCGGTCGCTCACCCAACCCAATGCGCCTCTCATATTTGAGGGGCTCGATATCCGTGGTAGCGTCGGCGTTCTACAGACCATGCAGAGAACGTTTCAGGCAATGGATCTGGATTGGGAGGATGCCATCACGAAAGCGCTCGGACCCCTACCCGCCGGCATGCTGATCCAAACTCTGCGTACTGCTCGGTCACAGTGGATAACAAGTCGCGATTCGATGAGGCGCCAGACTCGAGAGTTCTTACACTCAGAACAAAACACACTCGTGACAGAAAACGCATTTTCTGAAACAGAAGCGCATATCACATCACTGAATCGCCAAATCGACCGCCTGGAGGCACGGATAAAAAGATTGGAGGCCGGTGATGGGTAGTTCAATCCGTCTTCTTAAAATTGTTCGTGTTTTATTTTCTGAGCGGATTGATGAGCTACTCCCTCAGCCTAAACGGAAACTATTGAAAGCCATCGCTTGGTGCATCCCCTCAATTCGCAAAAAGCGAGGTCGTGGCGAGCGTTTGCGTGATGCACTTCAATCCCTTGGACCTATCTTTGTAAAATTCGGACAAATGCTATCGACCAGGCGTGATTTGTTACCTCCGGATATCGCGGGACCATTGGCCGAACTTCAAGATCGTGTCAAACCGTTTTCAGGTGAAGTCGCAAAATCCATTATAGAATCAGAATTAGGTCGCTCGGTGGATGAGGTCTTCAGTGAGTTTTCATCAGATGTCATGGCGTCTGCTTCAGTTGCGCAGGTCCATGCCGCTCGTCTCAAGACCGGCGAACAAGTCATTGTAAAAGTGATTCGACCTGGAATCGAGAAAGTCATCGAAGAGGATCTGAACCTGATGATGACTATTGCCAAGTTTGTTGAGAAAAACTTTGTTGATGGAAAGCGGCTAAAGCTAGTACAGGTTGTATCTGACTATCGCATGACCATCTTGGATGAGTTGGATTTAATGCGTGAAGCGGCGAATGCTGCATTAATCCGTCGCAATTTCACCAATTCACCGATCTGTTATGTGCCCGAAATCTACTGGGACTATACGCGCCGAAATGTGATGGTCGAAGAGCGGATTTACGGTATACCAATCTCTCGCGTGGACATTTTTAATGAGAAAAAGGTCAACATGGAGAAGCTGGCCGAAAGTGGAGTTGAAATCTTCTTTACCCAAGTATTTGATCACAGCTTCTTTCACGCAGACATGCACCCAGGAAATGTGTTTGTTGATATTTCAGATCCAGAAAACCCAGTTTATAAAGCGATCGACTTCGGCATCGTCGGCACCCTTGATCCTGAATCGCAAGCCTATCTCGCACAAAATTTAATTGCTTTCTTTGATCGAGACTACCGGGCTGTCGCCGAATTACACGTAGAATCAGGCTGGGTACCTAAAAATACCAACATCGGTGAATTCGAAAGTGCAATCCGCACAGTTTGTGAACCGATTTTTCAAAAACCGCTCGGTGAAATTAGTTTTGGCGTCCTGCTCATCCAGTTATTCGAAGTCGCACGGCGTTTTCAAATGGAAGTACAGCCACAATTGGTCTTGCTTCAAAAAACATTGCTCAACATCGAAGGGCTTGGTCGAGAGCTGTATCCAGAACTAGACCTTTGGAATGCCGGAAAGCCATTTCTTGATCGTTGGGTTAAAGAGCGTCTTGGTCCGAAAGGTATTTTTGATTACACCAAACGCAATATCTCCCGTTGGGCAGTTCAGTTCCCAGCATTAACCAATACGTTACTGTCCGCCCCTGAACGGCTAGAACGGCTAGAACTGATTCAACTTGAGCAAGCAAATGCGCTGCAACTTCTTGGTCAAGAGATGAAAAAGCGGAGACTCACGGGATACATGAGTACAGTTCTTGGAGGAAGTGGTTTAATCGTTGCTGCGGCGGCATTGATTGCAGAACATAATTGGCTTACAGGGCATTGGCCGTTTGCTATTGCCGTGCTATCACTTGTGCTTTTGGTGAGACGCTGATGATCAAGATCAAGGATGAGAATACAAGACGGCAATTACTTGATGCGGTAAATTTCAACGCTGATGGGCTTGTGTGTGCAGTTGCTCAAGACCAGCAATCAAAAGAGGTCTTGATGGTCGCCTGGATGGACCGAGAAGCACTCAATGAGACTCTACACCAGGGTCAGGTCGTCTACTATTCACGCTCGCGTGGAAAGCTGTGGCGCAAGGGTGAATCTTCTGGTCAAACACAACAATTAGTCGACATTCGGATCGATTGTGATAAAGATACCGTGCTTTTAGGTATCCTGCAGACTGGCGCCGCCTGTCATACTGGACGTCGATCTTGTTTTTCGTGGTCATCCGAAAGTACTGGTGAATGGGAGGCTGTTGAACCAGTGGAAGTTGATCCAAAGACTTTGTATGGAGGCGACACATGACGGTAATCGAGGTTTTGGAAGACATGCTCGCAGAGCGGCGCTTTGGTGATCCAGAAAAATCATACGTGTCAAAGTTGCATCATAAGGGCCTCGACCACATCTTAAGGAAAGTCGGTGAAGAGGCGACTGAAGTTGTGATGGCGGCCAAAGATGCGGCCAGATCTGAAAATAACGAGGATGTGATCCATGAAGTTGCCGACCTATGGTTTCATACATTGGTGTTACTCTCTCACCTGGAAGAGCCACCGAGTGCGGTTTTGGCGGAACTAGAACGACGTTTAGGTGTCAGTGGTCTCGTCGAGAAGGCAAATCGAGAGAATTAACATGATTGATTGCCTATTTTGTAAAATTCGTGACGGTGAAATACCCGCCGATATCATTTACAAAGATAATGACTGCTTGGCATTTCGGGATGTTAATCCGAAAGCCCCGGTACATTTTTTAGTCATTCCGCGTCGACATATTGAAAATTTATTTGATACGACACAGTCTGATGAAGGCTTGTTAGGACGAATTCAGCTTAAGATTCCGCAGATTGCAAATGAACAAGGACTGGATTCGGGATTCAGAACGGTGTTGAATACGGGTCCCGGAGGCCATCAGGAGGTGTATCACATGCACTATCATGTTCTCGGGGGCGGCCCGTTTACCGGCTTTAATTAACAACACATAAGACAATAGGAGTCCGTTATGGGAGTTGGTGGCATCAGCATTTGGCAGTTACTGATTATCTTGGCCATCGTGATCATGATCTTCGGTACTAAAAAATTGAAATCACTCGGCACCGACCTCGGAAGTGCAGTGAAGGGTTTCCGAGCATCGGTAACCGATAAGTCAGAAGACAAGGATGCTGAAGGCGCTACGGATACAACAGCCGAAAGTACCGTCCAACAAAACGAATCAGCTGAAACACAACAGACCGAACAAAAAGAGAAAGTCTAAGTGTTCGATATCGGTGCGACAGAGCTGTTGCTTGTCGCAATCCTTGGCCTCGTTGTTGTTGGTCCAGAGCGTTTACCTCGGCTTGCCCGCACACTCGGGCTGTGGGTTAAACGGCTTCGTGGACAAGTTCAATCCATTCAAAAAGATATCAATCGCGAGTTGGAGCTCGAGGACCTGAAGCGCCAGTTGGAAGAGCGCGGCGGCGGACTAAAAATGGAAGATATTGCTGGGGAGGACCCTTTGGGCCTCAGCCAGACGAGTAATACTACGCAAGCAGAGAAGAATGAGCGATCCAAGCCTGAATGATCAGCCCCTGATCGTCCACCTCATTGAACTACGAGACCGGCTCATTCGGATCTTAGTCGTAATTCTCCTCTTCTTTTTAGGCTTTATCGCGTTTGCGAATGATCTTTACGCTTATCTCGCGGATCCGTTGCAATCACTGTTACCGGAAGGCGCCTCGATGATTGCAACGCAGGTTGCATCGCCGTTTCTCGCACCATTCAAACTTGCGTTTTACCTCAGTGTCTATTGTGGAGCCCCAATGATTCTTTACCAGCTGTGGGGATTCATTGCGCCAGGTCTTTATGATAACGAAAAGAAACTAGCTGGGCCGCTGCTCATCTCCAGCATCATTTTGTTTTATGCCGGGATGGCCTTCGCGTACTTTGCAGTGTTCCCGCTGGTATTCGGGTTCTTCACTACAATCGGGCCAACCGGCGTGACGGTGATGACCGACATCGATGCCTATCTTTCCTTCGTGCTGAAGTTGTTCCTTGCATTTGGGCTTGCCTTTGAAATCCCTGTTGCAACGATGTTGCTCATTAAAGCAGGAATCGCTTCACCCGAATCGCTGAAAAGTAAACGCCCCTATGTATTTATTGGTTGCTTTGTCGTTGGTATGTTGGTTACACCCCCAGACGTTATAAGCCAGACATTACTTGCAGTACCGATGTGGCTACTGTTCGAAGTGGGTTTAATTGGTTCACGCTTTCTTGGGCAGCCGAAGTCAAAAATAGATAACGATGTCGACGATGATCCAGTTGAACCAAGTGGATCACCGTCCGTTGCCACAATCACGAATGAAGTAACCGAAGATGATCGAAAGGATGACGAAACCGATGAGTTCGATCTGTATGCACCAGTGATAACCGATGAGACTGATTCACCAATCATCGAAGAGCTTGATAAGCCTGAGCCGCCGGAAGGAGAGAACTCAAACGAGGGACCCCCAAAACCGCCGTTGGCTTAATCATGCGTGACCGTACAGTGCAGCCATATCCCGCGTCGCCTGACAAAGCCCCTCAGCCATTTCAGGGCCGAAAGCGCAGTGCCCCGCTCGATCAAGAATCTGAAGGTTCAGATTCGGGTAGAGCGCCTTAAGATCGTGGGCATTACTGACCGGACAGACGTGATCATTGGCACCATGTAGTAACCACATCGGAGTCGAATCGAGCTCATCATGTTTTGATTGAAAAATGGACTCAGATAGAAAACAACTGTGGCTGAGGTAATGGTGCTCGACCTGAGCAGTGGTGAGTTCACAACGAAGAGATCTTTGACTTGTTTGGGTTCCCCTTGGGTCGCAAGTTGATAATCGGTGCTCCCATAAATTCCAGGCTCGCGCTGCTTGCAGCTGAGTAAATTCGTCGTTGGCATGGAGTAGTCGTTGATAAGCCTTGAACACCGTTCGAAGCGTTGGATCCTGATCACCGATGGGAGCAATAAAGTCCGCCCAAGCAGCGGGGTAAAGTGTTGCCGCTCCACCACCATATAACCAATTCAGGTTATCAAGGGTATTCAGAAAAACCCCTCGCAAAATCAGGCCAAGACAATTCTTAGGGCGTTCCATCGCATATAGAAGAGCAAGTGTTGCACCCCAAGACCCGCCGAATAAGACGTATCGAGCAACGTCGAAATGGGCAGTTATCAAATCGAGATCTAACAGCAAATGATTGGTGGTGTTTGTCGAAAATAAGTCTTTGGACTCAGAACGCCCGCACCCTCGTTGATCAAAACACAACACATTAAACATTTCGGGACTAAAAAATCGGGGCATCAATGGTGATGTTCCAGATCCTGGACCACCGTGTAAACAAATGACGGGGAGACCGTTGGGATTACCAAAGCACCCGACCCACAGGCGATGTCGACCGTCAGACGTGGTCAACATCTTCTCGCGATATGGTTTGAGATCAGGATACAGTCTGTGCATACGCCCCCTTTAGGGGCGGCATGCACTCCTAGCTTGCCGCCTTCGATCGTCCCGCTCGTTTGCGGTCCGACGCTTTCAATAATTTTTTACGAAGTCGAATATGGTTTGGTGTGACTTCAACAAGCTCATCATCATCAATGAATTCGAGTGCAGACTCAAGCGTCATCCGAATTGGTGATGTGAGAATGAGGTTCTCGTCAGTCCCTGCTGCTCGAATATTGGTGAGTTGCTTGCCTTTAATAGGGTTAACTGGAAGGTCGTTGTCGCGTGTATGAATGCCAAGCAGCATTCCCTCATAAACATCCACTCCAGGACCAATCATGAGGCGACCGCGGTCCTGAAGGTTATAAAGTGAGTACGCCGTGGTCGGACCATCGGTCATCGAAACTAAGACTCCATTAATCCGATTCCCCAAATCGCCCGGCTTCACAGGCCCGTAATGATCAAACACGTGACTCATGATGCCAGTTCCAGAAGTCATCGTGAGAAACTGAGACCGGAAGCCAATCAGTCCACGAGCGGCAATGATGTAATCAAGGCGCAGACGACCCTTGCCATCTGGCGCTATGTTCTTCATTTCGCCCTTGCGGATGCCCATCTCCTCCATCACAGCGCCTTGATGCTGGTCTTCGATATCGATTACGACATATTCATAAGGTTCTTCTTTTACGCCGTCCACCTCACGAACAATCACCTCGGGTCGAGAGACGCCAAGCTCGAATCCCTCGCGTCGCATCGATTCTATTAAGACGGACAAGTGAAGTTCGCCGCGACCAGAAACGATAAACTTATCTGGCGAATCCCCCTGTTCAACCCGGAGCGCAACATTGTGAACTAATTCGCGGTCTAAACGATCTTTAATGTTTCTTGAAGTGACGTATTTACCATCTTTTCCGGCAAACGGGCTATCATTCACCTGAAAGGTCATGCTTACCGTTGGCTCGTCAACAGTCAGGGGAGTTAACCCTTCCGGCGATTCAACCGAACAAATCGTGTCTGAAATAGATAGCGGACCCAAACCAACGATGCAAACGATGTCACCCGCTGTGGCAGATGGTTGCTCAATCCGTTCAAGGCCCAAATATCCGAGAAGCTGAAGGACTTTTCCGTTGCGAGCACTGCCATCACGGTCAACTACCGTCACCCGTTGATTCCGCTTCAACTGACCACGACGAATCCGGCCAACGCCAATGACACCCTGAAATGAATTGTAATCCAGCGCGGAAATTTGGAGCTGAAGTGGTCCGTCAAGATCGACCTCGGGGGCCGGGCAATGGTCCACTATGGCCTGAAGAATCGGCTCCATGCTTTCAGTAAGTTGGTCTGGCTCTGGACCCGACAGACCATTAATGGCTGAGCAATACACTACCGGGAAATCAAGTTGGTCATCCGTGGCACCGAGCTGATCAAATAGATCAAATACTTTATCAATTGCACCGTGCGGATCTGCACCGACCTTATCTACTTTGTTGGCGATAACAATTGGTTTCAGACCCTGGTTAAAGGCTTTTTGAGTCACAAACCGCGTCTGCGGCATAGGGCCTTCAGCTGCATCAACGACCAACAGCACCGCATCGACCATCGACAATATACGTTCAACCTCACCGCCAAAATCGGCATGACCGGGCGTATCTACGACGTTAATCCGAAAGCCATTCCACTTGAGACCAGTATTCTTCGCAAGGATTGTAATCCCACGCTCTTTTTCCTGGTCATTCGAATCCATCACGCGTTCATTTTCAATTTCTTTTCGGTCGAGGGTGCCAGAAGCGGCAAGTAGCTTATCAACGAGTGTGGTTTTCCCATGGTCAACGTGCGCAATAATCGCTACGTTACGGATCCGTTCAATCATAAAGTCCTCCGAGCGCGCGGGAGTATAACGGACACTTGATGACAGCTGTGTGTTTTTTTGCACTCGGCTAGATTGCACTACTATTGTGCGATAATATTGCAAAAACGCACAATATCAGTGCAAAATTGTGACTAATTGCACCATAATAGTACCTGCATTTGCTTGGAACCCAAGCATTCATCAAAACGGCATAGCGATTGCTTTGTGTGCTTGTGCGTTCAACTTAAATTAGTTGAGATTATGAGTTCGACATACGGAGTAAAAAATGTCTGAAAACACCTTGAAATTAATTGCCGATAATGAAGCGCGTTGGGTGGACCTTCGCTTCACAGACCCACGTGGAAAAGAGCAACACGTAACTTTTCCAGCCTCGAAAGTAGACGGCGAGTTTTTTGCCGAAGGTGCAATGTTCGATGGTTCCTCAATAGCAGGTTGGAAGGGTATTAACGAGTCAGACATGATCTTGATGCCCGATGATGCAACCGCAGTCGTTGATCCGTTTACTGAAGAAGTAACCGTGAACCTGAGATGCAACATCGTTGAACCAAGTACTATGCAGGGGTATGAGCGCGATCCTCGGTCAGTGGCTCTTCGCGCTGAAGAGTATCTGAAATCCACCGGAATCGGTGATGCATCCTTCTTCGGACCAGAACCTGAATTTTTTGTGTTCGATAACGTGCAGTGGAAGGCCGAGATGTCTGGGGCGATGTATAAAATCGATGCCGAAGAAGCGGCTTGGGCAAGTAGCGCTGAGTTCGAAGGTGGCAACATGGCACACCGACCAGGTGTCAAGGGCGGTTATTTCCCTGTTCCTCCAATCGACTCTGCAATGGATCTAAGAACTGCCATGTGCGAAACCCTGGGAGCAATGGGCCTACAGGTAGAGGTTCACCATCATGAAGTTGCGACCGCCTGTCAAAACGAGATTGGAGTGAAGTTTAACACTCTCGTGAATAAGGCCGATGAAGTTCAGATACTTAAGTACGTTGTGCATAATGTTGCTCATGCCTACGGCAAGACCGCAACGTTTATGCCCAAGCCATTGGTGGGCGATAATGGATCGGGTATGCACTGCCACCAGTCCATCTGGAAAAACGGCGAGAACTTATTTGCAGGAAATGGTTATGCCGGTCTGTCTGATGAGGCTCTTTATTACATCGGCGGCATTATCAAACATGCGCGAGCCATTAATGCTTTTGCAAACGCATCGACTAACTCATACAAACGCTTAGTCCCTGGGTTCGAAGCGCCCGTGATGCTTGCTTATTCAGCACGCAACCGGTCTGCATCAATCCGTATTCCATACGTTTCAAGTGCCAAAGGCCGTCGTATCGAAGTCCGCTTCCCCGACCCAACAGCGAATCCATATCTGGCGTTTTCCGCGATGTTAATGGCTGGTCTTGATGGGATACAGAACAAGATCGATCCAGGTGAAGCCGCAAGTAAAGATCTATACGACCTTCCAGAAGAAGAAGCCCTCGCTATCCCAACAGTCGCCTCTAGCCTCGAACAAGCTTTGGATGCACTTGATGCAGATAGGACGTTTCTGACAGCTGGCGGTGTTTTTACCGATGATATGATCGATGGATACATGGAGCTGAAGCGCGAAGAAGTTGAACGATTGAACATGACTACACATCCAGTCGAATTCGGCATGTATTACAGCGTTTAAAGGCAATGACGGAGGCGCCAGTCTCCGTCATTACAACACAATGTATCTGGCACTTCTTAACTCGTTAAACAACGGAATAATGGTATTGGACGCTAGCGGAAAAATCTGTTGGGCTAACGAATCAGCGTGCAGAATCGTGTCGACTAATTGGAAATATTTGAAGAATCGCGAATTGTCAGATTTTATGGCCTGTCCACAAGCGAGTGAGGTCAATGACTCGCTCGTTGATTGCGTCAAACTGGGGCATAACTTTACCTACCGGGAATTGCAACTTGGTGCAGGACGATCTATGTCGACGACAGATGCCTCTTTTAGTAAATTAGAGCATTCCTTCGATGTCCACGGATCAATTTTAGTTGAATTAGCTGAAGTAGAGCAAATACTAAAAATCGCACGTGAAGCAAGGTATTCAAAGGACGAGCAAAGCTCAAAACAATTACTGCGAGGTCTAGCGCATGAAATTAAAAATCCGCTGGGCGGAATTAAGGGAGCTGCTCAGTTACTCTCGAAAGAAGCTGATGCATCGGTCTATCAAGACTACCTTGAAATTATAATTACCGAGACAGACCGGCTTACTAGTTTAGTCGACAACTTAGTAGGTCCCAATATTAAACAAGTAAACCAGTCGATTAATATTCACAGATTATTGGAGCAGTGCAGGTCCCTGCTCAGCGCACAAGCAGGCGGTAAAATAGACTTCCAACGAGATTACGATCCGTCGCTACCAGAGACCATAGGAAGCGCACAGCAACTCTATCAAGCCATTTTAAACATCACGAAGAACGCCTTAGAAGCGGTCACTGAATCTGATACCTCATTGCCGTGGGTCAAATTCAGCACGCGGGCCGTTCGGCGTGCACTTCCTGGATCGAAAGGTGCACACACAATGCTGCGAGTGCGGATAGAGGACAACGGGCCCGGTATTCCGGAGGATCTGAAAGAAAGAATTTTCTTTCCCATGGTATCCGGCCGAGCCCAAGGCTCCGGACTCGGGTTATCCATCACACAAACCATTATCTCGCGGCATCGCGGATGGATTGAAGTGGAATCTGAACCGGGACATACCGCCATAGATGTAATGTTGCCACTAGGAGATATGCCATGAGTTCACCTACTGTTTGGGTGGTTGATGATGACCGCTCTATACGCTGGGTTCTTGAAAAAGCACTTCAGAATGCTGGTTATAAACATTCAGTTTTTGACTCAGCGAAGGCCGCACGAAAAGCACTCGAAATAAACACTCCAACCGTCGTGATGACAGATATCCGCATGCCTGGAGAAGATGGCTTTTCACTTCTTGAGCACCTTCACACTGTCTCTCCCAGGCTTCCAGTCATCGTAATGACCGCTCACTCGGATTTAGACAGTGCGGTCGCCTCTTACAGCCGCGGGGCCTTCGAGTATCTTCCCAAACCTTTTGATGTCGATGACGCTATTTTATTGGTTAAACGGGCTCTAGAGCGTCATCATGAGCCGACTCTACCGACTGAGGCCGATTCTAACGAAACACAACCACTTATGTTGGGGGAGGCACCGGCAATGCAGGATGTGTTCAGAGCAATCGGACGACTCGCTCAAGCCGAAATCACAGTATTGATCAATGGAGAATCAGGTACGGGAAAAGAATTGGTGGCCAAAGCTGTCCATGCGAATTCACCACGAAAAGGTGGACCATTTATTGCGTTGAACATGGCAGCCATTCCGAAGGACTTAGTTGAATCCGAACTATTCGGTCACGAAAAAGGTTCATTTACTGGTGCAACCGGTGCTCGCACCGGGCGCTTTGAACAAGCAAACGGCGGAACACTCTTCCTCGATGAAATCGGAGATATGCCATTCGAGACGCAGACACGCTTATTGCGCGTCCTTGCAGATAATGGGTTCTATCGTGTCGGGGGCACATCTCCGGTGAAAGTGAATGTACGAATCATTGCCGCGACCCACCAGAATTTGGAAGAACGCGTCAAAGAGGGCCTATTTCGCGAGGATTTATTCCATAGGCTAAATGTGATCCGAATTCAATTACCCGCACTAAGAGATCGCAGAGAGGATATTCCAGCACTCGCTGAACACTTCTTAGCACTCGCTGCGCGGGAAATTAATACCGAATCCAAACATCTCGGCGAGGATGCAAAGCGCGCACTCGCAGAATTTAGTTGGCCCGGCAATGTTCGCCAGCTCGAAAACATGTGTCGCTGGCTATCAGTGATGGCACCAAATCCACAAATCCAAGCGCAAGATCTACCACCTGAAGTGACATCACCGACAGAAATAACTCATCGATCGACGTTAACGTGGACAGGTCTTCTTCGCGAACGCGCCGCGAGCTTAATTAAATCTCATGAGGGTGAGGTGATCGACAAGTTAACTGAAGAGTTCGAGAGGACCCTGATCGAGGTTGCGCTGACAGATACTGCCGGCCGTAAGAAAGAGGCAGCCGAAAAACTAGGCTGGGGTCGAAACACCCTCACCCGCAAACTCAAAGAGCTTGGGTTCGCGGAGGCATATATCGCCGAAGATTAATTCGTTGTTTGTTGCTTGCGCTGCTCCAAGAGCGCATCAAAGTTTATGGGTGCAAGCATCGGCGCCGGGAATGTCGCTTTCACGGCCAATGAATCGATCGTCTCGCGTGCATACGGGAACAAAATGTTGGGGCACATTGCGCCCAAAACGTGTTCGACTGTCGCTTCATCAAACCCTTGTAATACAAAAATCCCCGCTTGTTGAATCTCAATCAAGAATGCAACTTCGTCATCAGTCTTCACAGTCACGCCGAGCTTCAAAACTACCTCATACAACGTGTCACCCAGTTTTTCGTTGGTGACATCCACCTCAAGTCCAAGCTTCGGATTCCACTGTTTTTCGAAGATTTGAGGCGCTTTTGGCGATTCAAGCGACAAATCTTTTGTGTAAACACGAGCAATCGAAAAATTCTGCGCAACTTCTTCAGACATGAATACCTGCTTCTTTTAACCATATATTAAGTTGTCCCGAACGAAGTGCGTCCTGCATATCATCACAGCCACCAACATGGTGATCAGCTATAAATACCTGAGGCACAGTATGCCGGTTGGTGATTTTCGTCATTTCCTCACGCTTTTCCAGTTGTTTATCAACACGAATCTCCTCATATGGGACTTTCATATCATCAAAAATCCGTTTTGCCATGATGCAAAATGGGCAGATTCCAGTGGTATATATCACCACCTTGCTCAAGATGACTTCGCTCAAGATGACTTCCCCTTTTTGGTGGGCAGTGATGCGGCTGTCCATTCAGACATACCACCGGCCAGCCGAACAACGTTTTCGAACCCTCGTTTCTTTAACGTTTTCGCAATAGATCCTGCTGAACTTCCCATTTTACAAACAACGACCACCGGATGTGCCTTATGACGGTCTATCTCAGATACTTTTTTGTCAAATACGCTCGCCGGGAGATTGTATGCCCCAGCAATATGCCCCTGGGTAAACTCTTTTTGTTCACGAATATCAAGAATCAACGCGTTTTCGCGATTAATCATCCGAGTCGCTTCAGTTGTATTCACTGACTTACCCGCTTTTTTAGTTTCCGTGTAGTAAAGAGTTCCAGCCGCAGACACCCACAACACCATAAGCACCCAGTTTTCCTGAGCAAATCCGATAAATTCCTGCATAAATGACGAGAGACCGTGATCCAAATTAAGACGTCGAGTATAATGATGTCTCTGGCGAAGTCACGGGTCCCTCATCAGATCCATGCCTAGATCCGTTATATTCGATCAATTCTGGACTATTAAATGCGACCTAAACCCGTTGTACTGTTAATTTTAGATGGATTTGGGATCCGCGAAGTTGCGGATGACAATGCCATCTGCCATGCAAGCACACCAACATTTGATCGTTTGGCTCAAAACGCTCCAAGCGCGTATTTGGAAACATCGGGTGAAGCAGTTGGTTTGCCAAAAGGTCAAATGGGCAACTCTGAAGTCGGTCACATGAACCTCGGGACTGGCCGCATTGTTTATCAAGATTTAACTCGGATTAGTAAAGCAATCGATGAGGGCGACTTCGAAACAAACGAAGTGCTTGTCAGTGCATGTCGTCAAGCCAAGGCTCAAGAAGGCACTCTTCATATTCTCGGCTTGTTAAGCCCAGGTGGTGTTCATAGTCACGAAGATCATATTGAAGCAATGATTGGTTTAGCAGACTCATTGAGTGTTCCGATGACACGACTGCATGCCTTTTTGGATGGTCGGGATATGCCCCCACAGTCAGCGGAATCTTCGCTGGTTCGGTTCCAACGGCTGGAAACGGTGTACACGAATTATAAACTGTCAAGCCTTTGCGGCCGTTACTATGCAATGGACCGTGACAATAATTGGGACCGCATCCAGAGCGCATTCAATCTGATCACAAAAAGCCAGGCTGAGTTTTCAGCAGGAACGGCAGTTGAAGGCCTGCAACAAGCCTACCAACGAGGCGAGACAGATGAATTTCTGAAGGCGACACGCCTCGGTGAATCCTGGGAAATGCGGCCTGAGGATGTCGTTATTGTGATGAACTTCAGAGCCGATCGAGCGAGACAAATAACCAAAACGCTTACGACGCATTCGCTTCCCGAGCTCAGTCGACCAAGCTGGATTCAAGAAGTCTCTGTTTCGACACTGACACAGTATGCAGACGATCTCGGCGTACGCGTCGCCTTCCCCCCAGAAACACTGACTAACACGCTTGGCGACGTTGTCTCAAATGCTGGATTATCGCAACTACGAATCGCAGAAACAGAGAAATATGCCCATGTCACCTTTTTCTTTAGTGGCGGCCGAGAAGCCCTCGTAGGTGGAGAGCACCGCGAACTCATTCCCTCTCCAAAAGTTGCGACTTATGATTTGCAGCCCGAAATGAGTGCTCCTGAAGTGACAGATTATCTCGTCGACACCATCTCATCGCAGAAATTTGATTTCATCGTATGCAACTACGCAAATGGCGAT
>CACBSE010000016.1 GCA_902541775.1 uncultured Litorivicinus sp. | reverse complement strand
ACCCGCTACTATCCGTTTGGGGGTTTGACGGCGCATAGTCTTGGATATGTTGGGCGATTATCACTCGATGAGTTGAAACGTATTGAAGAAAGCCGCTACGCCGGCACAGACACCATTGGTAAATTAGGAATCGAGAAAGCGTATGAAGATACGCTGTTAGGCCAGGTCGGTGTTGAGCGCGTCGAAACGAGCGCTCGTGGTCAGATCATGCGATCAGTGGATCGCGAGGACCCGACACCCGGTGCAGACATCCCTTTGCATCTGGACATTGGGTTGACTGCCAAACTGTATGACGTCCTCGGAGATAAGCGCGGAGCGATCGTCGCTATTGATCCGATGAACGGTGGCATTTTAGGACTCGCTAGTGCGCCGACCTATGATGCGAACTCATTCATTGGTGGGATCAGCCAGGCTGAATACTCGGCACTTCAGGTTGATCGCGATACGCCTTTATTCAACCGCGCTTTACGTGGACAATATCCCCCAGGATCGACGATCAAACCGATGATTGGCCTGGTTGGTCTGCACTATGGTGCAGTGAGCTGGAAATCTGAATATTTTTCCCGAGGCTTTTTTCAGTTGCCAGGAAATGATCACAAATATCGCGACTGGAAGGAGTGGGGCCACGGTCGGGTTAATATGGACAAGGCCATCATCGAGTCATGCGATACATACTTTTACGATATGTCTGTTCGACTCGGGATTGACCAAATGTCGGAGGGTATGAAGCACTTTGGATTCGGACGTCGGCAAGGTCGTGATATTGAGGGTGATCTACCCGGAATTCTTCCAAGTCGAGATTGGAAGCGCGCCGCTAGAAATGAGTCATGGTATCTCGGGGAGACAGTGATCTCTGGAATTGGTCAAGGTTTTTGGGTTACAACACCGTTGCAACTTGCGGCAGCAACAACAGCAACAGCACGTCGTGGAAACTTTATCGAACCGCATTTTTCGGTGCTTGAAGATGTCGATGCCGGCGCTCCCGTGCCTCTTGGTCTGATGAGAATTGGCCTGATTATATGTAAACGGATGTACCAGATTATCTTTTCAAATAGTCTCTGGTAACTGAAGGGTCAGCAGTTAACGCATCAAAAATCAGGGTGCATTCCTTGAGCGGAAATTGAAAGTCAGTATTACCTATGAAACTGAAGTTAAACGGTGAATTGCGTATTTGTGATGTCACTTGAGTATTCAACGTAATCGTTCTGTGATTACTTTTCAATTAAGGCGAACGCTGTATAATCCACGTCCCGCCAAGTCGAGGATTACACGCCGGTGTGATGGAATTGGTAGACATACCGGACTTAAAATCCGGAGAGGGAAACCTCGTGCCAGTTCGAGTCTGGCCACCGGCACCATAAACACCACTTCTTCACATGTAACTCATTGATATGCCTGCACTTACCGTGTCCAACAGTGTTGTAGGTACAACAATGGGTAGAACATTTTCAGCTGTTCCATACACCTATCTCAAACGTGGTGTGTATTACTTTGTGAGACGCATTCCTAGCGATTTACAGACGTTCTATCGCACTGATCGTGTGATCCTGAGTCTGCGTACAAAGTCCCTGCACAGAGCCTCTCGTGCATCAGAGAGACTGTCTTCACGTTTAGATGATTATTGGCTTGATCTCCGCCTAAAACAGACAGACGTACCCGGTAGTCATTTGTTGAGAGATCACTCATCGCAAACACATAAAAATACGGTCAAACTGGGCTCCACATTGAGCCATGCATGTGATGTGTACAAACGAACTAAAGGCAAAGGTCGTGGAAAATTATTCTTCACCCACACAGATCGTGCAGTTGGGTACGAAATCCAATGTCTGGGTAATAAAGACCTTGGCGAATACACAACCATTGATGCTGGTGAATTCAGAGACTGGTTGTTTGCAAAGGGTCTGAAACGATCATCTGTATCCCGTAATCTCACCATTGTTAAAGCCGTGGTGAATCTCTGTATCCAAGAAGAAGGACTAGGGATAAATAATCCCTTTGCCAAGGTCTACATCCCCTCTGATGAGAATCATACCAAGCGTCACTCACTAACCATTGATCAGATAAAACTCCTTCAACAGCGATGCAAACAACAAGATGATTTATTACGTTGGTTGGCCGCGCTGATAAGTGATACTGGTATGCGATTGGCAGAGGCCGTAGGACTCTCAATAAATGATTTAAACCTAGATGATGAAGTCCCACATGTTGTCATTAGGAAACATCCTTGGAGGCCATTAAAAACTTCTGGAAGCGAACGAATCATTCCGTTGGTTGGAGCCGCTCTATGGGCTTCTCAGAGGCTCTCAGATACTGTTACAGGGGAGTTTTTATTCCCTCAATATGTTGATGGAATCTCCACCAATGCGAACCTAGCAAGTGCCGCACTGAACAAGTGGATGAAAACCTTTCTACCTAAAGAATGTGTAGTCCATGGGATGCGTCATGCATTCAGAGATCGGTTAAGAGCTGTGAGTGCTCCGACAGATATGATAGATCAGTTAGGTGGTTGGAGGCTGCAGAGTGTAGGACAAGGCTATGGTCAGGGCTATGACATCATTCGCTTGCACCAAACACTCAATACCTTATAAAGCCTTTTAAGAGTCAGCTTTATCTAGGGTGATCGTAAGTGATTGAGGATACTCACATGCCGCACCTGTACCTCTATCAACGAAATAACCTATTCCACCGCCTAAGATGATATTGCCCCATGTTTCACTCTTGGGGTGCAGTGTGTCCTGTCCAGCTAGTCAAAACTTAGCCTGAATTTGTTCTATCGGGGCGCTACGATTTCTCTATTATATCCGGAGTGATGAGAGCGAAAGCGAGCACCCCAAGCACTCAATGTCTCTATCGCGTTAGGTTTTACATTACCTAAACATAATACTTCAGTTATATCGATCAGCTCTAAAACCTCAGAGGCTAGGGGACTTGCAGCATGATTTCCTAAACGTATCATCATTGCATCACTATCGGTAAAGGCTTCTATGAGGGTGGCTTCACTTCCGTCTTCGGAGATGTGCCATTCATAACTAATGCTATTTTCTTCTTTTAGCTCATAGACGTACTTCGCTGCACGATCTCTAGCCCAAGTTTTAAATCCCTCTGTATCTTTTACTTTGCAATCAATTATCAAAACCATTCGATTAGACGCTGCGTTTAATTCCGTCAATTTATTCTCCTGATTTTTCCAAGTGATACAGACTTTGATGCATGAATGCCTGATTTATAGGACTTGGTACGTAAGCTGAAACATAGTCTCTTCACACGGTAATGTTCAGCTAAATCCAGAGGCACACGCCTCACATAATAGAAGACACCATCACGTATTAACACATGATTTGTTGCATATTTGTTTCTCATCTTGTTTCACACCAAACGCCATGCAGATACGTGAAGTGAAGCAATTCAATTGGTTATGTTAAATGAAACATCTTAGATGGTGGCCAGAAGTGATTCCTGTGCACAGCACCAATGCTTCAATGATTACCTTCAAGTGCTAGTGTTCACTGGGTGTGAGTTCACAGTCAATGCCAATAAGAGCATTTATACTAAATGCAAATGATTTGCATTTAGTTTTAAAAGGTGTATGCTTCCCCTGACTTGTACAGAATAAGGGCGCATCATGAATAAAGCTAAACTTCACACCGAGCTCATAGAGCAAACTTTGTTTGCTTTGTCCAAGCCGACTTTGGATGCAAAGCTAAAACTCTATCATCTAATTGGTCTATGGCTTGTTTTACACCCTGATGCGGATGTCTATGAGCGTTTTAAAGCTCGCACCGCTCTCAGCTTGCTGAAAGAGAGTTTGGGTGAATGTGCAGAGGAAATCCAAAATAACCTTAGGTCAGCCGCATAGATTTCATTGTCTACCACCATAGAGCCTGAGTAGATCTTTGTAGACATCGGTTGTTGTTGGAGTCTTGGGTTTGAACTGTCACAGGCCACCGGCACTATCACCACCACTTCTTGACGTCTAACTCATTGATATGCGGCCGCTTCTTGTATCCATAGTTATTGTATATACAAAGAATGAGTGCACAAATTGATGTCCCAAAGTACATCTGTTTAACATGCGATACTAATTTTTTGTGAGACGCATGTATCAATGGAGATTTTTGGGATATTGGTAAACAACGACAAAGGATGGGTTAAGCGTTTTTAATTTAACCCGATGTTGCTAGGTGGAAGTAAAGAGGGAACCCAAGCACGTCAAATTCCCTTAATTTTTCCGATGAAAGGTAATAGTCGTAGGATGCAAAATTTATTTCTACACAAGGACTGTAACTGCCTTATTTTGTTATCCTTACAACGAGTCTGGTTATTTTTTATAATACAGAAGTGGGAAGTTTCGATAAACGAGACTCCCTCTGGATGATTCTACCCGCGGGTAACACTATTAAACCTTAGTAATGAAGCTTGTAATTGACTTTATATTTAAACCCAAACCATCTTATCCGGATAGCTGGAGGCCAGCTTTCGTGGCCATGCAGTTGGGTTTCTTAGCTGGTGCAATTGGTCTAATACTCCGTGATTCGTTTATCATATATACAATTGAAAATTGGAAGATAATCGTACTGAGTGAATTGGCGTTTGGGGTAGTTGTCGGAATCGGTTTTTTCCTACACACCATGGGCAGAGCTGCGCTTGGAGTCCTCATTGCCTGTCTTGGCGGCATTGGTTCAGCTACAGCATTTTTAACGCTACTGGGTTGGGATGGCTATTTCCACCTTTGGTACCTCAACTTAGCCATACTTTTGATAGCAGTACCGATCAATATTTGGATTAAATCCTGCTTAGCTTTATCATTTATTTTTCTCTACGTGTTTATGTTTTTCTTTTACTCAAATTCTCAGCCAATCGTCGCGGCAGATGAGGTGGTATTACAACTTATCGCAATATCTAACATCATTGGATCGCTACTAATGCTGGGATTACCTATGGCTCTGTATTCGCATTACTTGGTCGAGGAACGTATTAAATCAGAACGCCTCCTTCATAATATTATTCCCAGAGACCTAGCCAATATCCTACGAGAGGGCGATGGTGTGATTGCTTTAGAGAACCCGGATGTGAGCGTAATGTTTGCCGATATTGTGGGTTTTACTCAACTGGCCGAAAAGTTGTCTGCTCGACAAGTGGTTGATTTGCTAAACGAGATATTTTTCAAATTTGACACCATCTGTGAAGAACACGGGATTGAAAAAATAAAGACTATTGGTGACGCCTATATGGCAGTGTCCGGTCTTCCTCGTCCTCGACAGGATCATGCTCAAAGCCTTGTTGATGTGGGATTTAAATTTTTAGACACGATTGCTAGCCAAGACTTTGGCTTGGAGGATCCCCTTCAGATCAGAGTAGGAATCCATTCAGGAGATGCAGTATCTGGAGTGATAGGGAAGTCAAAATTCTCTTTTGACATTTGGGGAGACTCAGTCAATCTTGCATCTAGACTCCAAACCTCAGGAAAACCGGGCTTTATTCATACCTCGGAGGACACAGTGGAACTTATAGATCAGGGTAAAGTTATCATTGAGAAGCAAGTTGTGAACATTAAAGGCAAAGGCGAACTAACATCCTGTTTAATCCAACCGCGAAGTGAGACCTAGGTTAAGAAATTTATTAGATAGACTAATGCGATAAGGTTAGTATCGGTTACTTTGCAGGAATTAATTTTGGTAAATTATTCTGCATATCCAACGTTTCGTGTATTTCACCATCACCGGCTCGATCAACATACTAAAACCCCGTCTGTGTAGCACCTTAACTACAACACACCTATGCACCCCCACTGGCCCATGCATACCCCCTATTTAAGACAGTTAAATGATTTATTTAGAGAGATTGAAATATATTGTTAGTGCATCACATGCAGATGACGCTTTTGGAATGAGGGCAGAGGGAGTGGGCACTGATAACAGTTAGCAATTTCACCAATGAGTGCACAAAGGCTAGAACATTTTTCGGTATTGACTGTGAACTCACATCCCGTGAACACCAGTAATTGCACGTAATCATTGAAGCACTGGTACTGTGTACGGGAATCACTCCTGGGCACCGGCACCAAAAAATCGTTGGACGGCTCCGGTTCAGTGTCGCTCCAGGCCTCATGCCTCTAGCTCCAACTCCTCGAGTATCTCAGCGTCAATAATCTCCCACAGATTACGCTTCTGATACAAGCACACCTTTAGAGTCTGTTAAGCGCTGTTATGTTATCGTGTTCGAGTCAATTTACCTGAAATATTCGGCTAATTGATTGAAATACCCGAATTTTTAATTTCATTTGCAATTAAGTAACCATTTACCTATGGATTAGAAACATTTGTTTTCAGAAACGAACGTTTATTACTGTTTGTCTTTTTTATGGCGTTCTGTCATGGATGTGATTATAGCACGCGCATGTTCTTCTGATAGATTGAATTCCTGTCGCAATCGATCAATGTGAATAGCTTCATCGGAGGAAATAACGCCATCAGCGAGCGCGTGATCAACTTCGGCCTCAAAAATCGCTTTTCTTTTTTGTAACTGATTGGCAAAGGCGTTACCGACAATCCCAGTTAGTAGTGCGACTGTGCAAACGCCCATGAGCGCAGTTAGAGCACCAATGAGTTTACCGAGGGGTGTGACCGGAGACACGTCTCCATAGCCGACAGTCGTGAGTGTGATGATCGCCCACCACATGGTTTCTGGGATGGAAGAAAACACATCAGGTTGAACTTTATTTTCGGCTACATAAATGAGAGCGCTTGCCAAGAACAGCGCAATACAGAGAAGGTACAGGGCGGCACCAAAAGCTCTCCGTTCTTCATAAATCGCCGAAAAAAGATCTTCCAGGGCTGACGAGTAGTGACTGAGTTTCAATAACCGAACCATCCGCAAAACTCGAAGCCAGCGTAAATCTGCACCAGGTATTAGCCATTGCAAGAAACTTGGCAGGAGTGCAAGCAGGTCAACGATACCCGTTAAGCTAAACACATAGTTTAAACGTTTGGAGGTTGAGGAGTCTCCTTTTAGGTCAGTCCTCATGGGGGCTGACCACAAACGTAAGGCGTATTCAACAGCGAAAACGGTGACAGAGACCATTTCGAATGCAAATAGTTGCGGTCCATATACCACCGCGATACTGTCAACAGACTCAAGACAGACAGCGATTAAGTTGGCAAGGATGAGAAGAGAAAGCGCAAGGTCAACACGTCTGCTAAGACGGTCACCGAAGCGGCCTTTATTCATAATTTCGGCGATTCGCTGTTGAGTGAGGCGCATATCACTTCCTTTGAAGGGTGGAATGAGTGTAGAGGATTTCGATGAAAAACAATAACAGGCTAATCCGGTTAACTGCCTCATTGATATTTTGCGCATCAGTCTGGCAGTCCGAGTCAGCTTTTGCGCAGGCCGAAAACCACGACAATTACGCATTTATGAGCGCCCAGGATTTGTATGATGCGCTGTCGCAGCAATCTCAAATCGCACTAGGTTATCTTTTGGGTATTGTTGATGCGAGGAAGGGGTCACAGAGTGAAGATGGTTGCTTCACAGTACCCTGGCGATCTGATGCAGATTTTGTTTTGGTTGAGGCGTATTTGGATTTCTGGCCACAAGTCGCAGACTTCTCGATGAAAGCCCCTGATGCCCTGGTTCAAATGATGCAAGAGAGGTTTCCCTGTCAGGCGAATTAGAACTATTAGTCAACTATCTGATTTTTAGTTCTAATAGCTATAAGACTAGCAATATTAATTATTTTTCCGAATTGATATTTTTGTCTATAGTCAGTTGAGTATTTGACTTTAGTCCTAACAACCTAGGTTTTTCTATCGAGAGGCGTAGTATAAGTGATGGGTTATATCTATAGAACGGAAATATAAAGGTGCTCTTGTGCGTGTCGGTTTTCTGAAAGCCCTCTTCATTGTGATTAGTCTTGGTATGTTACCTTTGCCTTCTCTGGTGACCTCGGCTATCGCTGAAGGGCCCGAAACCTGTGCGGACGGCAAACCTTGTCCGACCGATGCTGAGTTAGAAGACTCTTGCTCAGACGAGGGTGAATCGCTCTAACGGATAACCGTCTTCGAAAATAAAAATGATGAGGAAATTGAACATGGGTATACAAAAAACTATCGCAGGAGCGTTGGTTGCAGCAGCCATGACGATCGCTCCGTTCGCAGTACATGCGGAAAATAAGCCGGTTGATATTACGTTTGGGGGTAAATCAACAGCACAAGTAATGCACAAAGGCAAGTTGGTCACTATCCAGCGTGTCCAAGACAACGGAAATAACGTTATCGCATCTTTTGCAAAGACGTCACGCCCTTGTCCGCCATTTTGTATCCAGCCAATCAGCCTAGCGCCCGGTGTAGAGACAATCGGTGAAAATGAAATGATCGACTATCTCGAGAAAATGACAGCAGGTGATGATTCAGTCCTGGTGGTCGATTCACGAACTCCGAACTGGGTTGAGCGCGGCCAAATCCCAGGTGCTGTAAACGTTCCCTGGACTAAGTTGAATACAGCGAAGGGAGCTGACCCTCTCTCAATTGGTGAAATCATGGAAGGCCAGTTCGGCGCAACCTCATTCGATGGTTTGTGGAAGTTTGGTAAGGCTAAGACGCTTGTGATGTACTGTAATGGTATGTGGTGCGGGCAGTCGCCAACGAACATCAAAGCACTGCTTGATTTCGGTTATCCAGCACACAAGATCAAGTGGTACCGCGGTGGTATGCAGAACTGGGCAAACCTCGGTTTGACTACAGTGAAGCCATAACTAGCTACTGATCGAAAAAGCCCGCCCCAGTCGCGGGCTTTTTTATTTGTGTGATAGGTTCTTGTCACGCGGGTCTCGGGGTTGTAGTATTCGCGGCCTTCATTAGGGCGCGTTGGCAGAGTGGTTATGCAGCGGATTGCAAATCCGTGGACATCGGTTCGATTCCGGTACGCGCCTCCAGTACATTCAATTCTTTCAGAGTTTTCTTTTCTACTGGCTTGCCGATTATCCAACTTAGTCAGCATATAGTCAGCCGCAGCAAAAATTATCAAATGGAATGACTTCGTGCTAGGTTGTAACATAACGCGGAGTCCTGTGGCTCAGAGGAAAGTGAGTCGAATAGCGCAGGCGTTCGAATGCAAAACCTTCTCATTGGCACATGAGTAGTTTTGGTCGTGGGCGGTTTACTCTATCCCTGCGTGAAACACTTACCTTTGGGGAGGCTTCCAGGTGATATTGTGTTCAAATTTGGTGATTTCTCATTGTTCTTTCCCATCGTCACCTGTCTCGTGATCAGTGTTGTGCTGACAGCTATTCTCAATCTGATTAGGTAAAGGAAGTTAGTCGATGCAATTTAACTTCCCACTCCTACTCATCCTCCTCTCGCTGACATTGCCAAGCCTTGCCGGAGATTTTGAAAAAGGTCTGACTGCCTATCAAGCTGGCGACTATCCAACTGCATTGCTGAGATGGATGCCCCTTGCAGAAGGGGGGGACGCTAGTGCGCAATTAAAACTTGGGACGATGTATGACAAAGGAAAGGGCGTTCCACAGGAATACAATAATGCTATGAAGTGGTACACCCGTGCGGCGGAACAGGCGAATGCCGATGCGCAATTTAGTCTTGGGGTGATGTATCACAAAGGAAAGGGCGTTCTACAGGATTACAACATCGCTGCAAAATGGTACCAACTAGCGGCAGAACAGGCGAGCGCTCAAGCGCAATTTTATCTTGGGGTGATGTATCACAGGGGAGCGGGAGTGGTACAAGACAATCTCTATGCACATATGTGGTTCGACATCTCCGCGTCATTAGGAAACCGAAATGCATCCGAGATTAAAGCGATAGTGGCAAAAAGAATGACCCCCACAGATATCTCCAAAGCACGACAGCTCGCCCGTGAATGTGTCGCTAAGAATTACAAGGGGTGTTGATCTGCTTTAGGTTCTGTGTTCAGTTCGCTCGAATTTCTCTGCCCCACTTTAATATCTACGATTTAATGGATCGATCCCACCATCGAGACAACTGATTTAGCTATCATTCGGCCACCACTCCCAATTTTTTTATTAATGTGCGCGCTGCATCATCGTCGAGCATGGGCTTTATAATCGGAAAATGGCACATCGTAGCCCAACCTAGTGTCCATGCGGTCATCGCTTCCTGATCATCCGTTTCCAAAATAGTTATGCCAGTCCCGTTCGGTACATCATGGTACCGAGCCAGCAAAGTTACATTCGCTGGTACTTCGTTGGCGATTTGATCGGCAGACATGTTTGCGAAAAATGACTGAGCCTGTTCTTTCTTGTCCGGAAAGCATTCGTAGGTGGCGAAAAATATCATTTGGACGTTCTTAATAAGTCTTTGTTTAGATAACCTCTCATTTTTGAGAGAGGTCCCGTAGGCGGGCGACCCGAGAGACCTTGGTTTATGAACCTATCTATCTGATATTTCATAAGGCTCTCACGCGTTCTTACAGATTACCCTTTCGGCGGTTGTAACATATGACATCTATATCTCAAAAGCATTTCCTGCAAGTCGAGCGAGATAAATGAGCACGTGCCGAGAGCTTCAATGGATCACTTTTCATACTTATGGGAGTCGACTGGGCAAATGTTGACATCCTGGACGCGAGTGGTCTCGGAAACTCGACATTGTTAGATACTTGAAATGTTCCCAGATATAAATTTATAGGCGATGAATGCGCTGTTTTTAAAGGTACAACTCCGCGACGCAATGACCCCCTCTACAAACCTAACTGACGATTTTTCCTAAACGCACCTCAAACGTAGTTGTACAATTGTTGCTGTAAGTAGTAGTCCCTCCAATTGGCTTGGTGCAATTGCCGATTAGATTAGAGATGTAAGACAGACTTGCTCAGAAAACTGAAAATAAATTGATCAACCTAAGACTCCATTATATCGAATTGGGATTTTATGATAGAGGATGGAAATAATGGAAAAATCTAGCGAAGGAATATTCCGAGAGGAATTTGTACTTGACCTTAGTTTCTTTAATTTTAAAAACGCAGTAACTGCGACTTTTTTCTGTGACCCAGGACTCAGAATCCTCCGGGTAAACAACAATTTTCGAGAAATATTTCCGCAGGTTGAATCTTTTGAGGGAGCCAATCTGCCCTATCTCCTAAACACGCTGGGAGTTGACCAAGAGACACTTATCCGAATCACTGAGCTTTTGCGTTCCGAAGGGAAGATGAAAATTTCAGAGCTGTACGTCACTAACTCGGAGGGTAAAAAAATGTATTCTTTTCTTGCGACGAAGACTGATCACGGAATTTTTCCGTTTTTGAATGGGGTTCAAGGACAAATTATTGATCGCACAGAGGAGTATCGCTTAAAGCAGAAGAACGAGGCGTTAATCCAAAAATTAGAGGACTCGAACGGCGCGTTAGACGAGAAAAGTCGGCATTTAACGTCGATTGCGGAAAGACTTGCGAAATACCTCTCGCCTCAAGTTTTTGAAAATTTATTTTCGAAAGAAGGAGGAGAATCACAGAAATATAGCCGAAAATATTTAACAGTGTTTTTCTCTGACATTGAGGGATTTACAAGGCTTTCAGACAGACTAGAACCCGAAAAGCTCGCAGAGCTAATCAATAGCTATCTATCTGATATGGCGAAAATAGCGATAGATTTTGGCGGTACGATCGACAAATTCGTTGGTGATGCGGTAATGGTATTTTTTGGAGATCCGACATCAGCGGGTATTAAAGAGGATGCAATCAAATGCCTTAAAATGGCGTCTGCGATGAGACAACGAGTCAAACTTCTTAATGACATTTGGCAGAAAAAACACCTTGTACCAGAAGGTCTTTCCGTCAGGATGGGTGTAGCGAGCGGATTTTGCACCGTCGGTGATTTTGGGTCATCACAAAAAATGGATTATACGATTTTAGGCAGCCCGGTAAATTTAGCTGCAAGGCTCCAAGGGCTCTGCCAATCGGGGGAAATCCTTTTAAGCGCAGAAACACACTCTGCTCTTGAAGAAGTCATCGAATGTAGAAAATTTGGACCAACTGAAATTAAAGGCTTCCCAGAACCGTTACCTTATTTTCGGCTTGATAAAATTGCAGAATCAAATCTTACAAGTGAATCTTTCGACCGTTATGAAAGCGAAAATATTGATATTTGGATAAAAAAGCCAGAAGAAATCGAAGATGTACTTGCCGAACTAAAACGAGTTGAAACAGAATTCGCAACGAGACTTACTAAATAAGCTACTTGATACGATTTAACTTCCCGCTTGCATCACGGCGATGCGGTGACCTGAAGTAAAAAGCGTTGTTAGCAATACCAAGGGGATAGGAACTATGAAATTCTTGGGTTTAGCCATCTGTTTAGGGATTATTGCTGGAGCCGCGGCAACAGTCGGTATTCATTTATTCTTTGACGTCAATAGTCTCTTATTTGTTCTTGGCGGAGCAACCGGCTTTTTAGTCATGAAAAATGACTCAGGGAAGCATATTGCTAACTTCGGAGAGGGTGCTGTTTATTTTGGATGGCTTGGAACTCTAATAGGATTAATCGCCATTACAGGTAACCGATTTTCTAATTGGGGTGACGTGGATAAAATGGGCCCTGCATTAGCTGTGGCTATGCTCACTATTCTGTATGGTTACTCAGTGAAGCTTATCACCATCGTGTTGGCAGAAGCCTGAACATTAATTAAGGAGGAACAAATGGATAAGTGCGCAAAAGCAGTTTCGACCTCGATTGCACTCTGTATGCTTGCGTTGCTTATGAGGGGGAGAACTAAATGAACACGTGTATAAAATCGTCATTCAAATGCAGTTTTGAAGTTTTTAAGGCAAAGGTAATGGAAAATGAGCCGAATTGGTCGCAATTTGCTGATAACTATCAAATCGCAAAAGTAGACGACCACAACGCTATCATGCTTATGAATGTTCTTGATTTTGAAGCGATGGAGGCTTTTATGACGACTGACGAAATGAAGGCTTGGGATACTGAAAACGGCTGTGAAGATACCGTCTACGCTTTGTCACCAATCTAGAAAAATAACCGGTGTAGTCACACTTGATAATTTCTTACCTCACAATATTTTTCTGTGTAACAATTAAGTGGTCTTACTAACGATAAGAAATTTATTTTAACGGCGCTAAGATTCAATTTTTGATCGACCCGGGGACTGGATTCAAGAACCATTACTAGGAAGGGTATATGAGTAAATTCGAAGAAGTTAAAGATATGTTAGCGGACGAATTGGACGCAGCTGAAGATTTATTTAGGGCAGCTCTTGAAGACAAAATCAGGTTCGGTGAGATTACCCAAGATGATCTCTTAAATATGTTGAAAACCTGTGATGAATGGTCACCTGAAGGAGTTCAAGTTTTTCATCAGCATATCTTGAGTAAAAACTTATCTGAACTTAGTGACATCTTTGACGAAATCATCAATGAATGAATACTATAGACCATACTGATCTTGGGCTGGGTATAGAAGCATTGATCAATACGGCTAATCTTTCGGTCTAACCCATAAAAAAATGTTCATCGACACTGCTAGCTGAACATGTTTGATTTTGTTGTCTAGCCATGGGCAATGATCAAAGTTAATTACCACATAGGTCGATTACCCGATGTATTCCAATTAATAGTTCTACCATTTGCTTTTTTGCAATTCTTAGGCAGATTGTGGAAGATATTTTTTGTTGAAAATCATATGCACTCCTTTATTAATATCAACCAATTGAGTGACATGTAAATCAGCACACATACTTAATAGCATATAAATATCATCACGAGTCATTGAACTATTAAGGGCCACTAAGTTTATCATCTCCCGGAGAGCCTGTTTGGCGGCCTCTTCTAAGTTCATATTAAACCCCATAGTCATATACCAATCGTAAGTTTCAGCGTATGGCATATTTATCGACAGATCTTTACGGACTGTCAGACGAAATTTCCCTGTTAATGCGGTCTCCAACGCAGTAATGCATACCTCACCATGTCCCTGCTTAGCATGACCATCACCAGCGGAAAATAGGGCTCCCTCGTTGAAAACAGGAAGATACAGAGTAGTCCCTGGACGTAGATCTTTATTATCCATATTGCCACCAAACGCTCGTGGCTCAGGGGTACCCACCGGACCCCATTCTCTTGGAGGTGCGACAGCCATAATCCCAAAAAATGGATCCAAGTCCACCGCAGAGCCCCATGCGCATTGACCCGTGCCGGTAATCCGATCAATTTTTGTATGGCTTCTTTGGTAATTAGTAAACTCGTCGGGAAGTGTACCTAAATTAGGGAGGATGGCTGAAAAGCCCCAATCCTGCTTAGGCTTAGCCTCCAGTATATCAACTTGTAATACGTCCCCCGGCATAGCTCCATTGACATAAATTGGTCCAGTGAGCATATGTGGGCCCACTGGTCCATTCACGAACAAACCCGGAGGGCCACCAAGTGGAACTTTAGCCAATGCCTCTTTATGGTCAGCGGTAAGCCAGGAGACATCTGGAGGCAGGTCTTCTTTCAGTGCGGCCGGTAGCGTATCCAAGACCACTGTATCACCAGACTCTACCGTCCTAATCGGTTTTAATGCAGCGTCCAAATATCCCCAGTGAATATTTTCAGGTACCGCGTCAATATTTATTTCATTCATTTTTCTCTCCCTAAACTTTTAAAAAACGTGTTTCAATTTTGTCGTCAAGTAACTTCCTTGGCCCTGACGCGCAAATTGCGCCGCGAGAAAGAACTATAAAGTCGTCACAAACTTCTCTCGCAAACTCAATATATTGTTCGATTAAAATAATTGTGAACTTTCCGCTTAGATCAGAAATCATGGTCCTAATATCATGAACAATTGACGGCTGAATGCCCTCTGTTGGTTCATCGAGTATCAGAATTTTGGGATTAGTTCTCAGAGCCCTCGCAATACTTAATTGCTGTTGTTGCCCTCCAGAGAGATCGCCACCTCGGCGATGGAGCATCTGTTTTAGAACAGGAAAAATTTGGAAAATGTCTGATCTAGAGATTTTATGCTGATCTGAATCAATTCTCGCTTCGCCGATTCTAAGATTCTCTTCGACGCTGAGGTCACTGAATATTTCTCTGCCCTGTGGAACGTATCCCAATCCCAAATGAACTCTCTGATTGGATGTCATCTTAGAAATCTCCGTTCCTGCTATCTCGATCGATCCACTCACAATCGGATTTATACCAATCAGGGATTTAGCCAGAGTCGATTTCCCTGCGCCATTGAGCCCAAGTATTGCTAGGCATGTGTTTGCTGGTAGCTCGAAATTAATGTCCCTCAAGCAATGAGAACTTCCATAAAATTGATTTAGCTTTTCTACCCTAAGCATTTTCGGAATCTCGCCCAAGATACACGTCAATCACTTGTTGATTCGATTTAACGGCCTGCATGGGTCCCTCCACGAGAATCTGTCCGTCATGCAGCACCGTCACGCTGTCACAGACTGTCTCGACAAATTGCATATCATGCTCAACGACTACAATTGCCATTTCAGGGCCTTTTAGCTTATCTATAAGAGCCGCCGTTTTGGTCCGCTCCTCTCCATTCATACCAGCCACTGGTTCATCTAAAAGAAGCACGGCTGGGTTAGCTACAATGAGCATCCCAATTTCGAGCCACTGTTTCTGCCCGTGCGCCAAAGTCCCAGCGTCTTTTCCAAGACAATCAGAAAGACCGATAAGAATCGCGGTCTCATTAATTTTTTTTTGTTCATGAGGACTCAGCTGATTAATGCTTTGTAGAATAGCTTTCCCAGAACGAAGAGCTATTTCCAAATTTTCAAAAACACTTAGTCCCGAAAAAATACTTGGCTTTTGAAACTTGCGGCCCAGACCTAGTCGAGCGATCGCTGGCTCATTAGCATCTTTTATGTTGTGACGGCCTCGAACGACGATATCTCCAGTTTGGTATTCCGTTTTACCTGTAAGGGCGTCTAGTAGTGTTGTCTTTCCCGCCCCATTCGGCCCAATTACACCCTTTACTTCCCCAAAATTGACTAGCCAACTTAAATTTTTTAATACTGAAAATGCCCCAAACGAAACGTTTAGTCCCGATACGTAAATGGCCTGATCAAACTTTGTCATGACTGTAATTTCCTGTGCGGAGCGGAGACCAAGCTCCTGGCATTTGAGCTGAAAACTTTTACCCCGTCGGAAAAGCCATTTGGCAGATAAATAACAATCCCGACTACCAAAATTGCTAAAATAAATGGCCACAATTCAGGTACCAAACCGGTTAAGATGAATTTCAGGCCACTAACCACGACCGCTCCAAAAATTGCACCGATGAGAGATCCACGGCCACCGATGGCAACCCATACTGCTATCTCAATAGATAGCTCTGGGCTCAAAACCCTAGGGTTGATAATGCCCACTTGAGGGACGTAAAGGAGGCCTGCGATGGCTGCTAGTATGGCGGAGATACACCATGCGGTAAGCTTTACATAAACGGTATCGAAACCCAGGAAACGCAATCTAGATTCATCTTCTTTGACAGCTCGCATAAACCGGCCCAACGGAGCGTCAACAAGCTTTTTACAACCTAATAATGAGAGTCCGAGCACTGCCAAAGAAATTCCGCATAGGACGGTTGCAGTCTTGTTTTCACGGAAATTCAAGCCAAAAATCTCAGAGAAGCCAGTCATTCCATTATTACCACCAAAACCCGTGTCATTCCGGAACATGAAGAGCATCGCCATGTACACGAGCGCTTGGGTAATAATCGCAAAATATACCCCTGTAACTCTTGACCTAAACGAAAAATAACCGAAAATTAATGAGACACTTAAGGTCACTACAAACACTATAAACAGCAGATAAGCAAAACTCTCGATCCCAAAATAATAAGCAGGTAGTTCTTCCCAACCCATAAAAAGCATAAAGTCTGGAGGTGTTCCTGTTTTCTCGAAAGCTACCTTGACTAAATGCATTGCAACTAGGTACCCACCAATCGCAAAGTAAAGGCCGTGGCCCAAACTCAGAATTCCACAAAAACCCCAAATAAGGTCGAGTGATAGAGCAAGTAGGGAAAAAGCTGCAATCTGGCCAATCAAATTCATCAGATATGTCGAAGTTTCAATTCCCATAAAAGATGCCATTACAAGAAGGGAGCCAGCCAAAAAGAAAATCACAGCGAATTTTTCACTAGACCTCAGCATTATTTCCTCCAAAAAATGTTTTAATCACTTCCTCACCTTCATCGTAAAAATTCCCTCAGGACGGACCTGAATGACAGCGATTATGAGAACCATTACCAAGACTTTCGCCGCTACAGCGCCATATAAAGGCTCTACTGCTACATTGATCATCCCTACTAAAAGAGCTGCAAAAACTGTCCCCCAAATACTCCCTACACCGCCCAGAACTACAACCATGAAGGCATCCACGATAAAATTAGTCCCCATTGTCGGATTAACGTTGTAGATCGTTGATAGAGCTAAGCCGGCAAGTCCGGCTAGCCCCGATCCGACCGCGAAGCTAAGCAAGTCAACTTTTCGTGTGTTCACACCAATCGCTCCCGCCATTGCGCGATTCTCAGTGACGGCTCGTACATTCATTCCAAAGCGTGTTTTTTTTACTAATAAAAGAGTGAAAATCAGAATAACGATTGCAAAGATAATTGTAGCTAATCTATTCCATGTAATTAGAAAATCACCGAAAACGGACAAACCACCAACAAGATAATCTGGCACATAAAATTCGAGATTTTGGGTACCGAAAGAAACTCGTATCATATTTATTAGAAAAATACTCACACCCCAGGTTGCCAAAAGAGTCATAAGAGGCCTCGTGTACAAATGACGAATAACTGAATACTCAATCAACGCACCCATGCCCCCAGTTACTAAAAAAACGAAGGGAATGCTTATCAAGAGATATAGAGGCAGCATCGATGGAAAAATTGCTGCGAGACATTCTTGAATAACGAACGTGACGTAGGCACCAATCATTATCAGCTCACCCTGAGCGAGATTTATAACGCCCATCAATCCAAAAACAATCGCGAGGCCAATAGAAGCAAGAAACAAAATACTCGAGTAACTCAGACCGCTGTAAACAATCGACATAGCTTTTCCAATTTGGATACTTAAATTGATTTCGGCGATTGCATCATCTGCAATTTTCATCAATTCCGGGTTTTTGACAGGGTCGATGTTTTTTCTAACCTTCACTATGGCTGTTAACGTCTTGCGTGAAGGGATATTTGATAGATTTCGGAGGGCCTCACTAACCTCATCAACATTTTCAGACTTTAGCATCTTGAATGCTCGGACAAAGACAAGGCGCTCTCGACTACTGTCTGATAACTGCGATGTTAGAAGGTAGGCCATTTGATCGGTGTTAATAAAATCTGGTTTTTTCTCCAATAACGCTAACTGATCTAAATCCAGGCTGCCGGGGCCTTCGAAGGAATTTATCAGCTTTGATGTTGCAAGGATGGTTTCCAGTGTGGGACGCACTGGAAGGTGCAAAAAAGGAGCTTTATATTTTTCATCTCCTAGTTTAATTTCTACCATTAACGCCGGATTCAGAAATTTATCTCCTCGTTTTAGATAAGTCTTTCCACCCTTGCTACACCGAAAATTTTTTGTTTGTATCCCCGAAATAAGATCTGTTGCCCATTGAGTCCGTTTCTTAATTATCTTTGAGTCTTGATTGGCGACAGTGAAAGATCCTAACTCTTGAAGCACCGCCTTCATCCGTTTGGGTTTTGAAGAACATATTTCGGTTATGAAGTGGTTTTTGAATTCAATCCATGACATTTTTTGAGAGTGATCGGAAGCAGCCACGCCTGTAGCAGCGAAGGTCAGCCAGAAAATGCCCAAAATAATTTTCGTCATTTGTCGAAAAAAGTGGGGGCAGGAGTGCCCCCTAATGAAGCTACGGAACTTCAAGCGTATGGACTGAATGGTACTGGTTTTGGTGTGTCGTCTGACTGCCAAAGAATGTCAAATGCCTGATTCTCGTTTACCGAACCGATAAACACGCCTCTGGCCACGTAATTGTTTTCCGAGCCCAGTGAGATTTCATATCCGGATGGACAATTAAAAGTGATCCCATCGAAAGCCTCCTTCACAGCAGGGACCTCAAAAGTTCCTGCTTTTTCAACCGCCTTAGCCCACATATGAACACCGTCATATGCTGACACCATAGGATCAATCATGACATCAGGCTTATAAGGCAGACCATTTGACTTAACAAAGGATGCCCAATTGGATTTTATTTGTGTGTTGGCCTCACTCTCCACATTCTGTAGGTATGCCCAGCAGTTAAGATGTCCAACCAATGATGTAGTGTCGAGGCCTTCTAAATCCGCCTCCAAAACGTCCAGTCCTAAAATTGGAATATCGCTTGCAAGTATGCCTTGATTGATTATTTCCTTAAAGAAAGCTGGGATAGATGATCCAACAACTGTCAATATGATGATTGGTGGTCCACCTGGTTGATCCGCGAAATCTCTAATATCGTTGATAATAGTTTGGAAATTACTAAATCCGAAAGGTACATAAGTTTCTTTGTACGATTCTTCAGATATTCCTAGAGATGAAAAATACCCCTTATTAATTTTATTGATAGTTCGTGGCCAAACGTAGTCAGAACCGACCATGTAGAACCTCGAGGCCGAGCCGCCATCCTCAGACATCATATATTCGAGTGCCGGCAACACACTACTCGCCGGGGGAGAATTCATGTAAACGACGCTATCGGAGTTTTCTTCACCTTCGAAATGCAGCGGATAATAAAGTAGGGCGTCGTTCTGCTCTACTACTGGCAGTACTGACTTTCTTGACACAGATGTCCAACAACCGAACAACGCTTTACATTTTTCCTGTAGCAAAAGCTGTCTTCCATTCTGTGCGTATAAAGGCCAATCAGATGCCGGATCTGTGATTACTGTTTCGATGGTCTTGCCCAAAACACCGCCCGCCGCGTTCAACTCCGCGACAGCCATGTCTACAACCGAATTTAATCTACCTTCAACATTAGCCATAGCTCCAGAAGAAGAGAAAAGACACCCAATTTTTTGTGTTTTCGAATGTCCGGCCCCGAAGGCGCTAGAAATGATGGCGGGGGCTGCTGCCGCGCCGGTAATAGCCCCTGCTACCTTAATAAATTTACGTCGATTCATCATCACTCTAATTCCTTTAACAAAAACATGAACGAGGTTCATACTCGAACGGTTGAGGACCAATTGGAATCGGGATTTCTGAGAATCTAGTATTCAGTTTTCAGATAAGACTTGTTATAAATGCAATAGAGGTTTGTTAAAACAGCAAATAATGTAGGTATAGCAATGAGTCTGGACGACTTGCAAATTTTCTACCATGTAGCGCACTGGGGTTCACTTAGCCAAGCCGCAAAAGTCTTAAACACCAATATTTCATCTATTAGCCGTCGGATTAAGAACTTAGAGGATTCCTCGGGAACCAAGCTCATGATTCGCCATTCTAGAGGGATTTCCTTAACGGATGCCGGACAACAAGTTTTTGCACATGCAAAAATTGTTTGTCACGAGGCGCAGAAATTTAACACGACAGTGGCGGATCTTAGTGAGAGATCGGACAAACGCCTTCGCTTGTCCGCGCCAGCTGATTTCATTAATACCTGGGTTATCCAGAATCTACACGCTATACAAACCAAAAAGAAAGGTGTCATCGTTGAAATCACCGCTAATTCAGACCTCGATGAACTTGAGGCGCCTCTTCCCGATATCGAGCTAAGTTTTGAGAGTACAGCGCGTTTGGACTTTATCGAAAAACCTGTCGGCAGTTTTAACTTTCATCTCTTTTGCTCTGACGTCTATCACCGAGAAAACGAGTTACATCTTTCCCACAAAGATCTGCCTACACGGGATTTTATTTCATTCACTGAGCATAGTCCTTTTTTCTATCTGAATGGTCTTATGCCGATACCGAAGAACACGTTAGGCTATCTCAGAGTAAGCTCGCTTACGGAAATGCTTACAGCAATTAGCAATGGACGCGGCATTGGTTTTTTACCAAGTTGGGTGGACGATGAAAGATTAAAGCGGGTAGCGTTCGATCAAATATCAACGCATCTCCAATCTATTGCGCTTTTTCTCTCCTATCCCATGCACTTGAGGGGATCTCCAAAGATAGAAACATTCAAAAAGCAAATCACTGATCAACTAAGAACGCAATCCTCCGCCAAAAAGGGTGCAAATAAAAGAGAAATCAAAAACGATGTCATTGCAATTTGTAGTCTGTTTTCGCAAACGGGATTGATGGCTCCTTGGGAATCTAATCTTAGTCTCCTTGCAAAAAGGATCGTCGAGAAGTTCAACAGGGACGGTGGGATCCTCGGAAAACAGGTAAGATTGTTGACGCCAGATCCCAAATCGAACTGGGGTGAATACGGTAACATAACGCAAGAACTTATAGACCAGAATGTAACGAGATATTTCGTTGGTTGTTGGACATCTGCCGCCAGAAAGCAAGTGATACCGGCAATTTCAAATCAAAACGGGATTCTATTCTACCCATTACATTTTGAGGGAGATGAGATTTCAAAAGAAGTAGTTTACCTCAACGCTCCGCCGACAAAGTCAGTCATCCCAGCTCTGGAATATGCTCTCAGTAAAGCAGGTGATATCGATTCATTTATAGGCATAGGGTCCGACTACGTATGGCCTCGCACGATTAATGAAATAAGTTCATCTTATTTGAAGGCTTACGGTGTACCCGGATCCAAAATAACTTACCGCTATTATCCCGTAGGTTTTACGGATTTAGAGGATGAAATTGATGCTTTAGCCAAACTAAGTAAAAGGAATAAGAACACGATTATTTTATCAGTATCTCTAGTAGGTCCGTCACTAAAAGAGTTCTTGAAGCTTTTGTCTAAGGCCGAAATAGATTTAAGCCGCTTTCAAATAATTGCTTTTGATGCGACCGATTTGGATACGTACTTACTAGATTGTTCGAAGATAGAAGGATTATTGTCTTGCTGGGGCTATTTTGAGCAATCTACGCAAAATCCGACTCACGACGAATTCAAGAGATTATGCGCTAGAGACAAACGACTTGCGGCTATTCCTATCATCGACCCCGCCATTTCGACATACAACGCTTTTCAATTTTGGAGGAATGCTGTTCAGACGGCGCAATCTTTGGATCATGGGGATGTAATGGCCGCTCTCGCTGAAACGCATATTTCTTGTCCTTCGACTGGTGCGCAACTTGGACTGAATAAGTCAAATAACATCCTCAACCGGCCAAGTTTTCTTGGGGCTCTCCAGAAAGATGGGCGTTTTGCGAAAATTTGATGCACTAGGTTAGATGACAAATCTAATTTGCTTCATTTTTCTTCGCGTGATGGGGCATTGACCTGTCGTTGACGAGCTTGAATTGAAAGTACCCTAGGCAAACCTACCTGATGCTGAAATAGCCTGCTTATCAATAATCTAAATTATTTCCGCCTAGAAAGTTGCTTAGTGAAAATGTCGAAGAATAGGTTTTGTATTTTTTAAGATTTTGGTTAATGGAGAAAAAAAGGGTAATCTGCACTGGGCATCAGTTCCCATTATCAAGGATAGGGTTATGAAAAAAATTATACTCTCTGCAATATTTGGAGCTCTTATGTTCCCAGCATATGCAGACACAACTGATCAAAAATGGATGACCATAGTCGAATTGAAGAAACAGGGCATGCATTGCGTCGACGATCCGAATTGTTTCAACAGATACCATCCAGAGGTTCCCGAAAAGGCCAAAGCGAACGTTGGTGATATGATTGTCTATCACACTCGCGACGCACTAGATAGCGAGTTCCGTTTGGATTCCATTCCAGCGGACCTCGCGACAGTCGACCTCGGCCTTGTGCATCCGATGACAGGTCCCGTTCATATTAATGGGGTCGAGCGTGGTGATGCGATTGAAGTCGAGATCGTTGATATCGTCCCGGACCAATATGGATATACGGTAATCGCACCTGGATTCGGTTTCTTGCGTGATGTTTTTACAGAGCCTTACATCGTCAATTGGCAGCTGACACGAATAGGGGCAGTATCTTCGGGAATGCCAGGTATCACTGTGCCCTATGAGGCTTTCCCTGGATCGATTGGAGTAATGCCCGGCATGCCAGAAATTGAAAAGATCAAAGCGCGGGAAGCAGGTTTGGCTGCAGTCGGTGGTGCGGTACTCGGTCCATCAGGTGCAGGTGCTCTGCCAGCAGATCTGTGTGGTGTCGGTGCCCCGGCTGAGCAGGATTGTTTGCGTACCATTCCACCGCGTGAAAACGGTGGCAATATGGATGTTCAGCAAATGCAGGTTGGTACCCGAATTATGTTTCCTTGCTTCATCGATGGGTGTGGTGTCTTTGTCGGCGATGTGCATTACGCCCAGGGTGATGGCGAGGTCAGTGGGACAGCGATCGAAATGGGCTCAATCACGACCTTGCGTGTTCGGAAGATCCACAAGGGCAAAGGCGCATCAATGGATATGCCTGTGACACTGGGTAACGATCAAATCATCGATATGGAGCCGACTCGCTACTACCAGACGGTTGGTATTCCAGTTAAAGGGAAGGGCGAGATCCCACCAACACACCAGTATCTCACTGGTGCTCCGATTGAAAACCTTGAAAATTTGAACGAGGATTTAACGCTCGCTGCGCGACATGCGCTGCTGCAGATGATCGACTACCTTGTAGGGGAGCACGGTCTTACGAAAGAGCAAGCGTATGTCCTCAGTTCTGTTGCGGTTGATTTGCGTGTTGGCCAGGTTGTTGATGTGCCCAACTATGTCGTGACGGCTGTGTTGAACCTTGATGTATTTGATAAGTACCGTCACTACTAGGAGTGAGCAGGGAGGTCATCGGACCTCCCTGATTGAATGACCATGAATCGCCGATTGTTTTTGTCTTTTCTTGCGCTTAGTCCACTTGCCTCTGCGCATTCTCCTTGGGGCCAATACACGGTCTATCGGCAAAAGCACTTGTTGATCATGAGCTCTAAAGGCGATCCCGATTCGTATCCGTATTCAGAAATTCTTGTGAATGCGATTAATAAAGAGGAACCGAGCGCTCGTGCACGACCGGCTCGCGCTCGAGATTTAGAGCGTTGTTACAGTTTATTTTTGACCGACCAAATGCAGTTTATGTTGTTGCCGAGAGAGTCAAGTACCCAGATGCGTGAAGCGAGTGGTGTGTTTCAAGGTCGTGAACCACTTCCGATGAAAACAGTCTACGAGTTTGATGATTTGGTTTTGAGTGTCCGTTCAGATATGGATGCAAACATCATCCGGATTATCACTTATTCTATTCTGGAGCGACTTGGTGATTTACCGAATGCCGCGAATCCTTCGATGATGCTCGCAGCGAAACACGTGCATGTTGAATCGCTGACTGCGATTGCGACATTCCTTTCGGAACAACAAAGTGGCTGAGTGAACTATTCGGCTGAACGTAAACCGTTGTTTGTACTGTTTTCGTCAGGTTGGCGCAGTTATTCAGACCTTACAACGTAATTGCTGGCAATGTGTCGGGAATCAGCTTCTTGGAATTGTGATTGGAGAGGTCAGGGAAGCTAACTCAGACGAATGAATTAGGTGCTCGTGTTTGCCTGGCAATCTAAGCAGGTGCCCTTTATTTCAATCACTTGATTTTCTAAAGCTCTGAATTCATGAGAGAGCTGCATTTTCGTTTGACTCGCAAGTTCACAGCTTTCTACAACATTTTCGCATCGTGTACAGTGCTGGATCACGTGGAATTGATGTTGGTGTTCATCAGAGCACACCATAAATCGATTCGCTGATTCGATCTTGTGAATTAATCCGAGTCTAATCCAGAAGTCGAGGACGCGGTAGACGGTGCTGATATTCAGATTCTGTTCAGTAATCTTGATTTGATCTCTGAGTTCGTATGCAGACATCGGAAGTTTGTTCGCGGCAAGTGTTTCTATAATTACGCATCGCTGTTTCGTCAGTGATTTGCCTGCACTCTTAACAACTTCAGTTAATCGGGTTTTATCGATGGCCATCAGCACCAGGAGCAACCGGAATCGCATCCTCTCCCAAATCAAGACTGGTGACTGTTGCTTCTACTAGGCTATATCCACTCTCAGCGATCTCAAAGCGTTGTGTAACCACAGAGAGCCGTCCTGATACGATGATGGGTTGGTATAGATCTCGGATTTCGGTTGGGAATCCAGTCGTATCAACGAGGAGCGTTTGATTCATCGGAGGAGGGGGGATATGAATGCATTGTCCAGCTTCAGGCACCAGCAAGAATTGAGAAACCTGCTCACCTTTTACTTCGATCGGGACCATAAATCCGGCAAGTTCAATGATCGTTCCTTCGAGTGACGGGTCAATGACTTTCCCGGCAGCATCTAACTGCGATTGGAAGTTCGGATTGAACAGTAGTTCGTAACCAAAATCTTTGGGTACAAAATCGTAGGTTCCTTCTGGTATGAGCTGGTCCCATGCATTTTCCCAACGCACGAAATCCTCCTCAGTCGCCTCATACGCGATGGTCATTTGTACGCTGAAAAGTAGACAGCAGACCAGGCAGACAAAATTCTTCAACGTGAAAATCCTTGCGCAAGTGAGCGGCGATATACCAACGTCGCTGGGAGGAGGCTGGCGATAAGTCCAGCCAAAATAATGATCATCAATACCGAGAATTCTGGGAGGCTAATCCATGTCAGCTCAATACGAATGCCAGCCCACTGAGTAAGTAGATCGGCTGCTATCCCCGTTGAAAGCCGAACAAGCCCAATTGCCATCAACATTGAAATGACACTGATCAAAATCGTCTCAATCAAAACCATCGATGCGAGATGCACAGGCGTCGCTCCAACCGCTCTTAGAATGGTTAACTCTCGTGTCCGACTATCAAGTCCTGACAGTGTCATGGTGACCATACCGATCAAACTAAGCCCGATGATCAGCCAATTGAAAATCCGGAAGACAAAATCAACTGAACCAATCATCGACCATAATTCGGCGAGGGCTACACCTGGAATGACACCACTAACCGCCTCTTCGGAATACTCATTAATGGAGCGAGAGGCCTTGAATAGGTTGAGTTTTGATGAGAGGCCTAAATATGCGGCTGTGATCGTTTCGGGATAAAGGCGCTCTCGAGGTATTTGACTGATATCAACATTGTCGAGAGACACGATTTTGCTTCCGCTCTTCCATCCCAGATGGATAAGTTCATAACCCTCAAGGCTGACAAAAATGGCCCTGTCCGTCGGGGTCCCTGTTGGATTTAAAATACCAGAGACCTGAAAAGCAAAATCATCGTGTGTCCGGCCTAGGCTTTCTGAACCGTGCGTCACAAATATTGATGAGCCGGGTTGGTATCTGAGTTTTGATGCAACGGCGCTACCAATTACGACTTCGTTGAGTTCTTGAAACGCGCGGCCTTTATTGAAGGAGAGTGACTGGTCGCCGTCGAATTGGATTCGATCAAAGTATTCGGATGTTGTCGATATCACCCGAAAGCCCCTGTGACTGTCTCCAAGCGCAATCGGAATAGCCCATTCAATGAACGGATTGCGTTCGATATCTTTAAGCGTCTCTGTTGTGATGTTGTTGGTTGGTTTACCAAGATGAAATACGGTGTAAAGAACCAATTCGATCCCACTACCTCGCGGTCCAAGCACCAAATCTACGCCGCCAAGACTCTGATTGAATCCTTTCTTTGTTGCCTGTTGTATGCGGTCAACAGTTAGCAGCAATGCCATTGACGTTGTTAAGGCAATGACCACGAGGATGGTTGGGACGACCCTCGAACGAATAGCTGCTATAACGATTCGAATCATTGCGTACCACCAAGTGTGATAACCCGGTCAAACAACGGAATTATCGAGGGATTGTGACTGACCACCACGACCGCTTGCGTTTGCGGATTAATCGAGTCGTTTAGTTGGTTCATAAAAAGAGTTGTTGCCTCAGGGTCAAGGGCAGATGTCGGTTCATCAGCAATAATGAGTTCAGGCTGTCCAATGAGTGCTCGAATGGCTGCAATCCGCTGCTGTTGGCCAATACTGAGTTCAGTCGGTTTCTGGTTGAGCAAATCTGTTGTTAATCCCAATTGTGTTGCGAGATTTTCAATGACTTCACGCGGTCGACCGACCAGCGCGCGGCGTCGATGTGAGAATTTAAGGCCAATATGTGCATTCTCGAATCCACTCAGATAGGGAATCAGATTGAAAGATTGAAAGATTACACCGATATGGTTTGCTCGGACGGTATCAAGAGCGCGTGGGCTCAGCTGGCTGTATTGAAAGTTTTTGAGGGAAATGGAACCCGTTTGTAACGGATCTTGCGGCTTGCAGAACATATCCTCGGTGAAAGGGGTAATATCTTGTGCACCGTAGCGTGCCATCGAGCTGCACTGCACGAACCGACCAACGCCAGCTTTAATAGCGGCCACCATTGCGTTAACCGATATTTGCGTGGTGTTTCGTGTCACAAGCGACGGAGAAAAAACTGACAATCC
>CACBSE010000015.1 GCA_902541775.1 uncultured Litorivicinus sp. | reverse complement strand
AATCCATTCTTATGGGACAAAGCATCAACGACGACCTGATTCGTCAGGCCGCGGCGAAGGCGATGGAGATCTGTGATCCGGCGGAAGACCTTCGAGGTGATGCTGAATATAAAACCGCAATGGCAGGACAAATGGTTCAGCGCGCGATAAACGAAGCGCTGGCAAAAGCAAGTTAGGTAGGAAAAAAATGGCGAAGCAAATAGTGAAAATGAATCTGAATGGTCAAGAGATCGAGCAACTGGTGGATAGCCGGACTCTGCTTGTGCATTTCCTAAGAGAGCAGATGAACCTGACCGGCGCGCATATCGGCTGTGAAACGAGTCAATGTGGAGTTTGCACGGTCGATATTGATGGAGAAAGCGTTAAAGCGTGCACACATCTCGCGGTCCAATGTGACGGTTGTGAGGTGAAGACGGTAGAGGGTCTCGCCGAAGGTGGAGTACTTCACGCTGTCCAAGAAGCCTTTTACGAGGAGCATGGCCTGCAGTGCGGATATTGCACGCCTGGGATGCTGATGACTTCGTATCGGCTCCTTCAAGATAATCCCAATCCAACCGAAGACGAGATTCGTATCGGTTTGAGCGGAAATCTCTGCCGCTGTACTGGATATCAAAATATTGTTAAGGCAGTGAAGTCAGCAGCTGTCAAATTACAACAAAAAGAATCAGCAACAGCCTGATCTGGAGGACACATGAACGCACCAGTTAAAACACTAGAAGAGCGTAAAACTGAACTGCAGGGGATGGGTGATTCCCGTCTCCGTAAAGAAGATGCGCGATTTATTCAAGGTAAGGGCCAGTACTGTGACGACATTAAACTCCCTGGCATGCTTCACATGGATATCGTTCGCTCACCCGTGGCGCACGGACGAATCAAGAAAATAAATAAAGAACCAGCAATGGCAATTCCAGGAGTCCACGCTGTTTTAACGGCCGACGACTTAAAGCCGTTGAACCTTCATTGGATGCCGACACTCGCGGGAGATGTGGCAGCGGTTCTTGCTGATGAAAAAGTACATTTCCAGATGCAGGAGGTGGCTATAGTTATCGCTGATGACCGCTACATCGCAGCAGATGCTGTTGAGGCGGTAGAGGTCGAATACGAAGAGCTTCCGGTCGTGATTGATCCTTATAAAGCGCTTGAGCCTGATGCGCCAGTGTTACGAGAGGATTTGGCGGGTAAGACTGAGGGTGCACACGGACCCAGGGATCACCATAATCATATCTTTACGTGGGAAGCAGGCGACAAGTCTGCGGCTGATGACGCTTTTGCAAAAGCACCAGTCACTGTATCGCAACACATGCATTACCCACGTGTCCACCCCTGCCCACTCGAGACATGCGGCTGTGTTGCAAGTTTTGACCCAGTCAAAGGCGAGCTAACAACGTGGATGACCTCCCAAGCTCCACACGTGGTGAGAACAGTTGTCTCCATGCTAAGCGGTGTCCCAGAGTCAAAGGTTCGCATTATCAGCCCAGATATCGGTGGTGGGTTCGGGAATAAGGTTGGAGTTTATCCCGGCTATGTTTGTGCGATCGTCTCTTCAATCGTGTTGGGTCGACCCGTTAAGTGGTCGGAAGATCGTATAGAGAATATATCGACGACAGCGTTCGCTCGTGACTACCACATGGATGGCCATCTGGCAGCGACAGAAGACGGAAAAATTCTTGGGTTGAAAGTCGATGTTGTAGCCGATCATGGTGCTTTTGACGCTTGTGCGGACCCCACGAAGTTTCCAGCTGGTCTGTTCCACATATGTTCAGGTAGTTACGATATCCCAACCGCCCACTGCAGTGTGAAGGGTGTTTACACGAATAAGGCCCCGGGGGGCGTAGCGTATCGCTGCTCTTTCCGGGTCACCGAGGCAGTGTACTTGATCGAGCGCATGGTTGATGTTCTCGCACAAAAGCTGAATATGGATAAAGCCGAAATTCGGAAAAAGAATTTCATACGGAAGGAGCAGTTCCCGTACACCAGCGCTTTTGGGTTTGAGTATGATTCAGGCGACTACCATACTGCACTGGAGAAGGTGCTGGATGCAGTAGATTACAAAGCATTACGCGCTGAGCAAGAGCAGAAACGAAATGATCCAAACTGTCCGACACTGATGGGTATCGGTCTTGTTACTTTTACTGAAGTCGTGGGGGCAGGGCCAAGCAAGATATGCGACATCCTCGGGGTTGGCATGTTTGACTCGTGCGAAATCCGCATCCACCCAACCGGAAGCGCCATCGCGCGGATGGGAACGATCACTCAAGGCCAAGGCCACCAGACCACTTATGCGCAAATCATCGCGAGCGAGTTGGGCATCCCGAGTGAGGTGATTCAGGTTGAGGAGGGTGATACGTCAACGGCGCCCTATGGCCTCGGTACATATGGATCTCGCTCGACCCCAGTGGCTGGTGCTGCGATCGCGATGGCTGCGCGAAAAATCCATGCGAAAGCGAAAAAAATTGCTGCGCACCTCCTCGAGGTTGCCGAGGCAGATCTGGACTGGGAAATCGATCGGTTTAAGGTTCGAGGCAACGAGGAGCAATTCAAGACGATGGCAGATATCGCATGGGCTGCCTATAACCAGCCACCCGAAGGTCTGGAACCGGGTCTTGAGGCCGTTCATTACTATGATCCACCAAATTTCACCTATCCCTTTGGTATTTACCTGTGTGTCGTCGATATCGACAAAGGCACAGGTGAGTCATCGATCCGTCGTTTCTACGCGCTTGACGACTGTGGTACGCGAATCAACCCGATGATCATTGATGGTCAAATCCATGGTGGATTGACAGAGGGTTTTGCGGTCGCTATGGGTCAGCAGATGCCATTCGACGAGCAGGGTAATCTGATGGGCAACACCTTGATGGATTATTTCTTGCCGACGGCTGTTGAGACGCCTACTTGGGAGACTGATTATACGGTCACGCCCTCACCACATCACCCAATTGGTGCAAAAGGTGTGGCCGAATCTCCCCACGTCGGCTCAATCCCGACTTTTAACTCAGCAGTGGTTGATGCATTTGCACACCTTGGCGTTACGCACATGGATATGCCTCACACGTCTTATCGAGTCTGGAAAAAATTGAAGGAAGAGGGCGTTCAGCTGTAGGAGAATTTCTTGGAAGTTAAATTAGATAAGCGTTACGAGCTTGGAGTGCCCGCGCAACACGCGTGGGCCGTCCTATCTGACCTCGAATCCGTTGCGTCTTGCATGCCTGGCGCAAGCTTGGGTGAAAAGACAGGGGACAACTCGTACAAGGGTTCAGTCAAGATCAAAGTAGGACCCGCAACCGCACAATTTGGTGGTGAGGTCGAAATCTTATCCATGGACGTTGCCAATAAGTCGTTGGTTTTGAAAGGCAAAGGTGCCGACAAGGGCGGCTCCTCAGCTTCCATGGAGTTGGAGGCGACCATTGAAGACGCGAACGATGGGTCGGTTCTTGTTGGTGCCGCCACCGTCATTGTCAATGGTAAATTTGCCCAATTTGGGGGACGTATGATGGTGCAAGTTTCAGACGTGATCCTCAAGCAGTTTGTTGATAACTTTAGACTTAAAGCTCAAGCACTGGGTGGTTCCACCGAGAGCCCTGAAACAAGGGTAGAGTTGAACGAATCGCCGTCCGTCGGGTCTGGAAGCGAACTGAATGGACTAGCTATTTTTTGGGCTCTTCTCAAAAGCTGGATTGGCGGTTTATTCGGCAAAAAGCCAGTTGGGTAAACGAACCCGATGGGTGACCAATTAGATTCAACGCTCCAATCGATCCGGACCGATTTATTTCGAGCCGGTTATCTTTGCGATCATCAGCTTGCGGGGTCAATTCATCTGGCGATGAAACTCGAGCGGCCGTTGCTGCTGGAGGGAGATGCGGGGGTAGGTAAGACCGCCCTAGCGACAGCGGTCTCGGAAATGGTGAGTCGCTCATTCATTCGTTTACAGTGTTTCGAGGGACTCGATCATCATGACGCCGTGTATGAGTGGAATTACGGGCGACAGTTGACTGAGATTCGGTTGGCCGAGGCTTCAGCTCAGAGAGTGGATTCAGCGGCAATCTATTCCGAAGATTTTCTGATTCAGAAGCCGATCCTCAGGGCCTTGAAAGAGCAAGAAGGGGCGGTACTCTTGATCGATGAAATTGATCGCTCCGATGAAGCGTTCGAGGCGTATCTCCTCGAGGCATTATCCGACTACCAAATTTCCATACCAGAGCTGGGAACAGTGAAATCAACGGTTGTACCGATTGTGATACTAACCAGTAACGGGACACGCGATCTTTCGGATGCGTTGCGGAGGCGTTGCCTCTACCACTATCTTGAATACCCAGATGTGTCGCGCGAGACCGAGATTCTTCGATTGAAAGTACCCGAGGCTGATCTGCACTTAATCGAGCAAGCAGCTCAGTTTGTGAACATGCTCCGTAAGGAGGATTTAGAGAAAAGGCCAGGCATCGCTGAGTCGATCGATTGGTTGAAAGCATTAACTTTGTATGGGTTGCAATCGCTACCAGAAGATCCGGTTTCTCTTCGGGGATCGTTGAGTTGCCTTCTTAAGACAGCGAGGGACAGGTCAGATGTCAGTGATGACACCTTGCAGCGATTATTCGGATGATTGGAATCTTCCGGTCGTCCGGATCGCGGAATTCTGTCGATACCTGCGTGAGAATGGCATGCGGACAACAACGCGTGATGCGGAGTTATTTATTGAGGTGTTAGATTTAATCGGAAACGGTGCAGACCCTGGGAGGATTGAACAACTGTGGCGACCAATTGCATGCAGCTCGCTGAGAGATTGGAAAATCTGGTCCGAATTGTTTCGGTTGTTCTGGTTCCCCCATCGAGTTAAGGGAACCGTCAAAGTGACTGGTACCACCCGACGATCAAGGCAATTGAGAGAAGTAATTGAACAGGCTCAGTCGGCAACTGAGGCGGGTCCTGGCGCAGCGTCCGTTGTCGGCGACTCCCCGGCGGCCTCTAATCAAGATCAATCACAAAACACCACTCAAAAATCAGCAGGCGGCGCCAGTGTGGTTGATCCACTTGGTCGAGATTTCCAATCTCAGTGGTTACCGTCTGATTTGACGACGCTGGAACGGACCGCTCGGTCGGTCCGCGCGCAGCTGTTAAATGTACCGACTAGACGGTGGCGTATTTCCTCTCGTGGTCGCGATCTCAATTTGCGTAAAACGACCGAGAGCATTATTCGGTTGGGTGGCGACGGAGTGATCCCGAAATGGCAGAGTCACCGACGGCAAACCCCGCAGGTGGTTATGATCATTGATGTCTCTCGATCGATGGAAGCGTATGCGGGATTTTATTTGAGACTGGCACGTGCTTTCAGTCGATGCCTCCCTGTGAAGGTGTTTGTCTTTCATGTTCGTTATGCGGAAATTACGGACCTATTAGTGAGAGATAACCCACAGATACAAGAAAAAATTGATGCGGTGACAGCGGGCTTCCAAGGCGGAACCAAGATAGCTTCATCACTGAAGAATATTTGTTTTGAGGATAACGCTGTTAGTGTCAATCGAAGAACACGAGTTTGGGTCTTTTCCGACGGTTTCGACACGGATGAGCCAGATCAGCTGAGGAGCGTTTTGGGCAGAATCCGAGGTCGAGGGGGTCATGTCGACTGGTTCTACCCGAACAAAACAGTTGCTGGAATGAGTCAATGTATTCAGTTGGCTAGGGTATTTGTGAAGAATTGGTATAGCGCGGGGAATCTCGATGAGTTAGAGACTTCCCTACGTCAAATGAGGTAGTCGCAATGAGTGAAGAAAGAACAAACGGCATGACACCAATGATGAATTGGATTGACGCATTAAATACATTCGAGGCGAAGAAAGAACCTTATGCGATCGCCACAGTTGTTAAAGCCGAATCGCCATCGTCCGCGAAGCCGGGAGACAAAGCGATTGTCTCTGCAGACGGTGAAATATTTGGTTGGATAGGCGGTGGATGCGCTCAGCCAGTGATCACGAAAGCAGTGACAGACGCACTTATCGATGGAAAGCCATTGATCGTGAGGATCAGCCCATCGACCGGCGAAACAGTGACAGAAAACGGAGTTCGAGATGTGCATATGGCATGCCATTCTGGCGGTAGCCTCGAGCTGCTGGTCGAGCCGCGGCTTCACAATAAGGTGATCCTAGTTATTGGGTCAACGCCAGTCGCTGAGAAGCTTGAACTCATTGGCTCGCTGGTTTCGATACCAACAACACGTTATGAACCCGGTGCAGACGTTGACGGTTCGTATCCAACGAGTGTCGTCGCGACACAGGGCAAAAAGGATAAGGACTCTCTGAAGCGTGCGCTGCAACACTCTCGTGGCGTTGTATTTTTCGTCGCGAGTGAAAAAAAAGCGCTAAAGCTCAAAGAGCAATTAGCGACTGATGGAATTAGTGAATCCGATATCAATCGGATTGTGGCTCCGGCGGGTCTGGAAGTTGGTGCGGAAACGACGGACGAAATCGTGGTCTCGATTTTGGCTGGTTTGGTCAAAGAAAGTCGAAAACCTCAGTTAGTTGTCGCTGAAATGTCTGAGCAGGTCGCCTGATGGGTTGCATACTGAAGGGCGGTGGAGGTCTTTACGGACGGTTGAGACTAGGGGCAGTTGTTCTTGCTGCGGGGCAAGGCTCTCGAATGGGTTATCGCCCCAAATGTCTGTTGGAAATCGCCGGAGTATCTCTGATTCGACGTCAACTCATTGCGTTATCTGGTGCAGGAGTCGATCAACTTGTTGTTGTTCTTGGGCATTATGCGGAACTCATTAGGCCATTGATTGAAGATTTTCCGATTACGGTTATTGATCTGTCAGCGGAATCGGAGTTCTCCCAAAAGTACTCAGTCAGTGCTGGTATTGACGCCCTTCATGGCAAGTTTGATGCGGTTATGGTCACTCCGAGTGATATGCCGTTGCTCGGAACGGCTGATTACACGGATCTGATTGGAGCATACAAAAAGCGTCCCGAAGGGATCCAGATGGTGAGGCCGATATTCCAAGAAGGCCTCGGCAATCCAGTGATTTTCGATTACGCGATAACTGATGAGAGCCAAGATGGAATTGAGCCTATGTGCCGTAATTGGTGGAACAATCATCAAGAAAAATGTTTCGCTTGGTCAACCGAAAACGACCGGTTTGTCGTTGATATCGATACACTAGAGGATCTGGAATTTTTAGAAAAGAGACTCGGCCGTAGACTGATATACCCTGAGGCAGTGGGAATGGTTCATGGAAGCGCTTGAGCTGTGGCCGTCGTTGATCGGTGTTCATCAGTATGGGGATGCGGATAACAGCAACCCATTGTTCCAGCGCATTTTTATGGCCATGCGAGCGACAGATCCGGAATATTCCGAGAGCGACACTTTTTATGCCAGTCGTGATGATTTATTACATCGAGTGAGGTTGGATGAGTGGGATCAATTTCTTGAGTTCGCAGCAGGAGCGGTTCGCGATACAGCAAAAAAAGCTAACCACGGTATTTGGCCGCAAGAGTCCGTGGATTTACAAATCCAGATCAATGGCATTTGGTATCAGATCTCGAATGACGGTGCCCACCACGATGTCCATACACACGGTAATTGTTCATGGTCTGCGGTCTATGTCGTCGATGTCGATGCTCATGCAGACCGTGTAACGAATAGGACCTATCACCAAACGAACGGTATCACACGGTTTTATAGTCCCCTATTTGAGCGGCTGGGTGGCGCTTATATGGACTACGGAAATGCATACCTCCAGAATGCCACGGTCGATTTCGATCCAACTCCAGGTCGTCTGCTGGTTTTTCCGTCCTGGCTGCCACATCAGGCGATGCCTTACGTTGGTGAGCGAGACCGCATGATTATCTCATTTAACGCGTCTGTGCACCGTCAAGGCGCGTCAGACGCAATCGCTGGATACGCAGCCTCGTGATGGATAGTGCAGTCTATCGCGACAGGGATCTTTTAAAGATCGGTGCTACTTGGCTTGACGATAGTCAACCATTTGCGTCGGCAACTGTCATTTCAACTTGGGGTTCGGCGCCGAGGGAGGTTGGAGCGTTCATGTTAGTGGACGGTGATGGTCAATTTTTAGGTTCAGTTTCGGGTGGCTGTGTTGAGAATGCGGTCGTCGAAAGCGCTCTGGCCTCCATGCGCACGGGTGAAGCGTGTCTCGTTGAATTTGGTGTTTCTGACGATGACGTACTGTCTATTGGACTTGCATGTGGTGGTCAGATTCAGGTTTTGATCGAACCCTCGGTTGGTTCAGAACGGCATTGGATTGGTTATGCGTATCAGGCGGTACATGATCGCAATGTATCGACTTTAATGCGTGAGCTGGATGTGACAAATTTAGATCAACCGGTTGTTGGAACGGAGTGGTTGCGAGCGAGTCACGCCGATTTTGGGCGAAGAACTGGACTCGATATCGATCATTCAGTTTTTCTGCAAACGTTTCGCCCAGAACGTCGAGCAATAATCATCGGTGGTGTTCACATTGCGCAGGCTCTGGTGACTGGCCTTCAGTCTTTAGAGTTTGATGTGTTAGTCGTCGATCCTCGCGAAGTTTGGGCTAATGCGGAGCGGTTTCCGACGTGCACGATTATTAATCAGTGGCCTGATGACGCCTTAACCGACATCGGAATCGATAGTGAAACTGCAATAATTGCATTGACCCATGATCCAAAGTTCGATGACCCAGCGTTGCTATTGGCACTGAATTCATCTGCTTTTTATGTTGGTGCGTTAGGTGGTACTAAGTCGGCGAATTCGCGGCGACTAAGACTACTTGAGAATGGTCTCACTGGTCTCGCGATTGATCGGCTCCAGTCGCCGGTTGGTTTGTCGATTGGGGCGAAAGGCCCGTCTGAGATCACTGTATCGATTCTGGCAGAGCTCATTTCAACGTATCGGAGTAAGCGATGAAATTCAGTCGCTGTAAGGTTCAAAATGCCATAGGGCATAAGCTCGCTCATTCCCATTTGGGAAAATCAAGGCGTATACCGAAGGCCTCCACCTTGTCAGAGTCTGATGTTCGGGATTTGATCGAAGCTGGCGTCGATTCGGTTGAAATCGTGATTGCGGAAGCCTTTGATGTCATTGAAGACATCGTTGCTGAGCGACTGATCGGGCAAATGGACTGGAAGAATTGTCGTGCGGCGCGGGCAAACGGTGGTCGGTTCAATATCTATGCAACCTGCGATGGGCTGATTCATTTTGAGCGAGGGCAGGTCGATAGTTTCAACTCAATATCTGAAGAAATTACCTTGGCGACGGTTCTTCCCAATACGCCTGTGCAAGCGGGCGATCACGTTGCGACGTTGAAGATCATTCCGTTCTATGTCCATGACAAATTTGTTGACCAGGCTGAGCGATTTCTTCAGTCAATGACCGTCTCGGTGATGCCATGGCTACCTGATTTAAGAGTTGAGTTGGTTCAATCCTATAACGAGACGATCACAACTAAAATGCAGAAGAAAGGGTACCAAACACAGCGCGACCGCCTTGCTTTCTACGGTCTCACTGAGTTACCTCACTCGCTCGTCCAGCACGAGGTCGTGCATATTGCGGAACAAATTCATCACGCTTCTTCACGGGGAGTAGATCTGGTAATGGTCTTGGGAGCCTCAGCCATTTGTGATCGTCAAGACGTTGTCCCAGCCGCACTGACTTCGCTTGGTGGGCATGTTTCATATTTTGGTATGCCGGTCGATCCTGGAAATCTCATGATGGTGGGTCATTTGGACACATTGATTGTCATTGGTATGCCGGGTTGTGTCAGATCACCAGCTTTCAATGGACTTGATTTGGTGCTGGACCGTTTGATGGCAGGCCTCGAACTAGACCCTCAGCATATTCAAATGATGGGAGTTGGAGGCCTTCTTAAGGACCAACCGAATCGAACTATTCGAGAGACAACTTCTCAAAAATTACTTGATCTTTCCGCTTAAAAGATCGTGTCGGATTTCCCGGGGACTCTCAACGCATGCGCCAAGGTGTGCCAGGCGAGCATTACGCATTTCATGCGTGAAGGGTTAACTTGGATCGCTGCAAGCCCCTCGATCTGGGACCACGCGGATTCTAAATGGTCGGAAATTTGCGTTTGATCACCGGTGGTGATGACGTTTGTTAGTTGTGAGGCTAGAGCAGAGGCGTCAGACGACGAAAGTCCCGAGCAAACTTCGGTAACGAGCGATGCAGACGCCTGCGATATGGGGCAACCACGACCTAAGAAGGCAATTTTCTCGATGCTTGAAGAGCAACTCGAGAGTCTGATCTGGATAGTGACTTCGTCACCGCATAACGGGTTCTTTCCGTGACAAGTACAGGTCGCTTGTTCTAGTTGATACTTATTTCTCGGATGACTGGCATGATCCGAAATTAGTTCTTTTAGATGGTCTTGGTCCAACCCACTCTCCCAAACTCATTACGCAGTCAGTCGGCATAGTTTACACGTCTTCTCAATTGTGCCCAGTCGCTCTCATGTGCGCGTCCTCGTAGAAGATCACTCGGATTGGTCAGATACTCACTTCAACACTGAATTATGAAAGACTTCTCGCGCGGCAGTTGCTGTTTGCTTTTTTGGCCTGATCATTGGATCAATTTTATCCCCGAAGCCTTCATCCCTTGGGGGGTTAAGTTTCTTGGACCATTACAGATTGTTCAAACGTTACGACGCGCGGGTAATCAGGCGTCTGGGACGTGAATGCGTCCAAGTCATCTGTCTATTTTTGGATTAATCTCAGTGAACTTATCGGGCGGTTGGGTTAAGTTAAGGAATCGTAAAAGGTAGAGCGAGAAGAATCGGTGAGGAAGCGCCGTTATATCCGTACATATACGGGAGTACTTTTGACCGCAGGATTGCTGTCATTCACGTGGACAGACGGTTTTACTGTCACCCATGCGAATGTTGTCTTGGTCGATCCGAAAGGCCTGTTTTTTGTGCTTCTTTTCTCAATTATTTACTCCTTTATGGTAGATCAGGATCGCTCGATACATGCCCGCTCGATCGGTTTAGGCGCCATTTATGGTGGCCTTCTAGCTTTTCTTATCGGCGCTTTACTGACACTGAAGCTACCTGTCAAAGAACAAGCAGTCGCCTGGAACTACGCGATACTGCCGCTCTGCTACGGGATTTTTGGAAAGGTCTTTGCGGATGCATTTGCCCGAGCGAGGGAGCCTGACAAACAAATGAAGTTGTTTTAGTTGACTCCTTGATTGAGTCCGCACGCCCTCGATTGATCAAATGTTTCAACTGAATCCAGGCTAGTCCTCGACAAACATCGTAGTGCACCGCCAGGAAGCAAACCGATGTCCAAGCGGAGACGTTGCATTTCCAGTCACAACTACCTGATGATCAATGAGATTCGGTCGTGGTTTAAACTCGGGATATGTCGATGTTACAAAACTCGGCAACTGAGTTTCGCACTCTTTGAGTGTCTCAAAGACATTGAGGCTTTGATGGGCGGTTGCGTGATTAATCGATACAACTGATTCGCCATCAGTTAACACCATGATGATCACAAATAATTCTTTAATCATTGTGCCTTCTAATTATCCTATGGTGACTATACTCGAAAGAACTGATCTCTGATTAAACGTTGAGATCGATGACTTGCCAAATCCTGATTGGTGATGAGATCGTCATAGCAAAGTGTGAGCCGGAAGGCTCTTTTCGGCAACTGATTAATCGACATCATCTGCTATTGTAGACGTCTGATTGAATCTAAGGTCGTACGAGCCGTTGGCGAATAAAGTAGGTGTTGATTGTGTTCTAATCGGTGTGGTGCAGCGAGTCTTTTTTGTGCGCTGACGGCGTGCCAGCGTGGGCGAAAAGTGCTCGTGCTCGATAGCAGCGATGAGGTTGGCAAAAAATCTGATGTCTGGTGGCGGACGTTGTAACGTTACCAATCTGCATTTTGTGAAATCAGCATTGAGCTCATACCCTCAGTGGGACTTCGTTACTTTAGTTGAGAAGCACGGAATCGCATACCACGAGTAGACACTCGGATAATTGTTCTGCGATAAGTCGTCGAAGCAGATTCTTTGAATGTTACTTACCGAATGCGGGGAAGCCGGGGTAAAGATTTAAACGCACTGCCAAATCAAGTTTATCGAGCAATTGAGCGATGGGTATCCCCTGCAAACCTCGCTCGGTGAATTTGGCTGTGACAGCCTGGTGGTGGCGACTGGCGGGCTATCGGTCTCAACCATAGGCGCGTCGCGGTTTAGTTGAGAGCTTGCTGAGCAATTCGGTTTGGATGTGCTCGATCGACAGCGCTTGTCCCCTTAGCTTTCAGCGATCAATAGAAATTTCTGTGCGAGCGTCCTGCTGGTTTGTCGACTGATGTTGTGATGGCGTCGTCGGGCCAGAGGTTCCGAGAGGGATTATTGTTTACGCATTGGGACTTAAGGGGGCCTGTGTCGCTACAAGTGTCGAGCTATTGGTCGCCAGGTCAGCTGATTACAATCGACTTGATGCCCGATTGTGATGCCAGTGGGAATCTATTAGATGCAAAAGGCCATAACGGTAATTAACCGATGCGAACGGTACTCACACGATTAATGCCCAAGACGTTGGTTAACGAACTAGAAGAATTTGTAGGTTCACACTATCAAACAACGCCGTTGGCCGCGACTCCAGATGCAGTTCTGCAGAAGATTGGATTAAATTTTTCTGTGTGGATGTTGAAGCCTTCTGGTACCGAACAGCGGAGGTCAATCTGCGCGCGGCGGATACGCGTCAATTTTCACCGAAGATAAAGGAGTCCTCCGACCATCGAGGGCTGTATGTCATCGGGGAGGTCGTCGATGTGACTGGTCACCTTGTGGGATATAACTTTCAGCAGGTCCGGGTATGCCGCGGGGTCTGTTGTTTAGTTGATGAGGGTTTAAAATGAGGTATTTGGCGCCATCACCAGGACATGTGATGGAGGTGTTTATGTTCGGTTTTTTAAAACCAGATCCGAAGAAGAAGCTGGATCAGGAATACAAGACACTGCTGGAGGAGGCGATGCATGCCCAGCGCAGCGGTGACATAAGAAAGTATTCTGAGCTTACAGAGTTGGCAGAAATGAAAAAGAAAGAATTGGACCGCCTTTAACGATAAAGGCGAAGAGCAGCGTTTAGCGCCGCTCTTCATGTGGTTTTAGATCGTTTTCTCGTTGAGTAGGCTTGCGACCTCGGCGGCGGTCATTCCTTTGTAGTCGCCTTTCCCGGCGAGCTGCTGAGCAACGAGATAATTTATTTTGAGCTGCTGACCCAGAACAATTCCGTCGAAGATGGGCTTCAATGTTGTGACGACCTGACGGCGGACAGCTACACAGAAGTTACATGACGTTTCAAACGCAACGCTTGTGGCTTGCATGACTGACATTTTTGGCTCCTTTTGAGAGATTGTTACATTAAGTAACTATACTAAGGTCTATTATAGTGCGATGCAACAGATAATCATTTGGGACCGCAAAAAAATGTTTTTCAGGAATACCTAGGTGGGGCAACCGTAGCGCCATCAATCCGGTGTCTTTTGATGGCATCAGAGATAAATCCCGCTTGCTTGAGGTCCTCGACGAAGCTTCTGAGAAACGCAGTGGCTTCGGGACCACGTGTTTTCGGGAGGCCCATTGCCTGGCTTATAATCATAAAGGGAGCGTCTAATATCTGAAGCTCCGTGTGGCGCCTCTTGTCGATCTCAAGCTGTTGTGTGACTCCTGCCGCGACGTCGTAATGTCCGTCGAAGAATACATCGACCACGTCGGCCGACGTCGGTGCATGGATGATGGTCGCATTTCCTAGCGTCCGGGACAGGTATAAGTCGTAGGCGCTACCTTTTCCGACGACAATCGTTTGATTTTCCCGATCGACCTGGTTCAACTCAGTGATCCCTGAACCAGCTCGGACAGCGTAGCTCCCGGTAATCAGCACGTAAGGTGCTGTAAAGTTAATCTTTTCGCCGCGCTTTGGATCGACCGCGAAGAAGCCTACATCGGCTTCCTCGGACTCCACAGCGTTGACTGATTTCCCTGCGGCATCAAAGACCACGAGTTGTAACTCTACCTCTAGTCGTCTCGCCAACTCGGTCGCGAGATCGACTGATATTCCGAGAGGCTCCCCTGTTTGGTTCGACCGGTTTGCTAGGAGGGGGTTACCTAGATTAATAGATGCCCTCAACCTTTCCGTCGGTGTAAATGCTTTTACGACGTCTGCTGGGATCATTTGTTGGTGTCCGACTACAAGCTCTGGTTTAGGTAGATCGTAATTAAGTCCAAATAATACACGGAGATCCGATAGATTCCGGAATGTATCCACATATGACGGAGGAACCCTACTACAACGGAGGAATCCATGATCAATATTCGAAAATTTGAGAGCAGAGGAGTGCCGATTTTGGTTGGTTAAAGTCGAGACGACTCGTTGTTGATCGACCAGGATGTGTTTCTCTACAAGATCAACCCCGACTAATTCCCGACACGGGTCAAGCTTGATCCTCATCTTTGCCAGTTTCTTCAAGTAGGGGAGGGTATGTGCTCTGTCGATGGACAAATGCTACAGGTAGTTGACATGGTGTATATTGATTATGATTCTCAGGCCCCGATCAGTGGCGTGGGAGGTGAGCTTCTCTATTTCGATTTACCGGGATACAGTGCCCAAAGATTTGCTTTTAAAAGGAACTAGCCGTGGCCGAAAAGATAACGGTAGACGGACGCTGCCACTGTGGCTCTATCGAGGTCACCGCCCAGGTGGATCCTGGTATGGTGATTGCGTGCCATTGTACTGACTGTCAGATGATAGGCGGCGGGCCCTATCGTGCGGTTGCGATTAGTGATGCAGAGGATCTCAGTATCACGGGGACCCCGAGTGAGTACATCAAGGTCGCCGAGAGCGGCAACAAACGGATTCAGGCATTCTGTGGTGACTGTGGTACACAGCTGTACGCATGTGACGAGAACAAGCAGCAGTTCAATATTCGGACTGGGTTCTTGAATCAGTCAGCGGTGCTGGTACCGAAAAAGCATATTTTTGCATCGTCGGCGCTCCATTGGATCACGGACATCGAGGACGACCCTTGTTTTGAAAAGGGCCCCGGGAGTGCATTAATCCAGTTGAAGCAATAGCGTCATCATTTTTTTAGAACTAGCCTACCAGGATAACAAGAATCGTTGTTGCTGTTGCTTTGGTCTCCAATTCCCGGGTGCTGGCTTCTCAAAAATTGATCGATGGTCTCGAAGGTCATTCATTGCAAAGCGATCGCTTCTAATTTGCTTTTGATACTGGTTCGACAAACGATTTAATGTATGACCTCCCTAACCGACACATGCTCTTTCTGGCGAGTCAGGGAATTGGGTGAGGGTTTCAAGATCTGAACGCGCTGGCTAACTGGTCCGATCGGTACATCAAGATGGTTTTTGAGGACGATTTATGGGTTTGCTTATCCCAAAGTCATTTTGGTTCCTGACAAATTGGAATGAGATCCGCTCAATCCAGATTCAGCAATTTAAAACACTTGATAAGACAGCGGCTCGAAAACGCATTATTGACAATATTTATGCGTTTTTAGCCGAACGACTGAAAGCTGCAAACATACTCTCTAGTGGTGTGGTCGAGCTTGATTTGATCTTTCAGTCGGGTGGTTTGATCGACTTTCAATATGCGCACGTTGATGAAGATGCGTGAGTGGTCCAGCATTAGATTTCGAAAGTGTTTTATAACATAGAGCCCTTGAAAGAGATTGTTTAGTATGAGGAGCAGCACTTGAGTGTGCCTGATCTCTATCGTTTGACGGTTTGCGTGAATTGCTGACTGGATCTCGGAATTTGATTGTAAAACCCGCATAACTGCTGTTTACTATATTGATCTGTCTCAGGATGAGGCGCGAAATAATAAGAAAAATGAGAATAAGAAAAAGCAGTCACGGAGTGCTGCGGGCGTCGCCGTCTGGTGCGCCCTTTTTAAAGCCCCGCGCGCGCCAAAATGGTAAGGGTTTCAAGAGATAGGAGGATATTGAAATAGTGCCTGTGTCAGGGCCGCAATCATGACCATAACAAAAAATGCGACCAGTGCGGCAACGCCGCCCGACCAAATCATACCGAGCCTGGGCCTGAAGAACTGAAACACGTATTGGCCCACGAAACCTCCAAGGCCACAAATCACGATCGCGTAAACAAGTTCAAACGGGTCTGTCATGATCTAGCACGCATTAGCCGAACGCAAAAAGTGCGATCATTGAAATAGCGTTAATACCAAATAGCCCAACTGATAACCCATGTAACAATCCAAACTGCGCCTTGATCTTTGGACTCGGATTGTCTGCCAGCTCATCGGCTACTTGATTGACTCTGGGCATGACAACTCGGAGGTTCAGGTAGGCTAAAAGTGTTACCACCAATCCTACATTGATCCCGTATTGATAGGTTTCACTACCGATGGATAGCCCGACGCTGATGCCAATGATCGCAAGGCCGACAAGGATCTCGTATTTGAACAACCGTGGAAAATAGGCTCGCAGAAATGCACTAGCCCGCGGGCCTTCCAGCGTGGCAAAGACCGTCGGCGATACGGTGACAGTGAACATAACAATTGCACCAATCCAAGCCCAGATCAGTGCGTGTAAAGATGTGAGCATCATGATTCCTCGAGTGATTCTTCCAGTGAGCGACACACAGCCTCAGTGGATTGCAGATTTTGTCCTGTGATTAGTTGGCCGTCTTCCGCCGCATGACGAGTAAAGTTATCACAGCATCCAATCAATGCCCCGGCGTCTCGCAAACGTATCTCCAGGAGAAATGGTTCAACCCCGATGAGCTCAATCTGTTCAGTTTCACGATTTGTGAAACTGTTGACTGGTTTGTTGTGAACAAGCGGATCATCATTCATTTCTTTGGTCTGTAAAAATCCAGACGGACCATGACACACCGCACCCATCGCGAGCGTATCGTACATAAAATGAGCAACATCTGGAGGCCGTTTATCTGGGTCCACGAGGATTTTTGGATCAGGAAGTCCACCCTCACCTGCCGAGGCGAGAGTGACATCCCAGTCAATATCGCGGATCGTCCAGCAGGGGGCGGCCGTTTCGTCATAATAAAATCCTGTGCTTCGATCGGAGTTGCCTAGGCTCGTGTGAGAAGTTAGAGGGAGCGCACGTTTGGTCATCATCGTTTTTATCTGTTGCCTTCCATCATCAATAATACTGGACCCATCTAATTTCAATCGTCATAAGTTGGCTCGTTACTTGCTGTGAGTTTGATACTGTCGATGTTTTGGAGAGCTTGGGATGGACGTTGTTATTGGAACGATCGGGTTTATTGCAATGGTATCTGTTATCGGTGCAGTAGATCTCATGATCGCTCGACATCAGTATCGTTCAGAATTGCTAGATTTCTGATTCTTCACTCCTAGATGCTCGCACTCACTTTGCGGGACCGATTCGACTAGATTCCTCGTTGATAGGATCGATTGTTCAGAAATTTATTTCTCTTTTTTATGTTTAATTTGTACTGGCAGCGACCCTGACCCCAGCACAGTCTGAGTCGGTTCTTGTCGGGTCAATCTTGTTGATGCCTGAAGAGGTCGTAAGTTTGGTGACGATTGCCTCTTTTGGAAATACGCCTGGCGCTATGGTCAATTGGGTTCTAGGTCGTTTTTTTTGGGCAGACGATGGGGCAGCGATTGTTTTCGGACACGACTAAAATAAGACGTGTCACACACTGGTGTCAGCGAAATGGATGGCTTAACCTGCTATGAAGTTGGATTCCGATCGATGATGATCCGGCACCTTTCTGTGCGGTTGACATTAGAGAACCGTTGTGGCGTTTCCTGCTGGTCGTGACTCTCGCGCAAACATTGAGATATGCAGTGGTAGCTGTAACAACACTACAGCTATTGGCTAATTGACCACTGTGGCTCCCAGTAGTCGTGAGATGTCCTGTCCGCACTTTGCTGTTGCTCTCCCCAAGTCGGTAATCGACTGATCATCCATTCTTGCAACCGGCCCAGAAATTGAGATCCCAGCGACGACTTGGTTTGCTGAGTTAAATACAGGTGCGCCTATGCAACGCATCCCGATAAAGCGCTCTTCCTTATCCACCGCATAGCCTAATGCCCGGATCTGGCTAAATTCCTCGAGGAGCTCTTTTTCTTTGACTAGTGTGTTTTGGGTAAACTGTTCGAATGGTGCTTTTTCAAACAGCCTTTTTTGATCGGTGATTGCAATGTATGCAGCAATGGCCTTGCCGATGCCGGAAGAGTGCCATGAACCTCTTGATCCCGGTCGAAAAAATGCACGGATGGCATGATGAGTTTCGTGTTGGGCGATAAAGATGACCTCCCCAATATCCATCACACCAAGATTTGCGGTCTCGCCGGTCAAGTTCGAGAGGTCTTTGAGGATTGGTCTTGCGATGCTCAGAAGCTTGGCCGCGCGTGGAAAGGCGCTACCAACCCGAAACGCTTCGATCCCAATCGACCAAGTTGCATCCGATTTTGACTGTCTGACAAATCCATGTGACTCGAGTGTCAAAAGAAGCCGATGGAGGGTCCCTAGCGGCATATCGAGATCTATCGATAAGTCGTTCAAGGACGTCCCATCGGTCTCAGCAATTTTCCGGAGCGCACTTAACCCCTTATCAAGTGCTTTAGAGGGTGTATTTTCGGTAACTATCCCTCGAGGCCTGCCGCGAGGTTTCTTCACACTATCTGTCGTCATGATGTTTGCCTCTGCCTGAAGCGTATGGAATTGCGATATTTGCATTCCCACTTTTTTTTTCATTTTTTTTGTTTTCAAAAAAATGGAAAATTTAAATTCCTGAATTTTAAATATTTTTATTTTTTCAATTTTTTTGAAATCATTTTTCGAATAAATATACGAGGATCTTTTGGTACCGTAAAGTTATGCCACTTAGAAATAAGGGGAAAACTAATGAGTCTTGCGAATCCTGTATTCATACCAGGGCCAACCAACTTGCCTGATTCGATTCGGCGCGCGATTGATTTGCCCACAGTGGATCATCGGTCGCCTGCCTTTGCGGCTTCACTTCCGCAGTTATTCGACGGGTTGAAGCAAGTTGTCGGAACGGCTTCAGGGAAGATCTTTATTTTTCCTGGAACCGGGACCGGCGGCTGGGAGGCGACGATTTCAAATACCTTGTCTCGTGGCGATCGTGTGCTGGCATGCCGGCACGGAGTGTTCTCTGACAAGTGGATTCGGTTATGTCAAAACTTTGGGCTGATCGTGGATATCATTGACTGCGATTGGCGGGGTCCTGCGGATCCTGGCAAGGTTGAAGCAATTCTGAGGGCCGACACTGGACGGCAGATCAAGGCAGTGCTCGCGACACACAACGAAACCGCAACCGGCGTCCGCAGTGATTTAGCGAGTGTTCGAGAAGCCATTGATCAGGCGGGCAGCGATGCCCTGTTTTTCGTTGACGGTGTTAGTTCGATCGCGTCGATGGATTTTCAAATGGATGAATGGGGGATCGACGCCGCAGTGACTGGCTCTCAGAAAGGTTTGATGTTGCCGGCGGGGCTTTCGATTGTTGCGCTAAGTGAGAAGGCAAGAGATGCGGGGAAAAATGCGGGGCTCCCACGATTTTTCTTTGATTGCGAAATCATGGGTGCTGCGACGGATGTTGGTGGCTTCCCCTACACACCGCCAATGCAACTTCTTGCAGGATTGAGTCATTCTCTTGACTTGCTGCTTGATGAGGGTCTCGACCAGGTATTCAGTCGTCACTTTAAAATGGCGGAAGGTGTACGGCAAGCAACAGCGGCGTGGGGTTTGGACTTGTGCTGCCAAGACCTTCAATTCGCCTCGGATACGGTGACCACAATAATGGTTCCCGACGGATTCGACGGTGACCAATTGGTTGCTCATGCCTATGATCGTTATAGCATGTCGTTCGGAGTAGGCCTCGGCCAGCTTGCTGGACAGGCATTCCGCATTGGTCATCTTGGAGCCTTGTCTGAAGCGCAGGCATTGAGTGGGCTCGCAATCATTGAGATGGCGATGCTAGATCTTGGTTATCCGATTTCAAGTGGGAGTGGTGTTGCTGCAGCCCAAGAGTGGTATCGCTCAGCATTTAGCGATCATACTATCGATGCGTCGGTGTCTGACGATTCAGCATGTGAGGATGTCGCCTAATGAACGCAACGATCGAAAAAACACTAAACGCGGTCAAATGCGTGGGTATGGAGACGGTGATTGGTGCACCTGACTTGACTATTGAGCATGTGATGCAAGCGAGATCACGAATCGCTCCTTATATTCACAACACCCCGATCTTGACTTCGACATACCTTAACGAGCGTATCGGTGCAGAGCTCTTTTTCAAATGTGAGAATTTCCAGAAGGCTGGTGCGTTTAAAGTACGAGGAGCATGCAACGCCGTCTTTGGGTTGACAGATGAGGACGCGATCCATGGGGTCGCGACTCATTCATCCGGCAACCATGCACTGAGTCTGTCGTACGCAGCCGGCCGCCGCGGGATACCCTGCCATGTTGTGATGCCTAAGACCGCACCGCAAGCGAAAAAAGATGCGGTACTGGGATACGGCGGCATCATAACCGAATGCGAGCCGTCAACGTCCAGTCGTGAGGCGGTTTTTGCAGAGGTGCAGGCAAAAACAGGAGCTGAGTTTGTGCACCCCTACAACGATCCCCGAGTCATCGCAGGCCAGGCGACATGTTCTGCAGAAATGTTAGAGCTAGTCGATGGATTGGATTCGATCGTTGCCCCGATTGGTGGTGGAGGAATGATCTCTGGGACCTGTTTGACCGTGAGTCATCTTGCCCCAGATATTGAGATCTTTGCTGCCGAGCCATTGCAGGCTGATGATGCCGCACGATCGTTCCGATCGGGTCATATCATCGCCGACGACGCACCAGTCACAATTGCTGACGGTTTGAAAGTTCCGTTGAAGGAAAATACTTGGCACTTCGTTTCCCATTATGTGGCCGATGTGATGACTGCTACGGAGGAAGAGATCGTTGATGCAATGAAGCTGACATGGCAGCGATTAAAAATTGTGATGGAGCCAAGTTGTGCAGTGCCCTTGGCCATCATTTTGAAAAATCAGGATGTGTTTCGGGGTCGACGGATCGGAGTAATAGTAACAGGCGGGAATGTCGATCTAGACCGGCTGCCTTGGATGAAGTGAGAGAATTATGAACAGTGCATTGAATTGGAACAATTTGGAAGTCGGTTACGACATTCCAGCGCGTGTTGGAATGAATGAAAGCGAGGTGCAAACGCCATGCTTAATCGTGGATCTAGACGCACTTGAGCGAAACATCAAAAAGATGGGCGACTTCGCAAAGACACATGGGATGCGCCATCGGGTCCACGGGAAGATGCATAAATCTGTCGATATTGCATTACTTCAGGAGAAATTGGGGGACGCGTGTGGAGTTTGTTGCCAAAAGGTGAGTGAAGCTGAAGTCTTTGCCCGTGGTGGTATCAAGGATGTTTTGGTGTCGAACCAAGTCCGTGACCCAGCGAAGCTTGCGCGGTTGGCCCGCATCCCAATGTTGGGAGCTCGCACGATTGTTTGTGTGGATGACTTGGCTAATGTCGCTGAATTATCAGCTGCCGCAACTGAAGCGGGTACCAAGATCGAATGCTTGGTTGAGATAGATTGTGGGGCAGGGCGTTGCGGTGTGACCACAACGCAGGCAGTTGTCGATATCGCGGTCGCTATTCATGCTGCCGATGGACTGAAGTTCGCTGGAATCCAAGCCTATCAGGGCGCGATGCAACATCTTGATCTGTATGCCGAGCGCAAAGCTAAAGTCGACGTGTCCATTGGGATGGTCAAAGACGCAGTTGCTGCACTTGCTGATCATGGACTTGAATGCGACATCGTCGGCGGTGGTGGAACTGGTTCATATTACTTTGAAGGTGCATCGGGCGTCTATAATGAGCTTCAATGCGGGTCCTATGCGTTCATGGACGCCGATTATGGCCGGATCCTCGATGAAAAAGGCGAGCGGATTGACCGTGGTGAGTGGGAGAACGCGTTATTCATCCTGACATCGGTCATGAGTCATGCAAAAGTCGATAAAGCCATCTGCGATGCTGGTCTCAAGGCTCAGTCAGTCGACAGCGGGCTACCAGTGGTCTATGGACGTGATGACGTCAAGTATGTCAAATGCTCAGACGAACATGGAGTCATTGAGGACCAAGCGGGTGTCTTGAGCGTTAACGACAAGCTGCGCCTGGTCCCAGGTCACTGTGATCCAACCTGTAACGTGCATGATTGGTATGTGGGAGTCCGAAACGGCGTGGTCGAGGCCGTTTGGCCTGTATCCGCTCGCGGAAAAGCGTATTAATTTGCAGGTTCAATGACTGGGTAGGGTTGAAGTGACGGTGCGGTTGATTTCGGAGGAGCAGATTGCGGATGTTCTGGATCCAGTGAACGCTTTTTCTGCGGTTCAAGATGTGTTTGCGAGCATGGAATCTGAGGCTTGGAACTTCCCGGTGGTCCGCGAGTCATTGGGATATCAGAACGCGTTATATGGATTTAAGTCAGGCTTCGACCCAGCGTCTGGAGCGTTAGGCCTTAAAGCGGGTGGTTACTGGCCAAACAATAAAGCCAAGGGCATTGCGAACCATCAATCGTCGATCTTTTTGTTTGATCCAGAAACTGGTCAATGCAAAGCTATTCTGGCAGGAAATACCATTACGGCGTTGAGGACGGCAGCCGCCGCAGCGGTCTCGATTGATCGTCTGGCGATTGCTGCTCCGACGACCTTTGGTTTGGTTGGTACTGGGCATCAATCAGCATTTCAACTCGAGGCCGCGCTTCGGGTTAGACCATTCCGTGAGGTATTGATCTGGAATCGGTCTGGTCGGGACCTGTCCAAGCATTATCAAATTGCAGAGGAATATGGTGCCGCCTGTCGTGAGGCAGAGCTTGAACAGGTTGTTCGTTCGTCACAGGTGATCATTAGCATCACGTCTTGCTTTGAAGCACTGTTTCCTGGGGATTGGGTGAATTCCGGTACACATATCGCTGCCATGGGTACTGATACCAAAGGAAAGCAAGAGCTCGATCCGTCTCTGACATCCCGAGCTCTGCGATTTACAGACGAAATTGTGCAGTCACGGACAATCGGTGAATTTCAGCATCTGAGTTCTGATGTTGTGATTACAACGATTGGAGCGGTGATTCGAGGCACTGCTGCAGGGCGTACAGACCAGGAGCAAGTGACTGTATTCGATGGGACAGGAGTTGGTCTGCAAGATTTGGCGTGCGCCCAAGCGGTAACCGAAGCCATCGGGGACAGTTAGGTTGCAGACGAGTAATTCGAGTCCTGCAGATTTTTATTCGGACACCCAAACCCTTCCATCAAAGGCTATGTTGGAGTCTGTTTTGTCTGTGCAGACAGGCGACGAGCGACACCATCAATGCCCGACAACCAACCAACTCCGCGAGCGTGTCGCAGACATGTTTGGTATGGAAGATGCCGTATTCCTCCCATCGGGGAGCATGTGTAATCAGATCGCGATCGCGGTTCATACCAAGCCCGGGGATGAAATTATCTGTGCGAGGGAGAGCCACATTATTTTTGCGGAGTGTGGTGGGCTCGCAAAGCTCTCGGGCACGATGGTTTCGGTCATTGATACCGAGCGAGGATTGTTTTCAGCTGATGCAGTGACCAGCTTGCGCCGTCCGCTGTCATCGTTTGCGCCACGGTCACGTTTGGTTGTCACAGAACAGACATCGAATTTGGGTGGAGGGGCTATTTGGCCGCTTGATCAAATTCAGTCAGTTGCTCACACAGCGCAAGAGCTCGGGTTATCGGTTCACATGGATGGAGCACGGGTGTTGAATGCCTCGGTGGCTACAGGGGCGGCAGTTTCTGACTACGCAGCTGGGCACGACAGCGCTTGGATTGCGTTTACTAAAGGGCTCGGTTGCCCGGTCGGGGCTGTTCTTGCAGGATCACGAGACTTCATTCGTGAGGCGTGGCACTTCAAACGCATGTTTGGTGGTGCCATGCGTCAGACCGGCGTATTAACAGCGATGTGTCTATACGCGCTGGATCACCATGTTGAGCGTTTGGCTGAGGATCACTCGCGCGCGAAGCGTATCGAGGCTGCACTCCAGGGGTGTCGACTCTTTTCACGAGTGCTCCCTGTGGAAACAAATATTGTGCTGGCCGAGGTATCACCTGAGTGTGGTCTCGACGCAATGGAGTTAAAAGTTTTGCTTGCCTCACACAACGTGAAAGTGATGGCCGTCGGGAATCACCGGATTCGGATGATTACGCACCTTGATGTCGATGATGTCAGCGTCTCTCGATTAATCGAAAGCTTCGAAGTAGCAGAGGCATCGCTTGGTCGTCGGTGATAAGTGATCGAAATTTAAAGACCATCTGAATGTGATTGCATGTCGAGGTCTCCATGGAAGACAAAACCAGACCACTAACGATATGGGTTGATGCAGACGCTTGTCCAAAACCGATTAAAGCACTGATATTCCGCGCGTCAGATCGTCTCAACCTCCCCGTATTTTTAGTTGCAAACGGATTTCTACAAAACCCACCCCATCCGAATGTTACGGTGGTGCAGGTCGCCCAGGGGTTCGATGTGGCAGATCATGTGATTTTGGAACGGATGGAGGCGGGTGATCTTGTCGTCACTCAGGACGTGCCGTTGGCAGCTGAAGTGGTCGATCGTGGCGGGTTGGCGGTCAATCCGCGAGGTACCTGGTACGACAGAGAGTCGGTTAAATTGTATTTAAGACGCAGAAATGAGCGGGAAGCGATGCGTGAAGCGGGGTTGATTCAAGGCGGCCCGGCACCTTTCTCTGCAAAAGATACCCAACAGTTTGCGCGTATTTTTGATCAGTTTCTCGCGCGACTGAAGCGCTAGTGATGTGGCGTTCGAACTCAAGCATCCCTCAGCATCAGGTGATCGAATCCACACTCGATCTTGATTATCCGGTCTCTGTCCGACGATCGTCTCGGCGTCGATCAATTGAGTTGAGGGTAACCAGTGGCTCCCATATTCGCATTATGTGCCCTTTGGAGCTGACGGATGCTCAAATTGCTGACTTTGTCAGGGCAAAAGCCGATTGGATCCAGTCCAAGTTATTGCTGAATGAGAATCGGGCAGCGACTCCAATTCCCCGGTTCGAGCACGGATCCTGTTGGCAGTATCGCGGGCAGACGGTCTCTCTGGAGCTGGGCCTAGGTGCGAATTCGGTTGCCTTAGAGTTAGATCGCCTGCGTGTTCAAACCAAAAAGATGGGTGCGCATGATCTTAGGAAGGTGTTGAAAGCCTGGTTTATCAGAGAGGCGGAAACACTGTTGACTAATCGAACGCGACATTTTGCGGATTGTTTAGGTGTTAAGCCGTCGAAGATTCAACTCAGACAGTATCGTACAATATGGGGTCGATGTAACTTGCGTCATGAGATCGCCTATGACTGGCGGATCATCATGGCGCCAGATCAGGTGATTGATTATTTGGTGATTCATGAGTTGTGTCATCTTGTGTATTTTGATCACTCGCCCCACTTTTGGCGTTTGGTTGGTTCGTTACAACCAACCTACGAGAAATCGAAGGCTTGGCTACGATCGGATGCACATTGGATTAAGCAAACGTTTGAGGGTTGCTAGTCAATTCGGTCGACGAGGCAATCGCTTTTTGGTGCTTGTTATGATGAATCTCATGATACTCCTGATTCAATCAATCGACGCCAATTCATCGCTCTTGGTTGTTGAGACCAGTCCGCGCGCTGCTGGCCCAATCCATAATTTGTATGGTAACCGGTCTTCTAGAGGTAGTAACAGATGAAAACGATACTAATTACGGGCGCAACAGACGGTATTGGGCGGCTCGCCACTCAAAAATTAGCAGCGCTTGGTCACCAGATCTTGGCTCATGGGCGTGAACAAAAGAAACTTGAATCATTGACCAATACCACCGTTGGGCAGATTGAGCCATGGCTAGCCGATCTAGCGAACCTATCGGATGTCCGCAGAATGTGTCGGCAAATTCTGCAACAACATGAACGTTTAGATGCGGTTGTGAATAACGCCGGAGTATTGAAAGCACCTGCAACACAAACACTAACGAATCGAGACATTCGCTTTGAGGTGAATACGATTGCTCCTTACCTGATCACTCGCGAACTGTTGCCAATTATTGATACCCAAGGCGTTATTCTGAATGTTTCATCGGCCGCACAGGTGCCTGTCGATTTCGAGGCGTTGGAGCAATTTAGGGCGATGGGTGACATGGAAGCCTATGCTCAAAGTAAGCTTGCGATCACCGCTTGGTCGAAATATGTGGCGAATGATCTTACCAATGGACCGAGTGTGATTTCAGTCAATCCGGGTTCCTTGTTGGCGACAAAAATGGTGAAAGAAGGGTTTGGTATTGAAGGCAAGGATCTCAACATTGGTGCTGATATCTTGGTCCGCCTAGTGACTGACCCGGTCGATTCTCAGCGAACTGGTGAGTATTTTGATAATGATGCTGGAGACTTTGGATCTCCGCATTCTGTCGTGGCTGATGACGCCTTTGGTCGTCGTTTGATTGCCTCTCTTGACACAATCATTCATCAAATTGGTTCTGAATAGATCGGTGGGCAAGATACGACTTTCTTGGGCTTTTTGAGCAACTCTAACTGATCAGAAGAGATCAAATCATTGAGGAAAAATCTGGATAATACGAAAGAAATTTGGGCAAAAGCGAATCGAGCCGTGGTCATCACGTTTGCGATTGCGGGCACCAGTTTCGGTTCCTGGGCGTCACGGATTCCGTCACTGAAAAATCAGTTAGGTATGGAAGCTGTTGAGTTGGGTGGTGTGTTGCTGGTACTCGCGATGGCGAGTGTCGCTTCGTTTCCATTATCTGGACGCGCGATCGATCGTTATGGAGCGGTCAGAGTAACGGGTTACCTGACTTGGGCGACGTTGATTTCACTGACACTGATTTCGTTTGCCAGTTCCGTGTTGGAGCTCACCGTCTGTGTCGCAATATTTGGTGCTTCACTTGGAGCCCTCGATGTCGCAATGAACGGTTGGGGTGCCGAAGTTGAACGGCAAGGATCCAAGTCGATTATGTCGTCACTCCATGCTTACTGGAGTCTTTTCGCCGGGATTGGTGGTTTGATTGGGTTCTTGGCGGTTCAGATCGACTTAACGGTCATTCAACATTTCCTGATAATCAATGGATTGGTTGCTCTTCTTGCGCTGAAAGCCTCGCGAGTCGATTGGATCGGGTCGACAGTCAGTGAAGCTGCGCCAATGTTTGCATGGCCCAAGAAAAATTTATTATTTGTTGGGTTATTGATGTTTGGCGCAGCGTTGGCTGAAGGTGCTGTCGCTGACTGGGCAGCCATTTTTGTTACCGAGCGATTCACCCTGACTGAAGCGATGGCGTTAGGTAGTTTTATGATTTTTAGTTTTGCGATGTTCCTTGGCCGAATTCTCGCAGATGGTTTCGTGGATCGTTATGGAGCGGCGCGCGTCTGTGGTGTTGGTGGATGGCTCTCGACAATCGGCATCAGCGTCATCCTACTCAGTCTAGATTACAGCATCGTATTAGTTGGATTTTTATTGCTTGGCGTAGGGTTGGCACCCGTATTTCCATTGGGGTGCGCGCGTGCAGCGAATGACCCGTTTGTGACACCGGGGCAGGGTCTGGCGAGCGTGGCTACCTTCGGCTATGGCGGTATTATGCTGGGACCAGCGGTGATTGGATTGGTAACTCAAAACACCGGTATCCTAACCGGGTTCGGTTTGATTCTTGTTTGCACGTTGTATCAGTTATCTTTTTCTTGGAGTTTGAAATAGGACTGACAAGGCTAGCGGTTTTTATTCAAGTAACAGTCTTTGAGATAGTTAGAACCGGTTCGATGTGCTTCTTTTTATCTTCTTAGGGCAGAGCTTTATTGGCTGACCCTGTGTCTGTCGATTACGTCTCGATTGAATTCAAGTCCGACGCCCGGACGCTCCGGGATGATGAGGCGTCCATTTTTGACTCGGTAAGGCTCTACTAACAACGGGTCAACCCAATTCGTCCACTCTAAATAATCCGCTGTCGGTGTCACTCGCATCAAATGCGCGGAGACTTCGTGATAGAGGTGGGACGATAAAGGCTTTCTGTAGGCCTCTGCGAGCGCTGCTGTTTTAAGCCATCCAGACACTCCGCCAATTCGCATCAGATCAGGCATGATCGCATCACTTGACTTGAGTTCGAGACTGAGAGTGGCGTGATCGATTCCATGGAAGTTCTCACCAAGAATGAGTGGTGTTGAAAGATGTTGGCGGAGTTCGTTGTAGTTTCTGAATTCATGGTAAGGAATGGGCTCCTCAAACCAGTAAAGACCCTGATTATCTAAACCTTGCAGACGTCGACGCGCTTCAGTAAAGCTCAGCACCTGGTTAAAGTCGCACAACAGATCGCCATCAGCGTTCATTTGGGATCGGACTGCCTCGATGGCTCCTAAGTCTTGATCCAGTGTCTTTCGGCCCAAACGGATTTTGAGGGAAGAAAAGTCACCCTCGGTCCGCAGGTCTCTTGCTTCCTGAGCCAATTGTTCTGGTGTGTGTAGCCAAAGCCCACCGGAATTGTATGCTTTCACATCTCCGGGGGTGCCGCCTAGATGTTCACACAATGGTCGGTCTGCAACTTTAGCACTCGCATCCCAGAACGCGATATCGAGCGCAGCCAGTGCATACATGGCGATTCCGGAGCGGCCGAGCAAACTTAATCGACTCATCCCGATTTCATAGAACGCCGCGGGAGCGAGTGGTTGATTTTCGAAGAGTTTGAAAAGCTCTTGTATT
>CACBSE010000014.1 GCA_902541775.1 uncultured Litorivicinus sp. | reverse complement strand
GAGGTCAGTTACTTGCTCTCGTTGACAGAAATTACTGATCCACTGCCTTTGGGCATCATAATCGGGGAGGCGAATAACTTGTAACTGAACGCCATGTTGTGCGAGTACAATCGCGAGACTTCTGAGAAGTTGCTCGGTGTAATACAACCGATTCTTGCCATAACCGAATGACCCCCATTCATCGTCGGCGGTCAAAAATACCGCTGAGATTCGCTTATCCGACTTGCAATTTAAGGCCGCGCTAACGGCTGCATTATCACTGAAGCGAAGGTCGTCTCGGAACCAGATCAGACGGTGTTGCATAATTCTCCCCAGATGCATCCCGCAAAGAATGTGTCGCCATCGTCCGCGCCGGCAGGTGAAGTAGAGTGTGGCTCAGGCAGTTGGCAAACGCAATGGAGTCTGCCACCCTGTCGACTGGTCGTGAGGGTAAGTAAATGTTCTTTGGACGTTTTTTGATCGCAATTAATTGCGCGACTTTCGTTGGTTTGGCGCTTTGGACGCTCGCGCAACCGCAGACATTGTTTGATGTCTTACAAATCAGTGGATCGTCGAGGGCGGCGATCATTGAACTTCAAGTACTGATTGCGGGTTCGTTCATCGCCTTTTGTCTGCTGTCTGCTTCCGGCATTGTCGACCAAAAGAAAACCAAGCGATCACTGATTGGTCTATTTATGATCAACGCATCTTGGTTTGTAACACGTTGTATCGCGCTTGTGGATGGATTAGCTGAAGAGAATTCAACTTATATGTATATGGGTTACGAGTTAGCCATGCTGATTTTTCTGGTGGTTGCTTTACGCCTGGTCAGTGGTCCTCGGGGACGGACGCTGTTCCGCCAGGAAGAGACAGGATTTGAGGTTAAGTGAGTCGTTCAGCTGCCTCAAACCCGGAGAGATAAGCTCCTTCGACCCGCCCTCCAGCTAAATAATCGCCTGCGATCCAGAGCCCTGCGTCAACCTGATAGATGCCTTTTTGAGCTGTCATCTTTGGATCTGTGGGGCGCGCGTACCTCCAGCGATGAGATAAGACTGGTCTAACCTGAATACCGAACGTGTTGGTCAGTTCTGTGGCTAATTTTTGAGCAATCCAATTAGGATTACGCTCCAGGTGAGCCTTTGACCACTCGGGTGACGCCTGCACCACAATCAGATCCGAATCACGTCCAGGCTTACTGCGCTCAACTGAAATAAAATCGAACACATCGTGATCGCCACCAAAACAAGCATCAATCGGTTCCTGCCTGCTGGTCATCAGTTGATACTCAGAAGAGACAACGGTGGTCCAGGTTGGTTCCATCGTAAATTGCGTGACGATCGGCGCGATCTCAAATCGATCTAATAAATCAGCCATTTGATCGATCGGTGTGGTCACCAGAACTTGTTCTGCCGAGTATTCAGTACCGGTTGTTGTTGTCAGAACAAAGTAGGATCCATTTCGTCTGATCGTAACGATTCGAGTCTCGCTTTTAATCGTGATCGATTGGGATAAAAACCGCCCAAGTGCATTCATATAAGGGGCACCCACATAGCGTTGTTGGGTATCGGGTGAATCAACCGGTATCGACGATCGAAATGTTCCCAACCGAGGTTCCCACGATTGAACCGCTCCAGCTGAGTGCGCAAGTTCGACGACAGCCTGAAATCTCGGATCTCTGACAGTAAAAAACTGAGCGCCAATATCAGCCCGTTTTTGTTCTATCCGCTTCGAGGCAAGTCGCCCACCTGGCCCTCTACTCTTCTCAAAAATTTGATAGCTGGAGGGCGGAAGCTTGCGCGCGGCCGCCAGGCCGGCCATACCCGCCCCTATAATAGCTATAGGAATGTGCGTCATGGAGTAGTTTTTTAATCTCAGTAGAAATTAGAATATGCGCCCCAATTGAGATATCAGGGTGATACAGGGTATTCTCAAGACATGACAGACATCACTATCACAGACAGCGCGCAAAACTACCTTAATGGGTTGCTAGAGAAGCAGAATGTCGAGGGCATTGGCGTTAGGCTTTTTGTTTCACAACCCGGCACGATGTACGCAGAGACATGTCTTGCTTACTGTCGTCCAGGCGAAGAAAAGCCTGAAGATGAGCGTTTTGAGTGCGATCAGTTCACTGCGTATCTCGACCAGCCGAGCTTGCCTTATCTCGACGAGGCAGTAGTTGATTATGTGGCGGATAAGCTGGGCGGACAACTAACAATCAAAGCCCCGAAGGCAAAACAGCCTGCTGTAGCATTTGATGGACCAGTGGAGCAACAAATCGTTGAAATCTTGACCGCTGAAGTCAACCCAGGCCTTGCGGCCCACGGTGGTGAGGTCCGATTAATTCGACTCGAGGATGACATTGCGATCTTGCAGTTTGGGGGTGGGTGCCAGGGCTGTAGTGCTGTTGATATGACACTCAAAGACGGAGTGGAAAAAACGTTAATCGAACGGATCCCCGAACTGAAGGGCGTACGTGACGTGACCGATCACAGTCAACGTGAAAATGCCTATTACAAATAAAATCGTATCCAAGGTGGCATCAATCGATGCCATCGTTGACGAGGTTCGTTGTTTTCTCAAGGCCCCGACGCCTGATGCTTGGGTGAGTTACGCACTAGGTGATCTGACAACACTATTGGTTGATCATGCAAACTGCGAATACAAAGCCGCTGCAACCGGCATGAGCTTGATAACCAAGTACAAACACCTCCCTCGATTGCAACGTCTCATGGCGCGATTGGTGCGAGAAGAAATGCTGCATTACGAGCAGGTATTGGTATTCATGGATCGGATGGGCATTGAATTCCGGTCGCTCAGTGCGTCTAGGTACGCGAGAACGTTGCGAGAGTCTGTGAGAACGAATGAAGATGATCGCTTAGTTGATTTACTCCTAGTTGGTGCAATCGTTGAAGCACGTTCTTGTGAACGATTTGCGGCATTGTGGCCTCATTTACCAACACCACTAGGCCGGTATTACAAATCGCTTCTCCGTTCTGAAGGACGTCATTACCAGGATTATCTGGCACTTGCGCAAGAAAATAGCGATCAAGAAAGCGTTGATGCTCGGCTTGAGCACTTTCTCAGGATTGATGAACAGTTAATTGTGAGTCCCGATCAAGAATTTCGGTTCCACTCAGGTGTGCCAGCCTGACGTACCCATTGCTCTTTGATTACGGCTCCTTGCGCCGATAAATGGGTGAGGCTGATAATCAATTCAGACTGCATCGAATCAACGACAACGCCAAGGCCTGAATGAGTCCAATCCGACGTGACTGCGCGTAGATTGCCTTTGGCATAATGAATTGCCGGCCGATGGGTGTGCCCATGAATCAAAACGGAGGCACGTTGATTTTCCATCAGTCCGTCAACCGCTGTATCGACCGCATCGCCGATTGCCTCTGCTCGATTTGCCTGCGTTTCACGAGACGTTCGCCGGAGTTCCTGAGCAATTGCCTGTCTTTCGATCAGTGGTTTATTCAGGAACGTATTGATCCATTCAGGTTGTCTCACTTCGCGTTTGAAAGCCTGATATGCGTGATCCAAAGTGCATAACTCATCACCATGGATCACGAGTATTGCATCACCCATATAATGCGCTTCTAACCGAATCCCAAATGAAGTGAGAAAGCCATCGCCGATCAAAAAATCTCGGTTACCGTGAATGAATACCACGTCATCACAGTGTTGACCGCAAAACTCTAGAAACTGCCGATCGACATCAGTTACACCATCGTCTCCGACCCAGGCCTCAAAAACGTCACCAGCAAGAATCAACTGATCGCACTCGCATTGACTGAGCGCATCGATCACAGCGAAATATCGCCCTGGTTCTGATGGATCAAGATGAAAATCAGAGACGATCAGGCGTCGCATCAGACAATCGAGGCTTGATTGATGATCACGTCATCCCTTGGAACATCTGAGTGACCAGCGCGATGGGTTGTTTCGACTGCTTTGACTGCATCCACGACGTCTAAGCCATCAAAGACTCGGCCGAACACACAGTATCCGAATCCGTCCGGTGTTTCAGAACGAAAATTGAGGAAATCGTTATCAGTCACGTTAATGAAAAACTGTGCTGTTGCTGAGTGGGGATCCATTGTTCTTGCCATCGCAATCGTGCCCCGGTTATTTGAAAGCCCGTTTGATGCTTCATTTGAAATCGGGTCGCGCGTGTCTTTCTGGATCATCCCGGGCTCAAATCCGCCCCCTTGAATCATGAATCCATCGATGACCCGGTGAAAGATTGTTCCGTCATAAAAGCCGTCTTCGACGTACTGCTTGAAATTGGCAGTTGTTTCGGGTGCGTCGGTTTCAAAAAGCTCGATAGTGATGTTACCAAGCGTTGTTTCAAATAGAATCACGGGTTGTTCTCCTCAATACACCAGACGGTACTATACCGGTTTCAACACAAGGAATAACGCGTGAGTTTGCAGATCTTTGACACCTTGGCCCGAGAAAAGCGGGACTTTCAGCCGATGGAAGCTGAAAAAATTGGTATCTATGTTTGCGGGATGACGGTGTATGACCGCTGCCATTTGGGCCATGGCCGTGTCATGGTTGCCTTTGACACCGTTGTTCGGTACCTACGGTTTCGTGGTTTTGATGTGAACTATGTGCGAAACATCACAGATGTTGATGACAAGATATTTTCCCGCGCAGCAGAGCGTGGTGTTGATTTTTCTGAGCTCACAACCGAAATGATCGATTTCATGCATCACGATGAGAAGAAACTCAGCTGCCTGCCGCCGAATTTGGAGCCTAGAGCGACTGCGAATATTCAATCGATGCTCAACCTCATTGACAGACTTGTCGCGAATGGAGCCGCTTATCAGGGCCACTCTGGCGATGTTTATTTTCGGGTCAGTGCGTTTCCAGCGTATGGCAAATTGAACAACCGAAAACTCGACGACATGATTGCTGGTGCACGCATCGTTGTCGCTGAGGATAAAGAAAACTCTGCTGACTTTGTGCTCTGGAAATCGGCGAAAGAGGGCGAAGTAGCCTGGCCTTCTCAATTCGGACCGGGTCGCCCGGGCTGGCATATTGAGTGTTCTGCGATGAGCATGAACTCCCTCGGCGACACGTTTGATATCCATGGCGGTGGTCCTGACCTCAAATTTCCGCATCATGAAAACGAGATTGCCCAATCTGAGGCCGCAACCGGCTGTACCTTTGCTCGATATTGGATGCACGCTGGCGCCGTGCGTGTCAACGAAGAGAAGATGTCAAAATCGCTCGGGAATTTTGTCACCTTAGATCAGTTATTTAACGAATTTCATCCCGAAGTGATCCGATTTTTCTTGCTACAGAGCCACTATCGGAGTGCGATTTCGTTTTCAGATGATGCGTTAACACAGGCTGAAACTGCTTACAGTCGTCTGGTTCAGGCCCTTCCAGACGAATTGACCGCACCAAGCTCAGATGCAATTTTTGAGTTTCAAAAGTTCATGGATGACGATTTTAATACCCCTCGCGTTATTGCACTTTTATTCGAACTTGCGTCGGTCGATACTGCTGAATCTGCCTCGAGTATCTTGGCAATCGGGAGAGTGCTCGGGCTATTTGCCAGTAAAAAAGAAGCATTCTTTGCGCAACAGCAAGCACTAAAAGCAGCGAAGAGTGGACTGAGTGATACGGCAATTGACACACTGATCTCTGCGCGTGAGAAAGCGCGGAAGGATCGAGATTTTACGACTGCAGATAACATACGAGACGATCTAATCTCCCAAGGAATCGTGCTCGAAGATGGAGCTGGTGGCACTTCGTGGTATCGCAAATAACCCGCATAGATGTTGCTCTCTTCGTCGTCACTGTGCTGGCCTGGGGTACAACGTGGTTCGTGATCTTGGGCCAATTGGGCGTTGTGCATCCTGTGGTTTCAGTCGGCTGGAGGTTCCTGCTGGCCTCATTGATCATGTTTGGTATTTGTGTTGCTCGAGCTGATCGGCTTGTTTTGACACTATCGGAACACGCACTCTGCGTATTGCTTGGGTTATTTCTCTTTTGTTTGAACTACGGATTGTTCTATACGGCAAGTCTGTCTTTGATGACTGGCTTAATTTCAGTCGTGTTCTCCACCATGGTTTTTTGGAATGCGTTAGGTGCGAGGCTCTTTTTGGGTCAACCATTGGATTCACGTTCTTTAATCGGAGGGGCAGTTGGGTTTTTTGGGCTTCTGATCTTATTCCGTACAGAATTACTCTCGTTTGATTGGCAAAGCGAGAATTCATTGGCGTTATTTTTCTGTTTGCTGGGTACCCTATCAGCGAGCTCGGGTAACCTGGTGTCAGCGACTCTTCAAAAACGTCAACTGACTGTTTGGAATTCTACAGCATTCGGAATGATGTATGGCACTTTGCTAACTTTTGGGTTCGCAGTGGTGCTTGGCCTCGAGATTCAGTTTCAATGGACCACTATGTATGTCGGATCGTTACTATACTTAATCGTTGTTGGTTCCGTGATTGCATTTGGTTCATATTTGACTTTGATTGGGCGCGTCGGGCCAGGCCGGGCAGCCTATGCTACTGTGACTTTTCCTGTTGTCGCGATTGTTGTCAGTGTGCTTTTCGAGGGATATCAATTGACGTTGCTCGCTTTGGTCGCAGTTGGACTCGTTGTCGCCGGAAATTGGCTGGCGCTTTCCAAGCCCAAAGACAGAAAATCCGCTTGCAGAGCCTGACGTCGATGACTATACTCCGCACCCACCATTGAGTACCTGTGTGCTCAGTCAGGCAGTCGGGGTATAGCGCAGTCTGGTAGCGCATCTGCTTTGGGAGCAGAGGGTCGTTGGTTCGAATCCAGCTGCCCCGACCACTACTGACCATGCGCCTGTAGCTCAACCGGATAGAGCAACGGCCTTCTAAGCCGTAGGTTGCAGGTTCGATTCCTGCCAGGCGTGCCAGCCTGGCGTAGATGGTGGGTGTAGCTCAGTTGGTAGAGCCCCGGATTGTGATTCCGGTCGTCGTGGGTTCGAGTCCCATCATCCACCCCATTTCCTGGCTTGTAACCGTCGGGACATTTTCGCTATTGTTGGCCAAAAGCAAGCACTGGATCGATCATGCGGCAATTAGCAACCCTCATCATTTTATTCGCATCACCCACCATCTTGGCCGAAGAGCGTCCGATCCCGGAAGATTGCGAGGTGCTCGAAGGATGGGTAACAGTATGGATTGATCAAGTACGGCAGGCACGGGAGAAAATTATCAATCTGAAAATGGATGATCAAGAGCCCGACGGTGAGTTGTCGAGAAAATTTGAATATGTTACTCACGAGTCTGAACGGTTTTCAGCTGCCTTTGAAAAGCGGTGTAACAGTCAAGGCGCTATGAAACGCTAAGTCGATGGATGCTCGACTTCGTAGCGAAGAAACGGAATATTAATTTCCCCTTTATCGAAAGCGCTTTTGATCTCCCGTAACAATTGAATTTTTTGAAACCATAAGGTAGCTCTGCACCCAGACCTCAACGAGGGTGTTTTGGCCAAAATCACCATGCGAATCGACGGCGACAACAGCTTAAGGGGTAAACAAACAAAATGGATGTCGGATTATTACCTCAGCCTCCTCAATATCATCATCGTAGGAAACACCGACGACGACCTCTTTTCTTCGGGAAGCCTATGCGCTGTGATTGATGACGCTCGATCGCATCATTGATCCGCTGGGTATTAACGTTTTCTTTGCGTCAAGGGGTTTTAATTCAGTGGTCAGAAGTTTGATTTCCACGACCGTGTCGATCACTGAATTCACTTCGATGATATCTCGCTAGCGGAAGGAGCCATTGAAAACCAAGATCTAACCGATTGCGAGATTACTCAAGGTATCTCTTAAAACCAATCTGATTGTGAGTCCAACTGCACCAGGGGCGACGATCAAGCTCGTCGTGTCAACGCCAGGGGTCACAAGTGCCGATACAAGCGGATAACCCAGCTACTGATTTTGGCAGCTCGCGCAATTAACGTCGCGGTAAACCCTTCGAGTTTTGTCCGATTCAAAGCGACTTTTACCTCGCGATTAGACATTTATCTTAAGAACAAGTAAGGCACCACGATCAACATTACGGTCACGATTGATTCAATTGACGTCGGGATAACCTTCCCTAGGATGTCAACGAGATATCCGCTTTTCTTTTTCAAAGGCTAGGGAATACTGGGTCTCCCTGAATAGCGCTTGATATTTATGCGCATATCCTTCAATATCCGGCGCCTCAAAATGCGTTCTGTGTTTTGTTGCGGATGTGGTGAAATTGGTAGACACGCCAGATTTAGGTTCTGGTGCCGCGAGGCGTGGGGGTTCAAGTCCCTCCATCCGCACCATCACTATACGGTTACGATCGAAAACAGTATCCTAATACGTCGAATTTTAAAGAATTTAAGTGACTGAGGTTGATCCATGCAGGTTGTTCTGGAATCCCCTAGCGCGTTAGAGCGCCAATTTACAATCACAATCCCAACCGGGGATGTTGAAACAGAATTTGAAGCCAAGCTGGCAGAAACAGCAAAGCGGGTGCGCATTGATGGCTTTAGGCCCGGCAAAGTCCCAGCAAGTATCGTCCGTCAGCGTTATGGACAGGCGATTCGTCAAGAAATTGCGTCCGATCTAATGGAAAAATCGTTGGGGCAGGCGCTTAGTGAGCATGATGTCAAGCCGATCGGTCAGCCCACAATTGATGACGTCAGCTTCGAGGAAGGTACTGACTTTTCGTTCAAAGCGACATTTGAAGTATTTCCAGAGCTGGATCCGACGTTAATCGATGGTGATGAAATCGCGCAAACTCAGTGCAAGATTAGTGCATCCGATATCAAAGAAATGATTGTGACGCTGCGTGAGCAACGCAAATCATGGAAAGAATCTGCGCGAGCTGCAGCCAAGCAAGGTGACCGGGTAACGGTCGATTTCGAAGGTTTTATCGATGGTGAGACTTTTGAAGGCAGCAAGGGAGACAGCCATGCGTTAGTTCTTGGTTCGGGATCGATGATTCCTGGCTTTGAAGATGGCATCGTTGGTATGAAAAAGGGGGAGTCTAAAGACGTTGAAGTGACTTTTCCAGAGGACTATCACGCCGAGAAGCTGAGAGGGAAGCCTGCAGTTTTCAAAATTGACATGTCGAAACTTGAGCGAGGCGTATTACCAACAGTTGATGAAGAGTTCATTAAAGCCTTCGGTGTTGAATCCGGTGATGAGAAAGAATTCAAACTAGAACTGAAGGAGCAGATGGAGCGAGAGCTTTCAATGACCTTAAAGAATACGAATAAAACCAATGTGTTCGATGTGTTACTTGATAAAAATGCTGACGCGCCGGTACCAGCTGCAGCGGTTCATTCCGAAATACAGGTACTCAAGCAACAGGCTGTAGAGCGTTTTGGTGGCGGTCAGCAATTCGATCCAAATCAGTTACCGGATGAATTATTTAAAGAGCAGGCAGAGCGTCGTGTGCGACTTGGGATTCTACTCGGCGCAACAGTAAAGAAGCTTAAGTTATTAGCAGATACAGATCGTGTTCGCGCTTTGGTCGATGAGATGGCTGCCGCCTATGATGATCCAGAACAGGTCGTGAACTTTTATTACTCGAATGACGACAATCTAAAACAAATTGAAGCGCTTGCTGTGGAGGAGCAGGTTGCAGAGGTGCTCCTTGAATCTGCAAAAGTAAAGACTATTGATATGACATATGCCGACGTTATGAAGAGCCGTCAGGCTTAACCAGATAGAGGAAAACAGATGCCAGGTTTAGTCCCCATCGTTGTCGAACAGAGCTCTCGTGGTGAACGTTCTTATGATATCTACTCACGGCTACTTAAAGAACGGGTCATATTTATGGTCGGGCAAGTTGAGGACTATATGGCAAACCTGATCGTTGCCCAGTTGTTGTTTTTGGAATCAGAAAATCCAGATAAAGATATTCATCTCTACATTAATTCTCCCGGTGGTTCAGTCACCGCGGGGATGGCGATTTACGACACGATGGAATTTATTAAACCCGATATCTCGACATTGTGTATTGGGCAAGCAGCCAGCATGGGTGCTTTTTTGTTGGCAGGTGGTGCAAAAGGCAAACGATTCGCTCTTCCAAATTCCCGAATGATGATTCATCAACCGCTCGGTGGATATTCTGGACAAGCGTCCGATATTGATATTCATGCGAAAGAAATATTGAAGATCCGAGAGAAATTGAATGCGAGGCTCGCACATCACACTGGGCAGACAATCAAGCAAATCGCGAAAGATACTGATCGGGATCGGTTTATGGATGCCATAGAAGCGAAGTCATATGGTCTGATTGATGACGTTTTGGAACATAGAACAGATTTGACCAAAGATGCTTGATTTTCCGTTTGTGACAGCGCAGTGTTGACATGACGGAATAGGTGAACAAATGACAGATACAACAGACCAATCTTCTGACAACAATGGCAAAGTTCTGTATTGCTCGTTCTGCGGTAAGAGTCAGCATGAAGTTCGCAAACTCATCGCAGGCCCAAGCGTTTTTATCTGTGATGAGTGTGTTGATCTATGCAACGACATCATTCGTGAAGAGGTTCAGGAGTCAGACGACACCGAAGCCTCAGACGGTCTACCTGTTCCACAGGTAATCAAGACGACACTCGATGACTATGTGATTGGACAGGATCGCGCAAAGCGCGTGTTGGCAGTCGCTGTCTATAACCACTATAAGCGGTTGAGGCACGGTGAGCTCGGTTCACGTCACGTGGAGCTAGGTAAGTCAAATATCCTTCTAATTGGTCCCACAGGTTCGGGCAAGACACTTTTAGCTGAGACCCTTGCGCGATTATTGAATGTTCCATTTACTATGGCGGACGCGACCACGTTAACCGAAGCGGGCTATGTCGGTGAAGACGTTGAAAATATTATTCAGAAACTTTTGCAGAAGTGTGATTACGACGTAGAAAAGGCGCAACAGGGAATCGTTTACATTGATGAGATAGACAAGATTTCACGTAAATCTGATAACCCTTCAATTACCCGAGATGTGTCAGGAGAGGGCGTGCAACAAGCACTATTGAAGCTCATCGAAGGCACGATTGCATCGGTGCCACCTCAAGGCGGCCGTAAGCATCCACAGCAAGAATTTCTGCAGGTTGATACATCAAACATACTTTTCATCTGTGGTGGAGCGTTCGCAGGCCTTGACAAGGTGATTCGGGATCGCAGTGAAAAGGGTGGAATTGGATTTGGTGCAGAAGTGCGTTCGAAGGACGAGTCCAAGTCCGTTGGCGAAGCTTTCGCAGAGGTCGAGCCAGAAGATCTTGTGAAATATGGTCTGATTCCCGAGTTCGTTGGCAGACTTCCTGTAGTTGCAACCCTTGGTGAGCTTGATGAGGATGCGCTGATACAGATTTTGTCTGAACCAAAGAATGCGTTAGTTAAACAGTACAAAGAATTGTTCGAAATGGAAGGTGTGGAGCTCGACGTTCGTTCGGAAGCGCTACGCGCTGTTGCAAGAAAGGCAATGGAACGAAAAACAGGTGCGAGGGGTTTGCGCTCAATTCTTGAAACTATCCTGTTACACCCCATGTTTGAGATACCATCAGATAACGATGTGTCGAAGATAGTAATCGATGAAGGTGTCGTTGCAGGCGACAGTGAACCGCTTAAAATCTACGCGGGAGCACCTGACAAGAAACGTTCGGCAAACGCAGCCGATTAATTTAGGAAGCACAGAATGAGTACCCAGCAGCTGGACCTTCCACTACTCCCGCTGAGGGATGTGGTCGTGTATCCCCATATGGTTCTTCCCCTGTTTGTAGGCCGAGAGAAATCGATCAAGGCTCTGCAGAGCGCGATGGATGGCGGCAAAGAAATTTTGTTAGTCGCTCAGAAAATTGCAAGCGAAGATGAGCCGCAACCAGGCGAGTTGTATGAAGTCGGCACAGTGGCTTCGATTCTGCAGCTCCTGAAACTACCCGATGGAACCGTAAAAGTCCTGATTGAGGGTGGTCAGCGCGCTCAGGTATCGAGCTTTGATCTTGATGGTGATCATTACCGAGCCAACGCTGAGATAGTCGCGTCAGTTCCTCTCAAAGAACATCATCAGGAAGCACTCCTACGGGTTTTGATGGACCAGTTTGATAAGTACGTTAAGGCATCGAAAAAGATTCCAGCGGAAGTCTTAGCCTCTTTACACAGTATTGAAGAGCCTGGACGGCTTTGCGACACAATGGCTGCGCACCTAACACTGCCTCTGAAAGAAAAGCAGGCATTACTTGCGAATTCCGATGTCAAAGAGCGGCTTGAGTATCTGGTCGCCCTAATGGAATCTGAGCTGGATCTTCTGCAGGTTGAAAAGCGCATTCGTGGTCGCGTGAAAGAGCAGATGGAGAAGAGCCAGCGCGAGTACTACCTAAACGAGCAGATGAAAGCTATTCAGAAGGAGATGAATGACTTAGACGAGGCGCCCAACGAAGTCGATGCTATTCAGGCTCGGATTGAAGAATGTGGCCTATCGAAGGAAGGTAAAGACAAAGCGGAAGGCGAGCTCCAGAAGCTGAAGATGATGTCACCGATGTCGGCTGAAGCCACAGTTGTTAGAGCCTACCTAGACTGGCTATTGGGTTGTCCTTGGACAAAGCGGTCACGAGTACGTCATGATCTTCTGAAAGCACGGGATATCCTCGAGGCGGATCATTATGGCCTCGAAGAGGTCAAAGAACGGATCCTCGAGTATCTGGCGGTTCAGATACGGATGAAGAAGTCAAAAAGTCCTGTTCTCTGCCTGGTCGGGCCACCTGGTGTAGGTAAAACGTCCCTTGGGGAATCAATAGCTCGCGCGACTAATCGGGAGTTCGTTCGCATGGCGTTAGGTGGGGTTCGTGATGAGTCAGAGATTAGAGGTCATCGGAGAACGTACATTGGATCGATGCCAGGTAAAATAATTCAGAAGTTATCAAAAGCGGGCGTTAAAAACCCATTGTTCCTTTTGGATGAGATTGACAAGATGGGCATGGATCATCGTGGCGATCCGGCCTCAGCACTTTTGGAAGTACTTGATCCTGAGCAAAATCATACATTTAACGATCATTATCTCGAAGTTGATTTCGATCTCTCAGAGGTGATGTTTGTGTGCACATCAAACTCAATGAACATGCCTGCTCCATTGCTGGATCGGATGGAAATCATCCGGATTCCTGGTTATACGGAAGATGAAAAGCTGAACATCGCGAGGAAGTACCTAGTACCAAAACAGGTCAAAAACAACGGCCTTGGAGCGAGTGAGATCGAGGTACCAGATGCAACTCTGACCGATTTGATTCGGTATTACACTAAAGAAGCGGGTGTTCGTGGTCTTGATCGGGAAGTCTCTAAACTGGCTCGTAAAGTAGTACGGAAACGGATTGAGGATGGCCACAAAAAGATCGGTGGTAATGACGAAGAGACTATCGTAGTCACACCAGATGTACTCGAAAATTATTCAGGTGTACGGAAGTTTACTTATGGGTTAAAGGAGACCGAGGATCGAATTGGTCAAGTCACCGGGCTTGCGTGGACCAGTGTTGGTGGCGAACTGTTGACCATCGAAGCTGTATCGATGCCTGGTAAAGGTAAACAGACTCGGACTGGCTCACTCGGTGATGTGATGCAGGAATCCATTCAAGCAGCGATGACTGTTGCTCGAAGCCGTGCAATTGCGCTGGGCATTGATCCTAATTTCCATGAGAAAACAGATTTACATATTCATGTGCCGGAAGGAGCGACTCCTAAGGACGGTCCGAGTGCTGGAATAGGAATGTGTACAGCGCTGGTGTCTGTATTGGCCAATGTTCCTGTAAAGGCAGACGTTGCGATGACTGGAGAAATTACACTTCGCGGGCAGGTACTGCAGATTGGTGGGCTGAAGGAAAAGCTTCTTGCTGCGCATCGCGGCGGTATCAAAACTGTGATTATTCCGGAAGAAAATGTACCTGACCTCAAAGAAATTCCAGATAATGTGAAAGTAGATTTAGATATCAAACCGGTTGCTTGGATTGATCAAGTCTTTGATGTCGCTCTGACCTATCTTCCCGAACCCTTTGTTGCGCAAGAAGGGGCAAATAGTTCAGACGGAGAACATGCAGCAGAAAAAAATACGCAAAGAGCGCATTAACAGGTTGTTTCGACCAGTATCGCTTGGTATAACAGGGATACTCGAACTAGGGGTAGCCTCAAAACAAGAAAGTCGACAGTGCTACGATATTAAAAAAACCAATAGGGGTACGATGAGTGAATAAGTCAGAATTAATTGATGCGATTGCTGCAGATGCAGGTTTATCTAAAGCGGATGCAGGCAAAGCGCTGGATGCGACATTGTCAGCTGTAACTGGCGCTTTGAAGGGAGGCGACAGCGTATCTTTAGTAGGGTTTGGTACATTCCAGGTGAAAGATCGTGCGGCACGTTCAGGCCGTAACCCACAGACAGGTGCAACGATTCAAATAGCAGCAGCCAAGGTTCCGGGCTTTAAAGCTGGGAAGGCTCTGAAAGACGCCGTTAACTGAGTAACGAGCGTTTCTACAATCAAGGGGCCTCTTCTGGCCCCTTTTTTGAATCTACAGGTCACAGTACACTATGCTTCAAAATATCCGAGATAATTCCAGCGGTATCATTGCGAAAATCATCGTAGGCTTGATTGCCGTGACTTTTGTTGTCACCGGGGTCAATTTTTTCGGCGGGGGCGACGGGGATAACGTGATCGCAGAAGTCGACGGGATCGAAATCACTGAACGCCGATTCGTGGAAAAGCTCGAACAGGAACGTAGGCAACTTCTAACCATCCTCGGTGACCCAAGTGCTGTAAACGAGGATCTACTAAGACAGAGCGTTCTCAACGCATTAATCGAGGAGGCCTCTGCAACTCGCTACGCGCAGAAACTATCTTTTGGTGTGACTGACCAGTTGGTGGATCAGGTTCTAGTGGAGATTCCTCAATTCCAAACGGATGGACATTTTGACGCGCGCTTGTTCGATCAAGCCGCAGGGCGCATGGGAATGTCACGACTCGGATTCCGCGAGGAGTTAAAGCGTAACCTCATCGAGTATCAAGTGAAGGGTGCGATTGAAACCTCGATGATCGTAACTCCATCAGAGCTCGATCGACTGAATCAAATACAAAATCACACACGTTCCGGCGAGTTGCTTGTTATTGATATCGATCCGTTTGTATCTCAAATGTCCGTCAGTGACGATGAAGTAATCTCGCACTATGAAGCAAATAAGAATTCGTTTGTGACAGAAGACGCTGTCGCTCTCGAGTACGTATTATTGAGCGCAGACAATTTTCAAGAGCAAGTCGTCATCACTGATGAGGACATTCGGGCAGCCTATGATGCCGAGGTTGCTTCAGCAACAAGTGATGTAGAACGTCGCGCTCGGCATATCCTCATTTCAAGCGCTGATGATGCACTCGCAAAGGCCTATGGATTGAAACAGCAGCTCGATGGTGGAGCTGCATTTGCTGATCTCGCAAAACAACATTCAGATGATATCGCGAGTCGTGATACAGGCGGTGATCTTGGGTTTGCTCCGAAGGGCACCTTTGATCCTGCATTTGAGAAAGCACTCGACGAGCTGTCTGTCAATACCGTCTCCCAGCCGATTGCAACGCAATACGGCTATCATCTGATTGAATTGTTGGAGACGAGGGCTCGGCCGATCGATTCATTTGAACAACGGTCGATGCGTTTGCGAGTTGAGTTGGAAGAACGAGAAGCTGAGCGCCTTCTCGCAACATCGCTCGAGGAATTCTCCAATATCGCTTTCAGTGGGACATTGGAAGAGCTCAAGAGTATTTATGATGTACGGATTGAATCGACCGAGCCATTCAGTCGTTCGACGGCTCAGGGTTTGATGGCGAAAGAAGCCGTTCAACGTTGGGCGTTTAATGACACTCTGTACAGTGGGGAGCTGAATGCTGACGTCTTTGAAGTCGATCCCGGGGTCTGGATGACTTTCCGCGTGAAGTCGTTCGAACCAAAAACGGTAAGGCCGATTGATGAGGTTAAGGAAGACGTCATCGCTATCCTGAAACAACAAAAAGCATCTGAAAGCGCGCGAATCCTTGCCGAAGAGATTCAGAGTCACTGGCAGGATGGACTCGCGGGACTACCAGCGAAAGCACGTAATCTCTACCCACAGGAGTTTATTAATATTGGTCGTGACGGGGATGACTCAATTGATCGTGAGGTTCTCTCGGTTGCATTTGCAGCATCTGCTCCGCATGAAGGACGTCCATCAACGTTCATAGCACCTACAACTGACGCATTTGTTGTTGCTCGAGTTGATCAAATTGACCTGAATGCGACAATCGAAAACGGAACTGACCTTTCTTCTGCCTTAAGCCAACTCCGAACAAGTCAGGAGGGAAGCGAATTTTGGTCTGTAGTTACAACAGCCGCAGAGGTTAAAAAGCGTTAATGGAATTGTTAGCCGACTATGGTCTGTTCTTATTGCAAACGGTCACCATCGTTTTAGCTGTGATCGCCGTCATTGCCGTCAGTTCAAAGATTTCAGGGGGTGGCGATGAGCCAAAAGGGGCGATCAAAATTACCGACCTATCGAAGAAGTTTGCTGATCAATCACAATATGTAAAGACTGTGTTTGATGACGCTTTAGCACAGGAAAAACCGTCGTTAATCGATCGGATCAAGAAGCGCCTGAGTAAGCCCCCGAAGAAAACATCAGAAACGTCATCGAAAAAAGAAAAAATAGCCGTCGTGATTGAATTCAAGGGCGACATGAAAGCGTCACAAGGTGCAAACTTGCGCCAAGAAGTGTCAGCAATCCTCGCGATGGAACACAAGCCAGATCAGGTCGTGATTAAACTGACATCCCCTGGAGGTCTCGTACACACCTATGGATTGGCGAGCTCCCAGTTATCGCGCTTACGTGAAGCACAGATCCCCGTCAGCGCGTGTGTTGATACTGTCGCAGCGAGCGGAGGATATATGATGGCGGTATGCGCTGAGCGAATTATCGCAGCGCCCTTTGCCGTTTTAGGCTCAATCGGTGTGGTCGCGCAAATCCCAAATATTCATCGGTTCTTGAAGAATCATAATGTCGATGTTGAATTACACACGGCAGGGGCAAACAAAAGAACATTGACAATGCTCGGCGAAAATACGCCAGAGGGCAGACGGAAATTTAAAGAAGATCTGGAACAAACGCATCTCCTTTTTAAGGCATGGATCGCAGAACGGAGACCAAATCTCGATCTTGAAGCGGTGGCTGACGGATCGATTTTTTATGGTACAGACGCACTGACCAAAGGTTTATGCGACGAGATCGCGACTTCCGATGATATTTTATTGGGGTTGAGTGCCGATCATCATTTGTTTGCGTTGAAGTGGGTTGAAAAGAAATCACTGGCTGCAAGACTCAGTCGAGATGCATCTGGCGCAATCGTTGATCAAGTGGATCAATACATCAATCGATCAAATCAGGACTACACCCGTCTGTGACCCATAAAATCGTCACTCTCTATACCGATGGCGCCTGCAAAGGAAACCCAGGCCCGGGTGGATGGGGGGTGGTTTTAGAATATGGGGAACATCGGAAAGAATTGTGTGGTGGTGAAGCGGATACCACAAATAATCGGATGGAGTTGACGGCTGCCATTGAGGGCCTAGCTGCCTTAAAGAGTCAATGCACGGTGAATTTGTACACTGACTCGGTGTATGTGAGAGATGGAATCACGAAATGGCTTGCTAACTGGAAGGCCAATGGTTGGAAAACAGCCTCCAAAAAACCAGTTTCAAACCAGGACCTCTGGCAACAACTGGACGAGGTGAGTGATCAACATCAAGTGCATTGGCATTGGGTCAAGGGCCATGCAGGACATCCAGGTAACGAACGAGCTGACCAATTGGCCAATCTAGGGGTAGGCACAACATGCGACAAATAATTCTTGATACCGAAACCACTGGCCTCGATCCAAAGGATGGACACCGCGTCATCGAAATCGGTTGCATCGAATTGGTCAACCGTCGACTGACCGACCAGACATTTCACGTATATATTAATCCTGAGCGTCAGATTGATCAAGAAGCCATCGACGTGCACGGGATCACAAACGAGTTTCTTGCTGATAAACCAAATTTCGCAGGGATTGCTGACGAATTTGTAGAGTTCATTCGCGGTGCAGAACTGATTGCGCACAATGCATCCTTCGATATCAATTTCCTTGATTCAGAATTATCGCGGATCCCGGAAGCGCCAAATATTTTTTCGTTAATGCATGGCGGAGCAGCCATTGATACTTTGGCTATGGCAAAAGAGAAAAGGCCGGGTAAACGTAATTCACTAGATGCGTTATGTCGCGATTATAAAATCGATGCCTCTGAGCGAACGCTGCATGGCGCATTGCTTGACGCTGAATTACTGACTCGTGTCTACCTTGCAATGACACGCGAGCAAAGCAGAATGTTTGGAGAGACCGATAATCAATCACAAGGTTCTCGGTTTGAACCAATCCAACGGTTAACAGGTGTTGATCGAGTGCCACGTGTTTCACAACCCACAGATGCTGAATTAGCCAATCACCAATCATTTCTCAACACCTTGAGAGAGACAAAAACGCAATTACTTTGGGACTCGAGTGACACATGAATTGGCTTGGTGATCAGGATCAGGAATGGTTGCCTGGAATCGACGAGGGGGAGAGTCACCGAGTTTTAATAACGACTGCCGATCGATGCATAGCAGTTGATGAGGATGGCGCTCCTCTATTTGTTTCTCTGAATAATCCCCTGATATCGGATCAAGAACCTTATCTTGCTGGCACATTAAACGGGGTGTCTTACTATGGCGTCCGAGCTTCTGAAATGGCTGAATTAAGTTACGAGCCGTTAAGACCTTTGTTAATCCAACTCAATAGCGGAGACTTCATACCAGTCAACGCAGTCATGCAGGTGCTCGATTTTTTTGTCGAACATCGATTTTGTGGCCATTGTGGCAACCAAATGAGCGCCTCAAAATCTGATCGAGGCCGATATTGTGAGCCTTGCGGACTAACACAGTATCCCCGCGTTTCCCCCTGTGTCATCGTTTTAATTACGCGAGGAGATGAGATTCTACTTGCGCGGGCGCCACGATTTGTTGATGGCATGTATTCCACGCTCGCGGGTTTTGTCGAGGCTGGAGAGTCTGCCGAACATGCCTGTCATCGGGAGATCAAAGAGGAGGTTGGGGTGCGTATCAAATCTCCGATTTATCAGGGTAGCCAGAGTTGGCCATTTAAGCATTCGTTGATGCTCGGCTACCGCGCTGAGTGGCTTTCAGGGGATATTGTGGTTGACGGGATTGAAATTGTTGATGCGCAGTGGTTCAACATTAAGCACTTACCCAAACTTCCACCGTACGCGTCAATTTCGCGGGGAATGATCGACGCGTATATCAAAGAGCGTCTTAGTTAACAGGAACCACGAGCCATTGACCAGGCCGAATTAAGTTAGAGGTTGCATTGAGTTTTCTAAGATCTTTCACAGTCGTACGGAAACGTCGGGCGATTTTCCACAACGAATCGCCGCTTCTAACCTTGTATCGAATCGTTTCGCCATACGCATTACCGAGCTCCAAGTTGACCAATTGCTTGGATATGTTTTCACTCGTGCTGGGCACACGAATCGTTCGCCCAGCGACGATACGCGAATTTGACATTCCATTAAGCATCATCAACTCAGGAACGGTTGCCCCAATTCTCGCAGCGATTTCACTTAAGGTATCGCCAGATCGAACTTTGTACGGACGTGTTCTCACATAATCGCGGACTGAGACGCTGACAAGTCGGGTCGAGAATCCCTGGACTGCTGACTTGGGGAGCACCAATTGATAAGGCTCCTGAGCCGGTGTAATCCAGGAACGAATACATGGGTTGTACCGACGGACCTCTTCTAACGACAGGCCACTTAATTCTTGCACCAAGGATACTTCCATCGGAGCTTCAAGCGCCAATGTTTTAAATCCAATTTCAGGCTCGATGTTTGGAAGCTCAATACCCTGTGCCTTTGCATCGAGAATCAAATCCCGAGTGACAAGCAGACGCGGTACATAGCGGCGAGTCTCTCGAGGCAGCTTGAGAGACCAAAAGTCTGTTGGCTTACCTGCACGCCGATTGCGCTTGATGGCACGCTCAATACGACCAGGACCAGCATTATAGGCCGCAATCGCCAGCAACCAATCTCCAAATTTAGCGTGCATTTGTTCTAAGTAATCTAGCGCCGCACGGGTCGAATGAATCACGTCCCTTCGCTGATCACAGGTTTGACCGAGTTTCAGTTTAAGGACTCTTGCAGTTCCCGGCATGATTTGCCACATACCAACTGCGCCCATCCGCGAGACAGCCCACGGGCTATATGCAGATTCGACATAGGGCAATAGGGCGATTTCCGATGGAAGATTACGGCGTTTAACTTCTCCCCAGACATAGGGAAGATAAAGATCAGCTTTGACTAGGAATTCTGCAAAAAAACCGGGGCTGTGCGTTAGCCGACGACGATGTAGATCTGCAAACTTCGTACTTTTGAGATCGTCAAGATCGAATCGACCGATAATTTCAGCCCAGATAGTTCCCTCAATTGCGGCAAGATCGGGGGACGGTTCAACCATAGGTTCTTCGTCTTTATACGTTTCAACCACGTTTGGACTATCAACCGCTTCTCCAAGTTCACGAACGATCGCTAACGGATCGTACATGGATTCGTCGGTCAAGACCGGTTCAGGATAAGTGGGCGCGCCCTCGACTGCATCGCGCTCACCTTCGCTAAACTCATTGTCGATTGAAGCGGATTCAGCTGATGGTTCCGTGCTTTCTACGCGATCTTCGGTGATGCGTGTTTCACTCACGGTTTCATTTGTGGTTTGCAAAGTCTGACAGCCAACCAACACAGCGAAAGATGAGATCAGTGCTACTTTCAAGAGATCATTCAGTGGCATTAAAAATTGTCTTTCTGCAAACGGCGAGCAGCGAGTTCTGAAGCATCTTTCGCGCGAAGAAATGGATTAGTGAGCCGCTCCATAACCAATGTGGTCGGCACTGTTGCGTACTGCTTTGAGCGAAGCTCTTCAACTTTTACTAAACGCTTTTGAATCTCCAGATTTTCAGGCTCGGCAGTCGTCGCATATTTTAGGTTGGCTAGGGTGTACTCATGAGCACAGTAGATCGCGGTATTGCCGGGTAGCTGATCGAGCTTCTGGAGACTTTCGAACATATTCTCCGCAGTCCCTTCGAATAATCGACCACATCCTGCGACAAACAATGTATCCCCAGTAAACGCAACTGGCGTCTCAAATAGATCTGAATCAGAGAAAAACGCGACGTGATCGAGTGTATGCCCCGGGACTTCGATTGCTCGAAATAACGCACCGAGCACTTCGACCATATCCCCTTCAACAACCGGACGAGAGGGTCCTTTGAGCGCTTTCTTCGAACCGATGATTTCTATTTCAGGATAACGGTTACACAGACCTTCGACACCGCCTTGATGATCACCGTGCCAGTGAGTTAGCAATATCCCACTGAGGGACAGCTGATGCGCTTCGAGGAATTCAATAACGGGTGATGCATCACCGGGATCAACTACCCATGCGTTCTTATTGTCTGCGATGACCCAGATGTAATTATCGCTGAATGCGTGGATTCGATGGATTCTTAGCATCAGGCGTTATCCGAATCCGCCATTGCTGTGATGTTAAATCCATTATCGACATAAATGGTTTGCCCTGTGATGCCAGCAGCTAGATCAGACGCTAAAAACGCAGCTGTATTCCCAACTTCTCCAGTGGTTGTATTGCGGCGAAGTGGTGTCCGTGAAGCGTTGTAATTCAGCATCGAGCGGAAGTCTTTAATCCCACTGGCAGCAAGGGTCCGAATAGGGCCTGCCGAAATCGCATTCACACGATGTCCTTTTGGCCCCATCGATGTCGCCAGGAAACGTACTCCGGCTTCCAAAGACGCCTTCGCAAGCCCCATGACATTGTAGTTTGGCATGGTCTGAACAGCGCCCAAGTATGACAGTGTAATAATGCTGCCATCACGCCCTTCAAGCATCGGTTGCGCCGCTTTCGAAAGCGCGATCAGACTGTAGGACGAAATATCGTGAGCGATCTGAAAGCCTTCGCGCGTTGTGACGTCGACAAAGCTCCCACTCAGTTGATCGCCGGGTGCGAATCCAACCGCGTGAACCACAATATCAATCCCGTCCCAATGCTTGGCTAATCCCTCAAAGACAGCGTCAATCTCGTCGTCACTTCCGACATCGCATGGAAAACAGAGCTCTGAGCTCGTACCCCAGCCCTCTGCGAACCCCAATACACGACTTTTCAACTTTTCATTCTGATAGGTGAATGCCAAGTCAGCACCCTCGCGATGCATTGCTTCAGCAATGCCGTATGCGATTGATAACTTACTCGCGACTCCAACGATCAACGCGCGCTTACCAGAGAGCATTCCCATTGCAAATCCCTTTTTCGTATATTAACCCTTATGCGAGAATGGTACCATGAACGGATGGCAGTTCAGAGCGTGTTTCGACTTAGTTCCCAAGAAAAGCAGCGAGCGTGGGATCGCTGGATGTGTGGGCGTCTTGGGCATCGAATTCAGGTCGAGGAGCGAAGACTTGCTCGGTCTGAGTTGCGCCGGTTATTCGGCCAAGTCGTTGTTCAAGTTGGCGGGTCCGCTGGCTTTCCCCTGATTGCAGACTCGCTGGCGCCTATTCGTTTTCATGTGGTTTTAGGTGGTGATCTACCCAAGGTATCGCATTGTCCCACGATTGTAGCTGAGGATAATCTATTACCATTTCTGACTGATTCCGTGGATATTCTTGTGCTTCAGCATTCGCTGGATATCAGTGCGCATCCGCATCAGGTGTTGCGCGAGGCGGAGCGAATTCTCCGCCCGGGAGGGCGGCTTCTTCTGTTTGGCTTCAATCCGATATCGAGCTGGGGACTCAGGCGCATGCTAAGCACGCCACTCGGAAGCCTCTTACCTTGGCAAGCCCGCTTTATGCGCCGATCACAAATTGAAGATTGGTGTCGTCTACTCAACCTTGCGCCAGAAATATCGAAGCATGCGGTGTATGGCCTACCGTTTGTTAAGAAGGGCATCAGACAGTTGTTTAAACTGTTTGAACACCGTATGGCGGTAAATGGATGGCCGACAGGTGCGATCTACTGCGTGCGCGCAAAGAAAGAAAGAAATGCCTACATCCCTGGAAAGCCGAGCCCACTTGGCCGGTTGGCTTCTGTTGGGAAAACGTTTAAGCCTGCGGTGGGACTGCGTCGGAAGCCAATATTGCGCGTAGTGCCGAAACAGGATGACGCATCGCGCGACCTGACAGGCGTTTAACCTGAGAACGACACGAATATCCCGTCACTAAGATTTCGCCACCATCATCACCTGCTGACTCCACTTTAGCTTGCCAACTCTGGGCATAGATCGTCTTCGAAGTCGCTAGGTTGGCTTGTTCGTGACCGTAGGTTCCAGCCATCCCACAACACCCAACAGATGCAATCTCCAGTGACTGGCCCGCCATCGCAAAAATTGATTGCCATAGCGTAAGCGAATCCTTCGCATTTGTAGCCTCTGTGCAATGGGCAAACAAACGAAAACGTTTAACAGGCAGTTTCGTTGTGATCACGCCTTCATCGAGGTGTGCGGTAAGAAATTCTTGAACCAACTGGACCGAAGGAACATCAATGGCTGCCTCTTTATACTCAGATCGGTAGGTCATCGTCATTGACGGATCAATCCCAATCATGGGGACGCCCAGCGCTTCAATCTGTAGTAATTTTTTGGCATTCGACTCGCCGAGTCGCTTGAACCAACCCAAAAAACCGTGAACATGAAGCGGCTTCCCATTCGGATGAAATGGCATCAATGACGGCTCCAATCCAAGTATTTTTAAAAGCTCGAAAAGATCGACGACTACAGGCGTTTCGAAATAACTCGTAAAAGCATCCTGAACGACAACAACCTGACGATTAAAGCGATCACGATCTGTACGCTTCATCCCACTGAGCCGATTGAGGTCAGTGACCTGAAATCCGGATTCAGCAATCGCACGGTGAGGATCAATTCCCGATAGCGAAGGGGAGTCGACAAGACCCAAACGAGCAAATAGCCATTGACCCAGGCGAGATTCCACAACACCGTTATACAACCGAGGAGTTTGTGCAACAACGGGTAACACGTATTCAAGCGTACCGATGATCCAATCTTTCAATGGCCGCGAGTAGCGCGTGTAGTAAGCGCTCAAAAACTGACTTCTAAATGTCGGAACACTGACTTTGATCGGGCATTGTCCAGTGCATGATTTACAGGCCAGGCAGGTCGACATCGCCTCAAATACTTCATGATTAAAATCATACCTGGAACTCGATTGACTCAATGTTCTGATAATGCGCGTTGGCATCCCCAGTATGTACTGAGCCAATGTTGGTGTTGGGATTGATTGAACACCTTGATCTGACATGCGAGTAACCCATTCTCGCATCAATCCAGCCCGTCCTTTTGGGGTGTAACGTCGATCTCGAGTAGCTTTCCAGCTGGGACACATGCGGTCATCCAGGTCGTAATTATGACAAGCGCCGTTACCGTTACAGAGGAGTGCTGTACTCGCAGACAATTGCAGGCCGGATGTGATTCGACGATCGTTCGCCCCGCGTGTAGGAACCTCATCAATTTTTAAAAGCATTGATTCGACAGTGGGGCCAGCGATCTTACCTGGGTTTAAGCGGTTCATCGGATCGAACAGCGCTTTGACTTGGCAGATCACGGGGTACAATGTTCCAAAGAACACGGGCGCATATTCCGAGCGAACACCTTTGCCGTGTTCCCCCCATAGAAGACCGTGATATTTCTTCGTTAAATCAACAACTTGATCGGTAATCTTCCGAACCATTTCCATACTTTCAGGAGTCTTCAGATCGAGCAGTGGGCGGACATGTAACACGCCAGCATCAACGTGCCCGAACATGCCGTAATCCAGCTCATGATCGTCGAGCAGATCACGAAACTCGCCGATGTAAGGCGCTAGATTCTCAGGCGGAACACAGGTATCTTCGACAAACGCTACAGGCTTTTTGACACCTTCAACTCCACCAAGCAGGCCGACTGCACGCTTTCGCATAGCCCAGACCTGGGACACCTGGCTTCGTCCTCGAGCAATCGCGTGCGCAAATGACCGACCACCATTCTGGGCAACTGTTTCAAGATAGCGACTAAACTGATCGACCTTATTGGCAAGAGACGCTGAATCAAAATCAGTAAATTCAACGAGATTGGTGCCTTGCAATATTTTATCTGACGCGGGGAAAAATTCGGCAACGCTATCCCATATCAAGTCGTTCATCGCGAGATTCAGCACTTTCGAGTCCACTGTCTCGATCGATGTTGCGCCATGAGTCATCAGTTCTCGCGCGTCGAATAGAGCATCCATAAAGGATTCATATTGGACAGCGACCAAGGCTACTTCTGTTGGTAGCGGTTCTAAATTGATGACCGCTTCACTGACGAAGGCCAATGTTCCTTCAGAACCACACAGCACAGCATTCAGATCAATGTATCCATCATTGGTTCTCAAATGCTTCAGATCGTATCCGGTCAGGCATCGATTAAGTTCAGGGAAGCCGGCTGTAATCTGCTCCTTGTTCGAATCATGAATCTCCCGCAGCGCATTTCCAATTCGAGATTCCGCCGAGTCCGTAGGCAATGCATCCAACTCTGAATCACTCAAGACCTGCGTCTCAAATTCTTCACCAGTGAGCAAAACAGCCCTCAACCGAATTACATGATCTCGAGTCTTACCGTATTTCACCGATCCCTGCCCACTGGCATCTGTGTTGATCATGCCACCAATTGTTGCACGGTTTGACGTCGATAAATCTGGCGCAAAAAATAGGCCATGCTGTCGAATCTCAGCATTTAAATGATCTTTGACAGCTCCGCATTGAACCCGTGCCCAACGCTCTTCAACATTCACCTCGAGGATGGCATTCATATGTTTACTGGTATCGACGACCACGCCTGCACCTAGGCTTTGCGCATTCGTTCCTGTCCCGCCCCCGCGAGGATACAGAGTGACATCATATTCATGTGCTGCTCGAGTGACCCGAATCAGATCCTGGTGATTCTTCGGATAGACAACAACTTGCGGAAATACTTGATAAATACTGTTATCGGTTGATAGAACAGCGCGTGTCGCATCATCAAACTGGATTTCACCCTCAAATCCGAGAGCATGCAGGGCTCGCGCGTAGTTTTGAGTGGTTTCGTTAACGGGTTCACGGTGGTCCAGACGCGGAATCATCGCAGAAGGCTCTCTAAGATCGACAACTAAAGTCGAAGTGTGTCATAAACTCGGGTTAGAAACTACGGTGAGGCGCGCTCGGGATGGGTTTTTGGGAACAAAAAACATTGTCAGAAATGACAGACGCAGAGTGGGAATCGCTGTGCGATGGATGCGGCCTATGCTGCCTACATAAACTCGAAGATGTTGAGACACTTTTAGTCGAATTTACGTGCGTCAAATGTCGTTATCTCGGTACAAGTCGCCAATGTGAAGTTTACGATGAACGTGTCGACATTGTTGATGACTGTTTAAATGTTCGAGATTTGGACCCAGAGCATTATCGATGGCTCCCAGAGAGTTGCGCCTACCGAAGACTCGAAGAGGGCAGACCACTGCCGAAGTGGCATCCACTGATTGCTGGAGATGATCGCGCAATGGAGGAAGGGGGATACGCTGTCGGTGACTGGGCAATTTCAGATCACTTGGTGACTGCCGACGTCGACTTTATTGTCCGCATCAAAGCTAGCGAGAGCTAATGTGTCATTTAGTTAAGAACGATCGGATGCACTTAATCTGTTCGTGACTATTCAAAAATGGCGCGTGTCCTGTGTTCGCGACGTCGAGTTTTTCTGCAAAAAGTGCACTGTCGATCATTCGTTTGAGAATTGACGCGGTCAAAATGTCCGACTCCATGCCACGAATCACCAACATGCGTGAAGTGATTGAGGAAAACATCGTCCATGCCAACGCTGGATTTTGCACACCACCAAAACATGCCAAAATTTGCGGATCGTAATGTTGTGTCAAACGTCCATCGTTGAGGCGTCGCAATGAGTGAACCACCAGTCGGTCCCACTCATCTTGTGATAGATCGCCAAATGATGCATAGATGGTCGCGAAATACGCTCGCGCTTCCTCTAAATCAGCAAAGTAATGCGTTTCGGAAGCATATTCGCGAATACGCTCAATTGCATCCTGTGGTACTTCAGGTCCGATGTCGTTAATTACCAATCGATCAATCAGGTGTCGCGTTGTTGGATTCGAAGCCATCATCATTCCCAGCGCACCGCCCATGCTTGTACCAATCCAATGAGCACGACCAGAAATATTGAAATATTTCAGTAAATCGACTGCAAGCGACTGATAAAATGAAAATTCATACTGATCTGCAGCCATCCATTCGCTGTTGCCACGACCCGGCGTATCAGGGCAGATCACAAAAAATTCGTCAGCAAGTGCATGTGCGAGTGTGAAAAAATCAGACCCATTCCTTGCGAAGCCATGCCAGCACAACACAGCCTGATTTGACCGACTCCCAAGTGTTCGCACGAACACCTGAACACCCTGAACTCGAATCAGTTGTTCTTGAAATCCGTAATCGAATGGAAGAGGGGGTTTGTCAACTGTACTCGCAGAGATACGCGGTCGGTTCAGTAACCTCAACGCTAAAGCTTTGATCTCCCGGTACATGAAACTCCTCTCCATCAGAATAAAGCACTGGCTCTGGATCCGATTGACGTTGTACTACAAGAGCACCGCTGATCACCACCATCCGTTCGTCATCCGATGTCGAAAATTCATATGAGCCTGGACTCATCAAGCCAATCGAACTTTTGCCGTTGGAATTATCGAAGCTCAACGAAAGTACTTGATCATCAAAATAGCGATTTACTTGCATGAATAGGGACTCCCTGTGTGAGGGTTAAAACAAACAAAACACTTTATTTAACATAATAATGATTATGCGCAATTTAAGTCACGATCAATACCGATAATGTTAAAGGTGCCAGCGCTAGACGTAAGCCCCAATAAATCGTGATATGCGTCTGACTCATACCGGTCGGCCATTGCTGTCGCCCTCGGGAACCAAAACAATGCGATCTGTGAGAAATCGCCAAGACCGTTTTCGTCATCGAGAGTCATCGGCTTTTCCGCACGGAATCGAGTTTCTTCACCATAGGGTTCGAGGGTTGCGGGAACTTGTTCTCGGGAATGACTAAAATCCGCCAAGTTATTCACCCGAATTAATGCGATCATACAAACCATGCTAGTGATTCCTTTTTGTTATGGCTTATTCTGAATTGGCGAAAAACGCATACCATCATCTAACCAAGCTAGGACCAAAAAAGCTATCTGAATTTATCGAATCCATTGGGCCCATCGATATTCCTGTTCGGTATGGTGATGACTTGTTGCTTGGACTCAGCCGGATTGTTGTTGGTCAACAAGTATCGAACCAGGCGGCACGATCAATTTGGGAACGACTTGTGACCCAATATCCGCAGCGTTCCAAATTAATCGATGCGCTCAAAAATTCAGAAACGCCAAATACAGGATTATCTGCTTCGAAAAAACGAATACTGAGTGACTTGACTCATCGTGGAGATCATTGGATTCAAACAATTGCCACCCAGTCTGAACCCAAGCGCCGAGAGGTCTTACTTGAGATCTGGGGCCTTGGACCTTGGTCGGTTGCGATGTGGGAATTATTTGTTTTGCGTAACCCGAATCAGTGGAGTGATAAAGATCTCATTCTTCGCCGCTTAAGTATTGTTTTTGCGAATGAATTAGGTGAAGACGCGGGAGAATTTGTGGAGCGTGCATCCCCTTTTCGCTCCTACCTCGCACTGTATTGCTGGCGATTTAATGACCAAAATCGACACTGATTTCTATCGGTCGTCAACAGCATATCGATAATCATCGATACCTTTCATTGATACTATCGAGTTACGCCAGCAATGAAATTTCCGTATAACGCTTAATGATATGAGCAAGGCATCGGGATTTTGGCGTTATTTAACGAAATTCGACTGACCAATATTAAGGGTGATTTGTTCGGTGGTGTCACCGCAGCCGTGATCGCCCTACCAATGGCGCTCGCCTTTGGTGTTGCATCTGGAGCAGGCCCCGAAGCTGGTCTCTATGGCGCGATTTTAGTCGGGCTGTTCGCCGCCCTCTTCGGCGCTACCCCAACACTCATTTCTGAGCCGACAGGTCCCATGACGGTGGTGATGACAGCAGTTGTCGCTAGTCTCATCGCGTCTGACCCAGACCAAGGGCTCGCTATGGCGTTTACTGTGGTCATTTTAGCTGGTTGCCTACAGATACTCTTTGGCATCCTACGTGTTGGTCACTTTGTCACCATGATGCCTTATACGGTTGTTTCGGGATTCATGACCGGCATTGGTATTATCCTCATTATCCTGCAAATCGGCCCGTTTCTAGGGCAACCACCTCCAACTGGTGGTGTTATTGGAACTTTATCTGCCTTCCCGTCCCTGCTTCAGAACATATCGATTGACGAAACATGTCTGGCACTCGGCACGTTTTTAATCATCGCCTTGATTCCATCAAGTTATCGGCGGTTCTTACCGCCACAATTACTCGCACTGATTTGTGGTTCGGTGGTCGCCTCCCTGTTTCTTTCCGGCGAAGTCCGTGTCATTGGTACGATCCCGGACGGGCTACCTGAATTTCAATTACCCGTATTCGAGATGAGGCATTGGCAAATCATGATGGCTAATGCGTTGGTTCTCGCAATGCTGGGATCAATCGATGCGCTCCTCACCTCTGTCATTGCCGATAGCATGACAAAGCGTGAGTCTGACGCAAATAAAGAGCTTATTGGACAGGGTATTGGGAATATTGCATCCGGCTTTTTTGGGGGGATTCCTGGTGCCGGTGCCACAATGGGTACAGTCGTCAATATCCAATCAGGCGGTCGATCAGCGTTATCTGGATTGTCACGTGTCGCTGTTTTATTGGTCGTTCTATTATGGATCAGTGATCTCACCGCTATGATTCCTCTTGCGGTACTGTCCGGGATTGCGTTCAAGGTCGGCCTCGACATCATTGATTGGCGCTTCCTTACCAGAGCGCATATCGTCTCTTCGAAAGCTGCTTTGATTATGTACGGCGTGATTTTGCTGACCGTCTTCGTCGATCTCATCATTGCGGTTGCTGTCGGTGTGTTTATTGCCAATCTGTTAACCATCGAACGATTAACGGCTGCTCATGCTGATTCGGTAAAAGCAATCCGTGATCCGAACGCAGAAGAACTCTCACGTGACGAGCAAACGATCCTGAAGGAAACTAACGGAAGTATCTTGATTTTCGCTTTGGGAGGTACACTAT
>CACBSE010000013.1 GCA_902541775.1 uncultured Litorivicinus sp. | reverse complement strand
CAGACTCTGAAGACACACATCTCTATCCTCTCCCCTACAGCAATCCTTGGATACGGTTTTCCTGAGGCATCCTTTTGGAAAGGCCTGTCACGGGATCCTGATGCAATTGCGGTAGACGCGGGTTCGACCGATCCGGGTCCATACTACCTCGGCTCTGGACAATCGTTTACCAATCGCGACGCCGTGAAACGCGATCTGTTAATAATAATTAAGGCAGGCCTCGAAAAAAATATCCCCGTGCTGATCGGAACTGCCGGTGGATCCGGGGCAAAGCCCCACCTTCAGTGGTGTATGGAGATCGTCGACGAAGTGCTTTGTGACCTTGGGCGCCGTGCTCGGGTCGCGGAGATTGCTTCTGATCAGAATCGTGATGCCCTGATATCAGCACTTCATTCGGGTCGTATTTCAGAGCTCGCTTCGGTGCCGCCGTTGACGCAAGATGCGATTGAAAAATCTACCTATATTGTTGCCCAAATGGGTGTTGAACCCGTCATTGAGACGCTCGATCAAGGTGCACAGATCATCGTCACAGGTCGCTGTTACGATCCAGCTGTTTTTGCTGCTGTTCCGATTCGTGCCGGTTTCTCTGAGGCCTTATCTTTACATCTCGGAAAAATTCTCGAATGTGCCGCCATTGCTGCAACGCCAGGGAGTGGATCCGATTGCATGATCGGCGTGCTCGATGAGTCTGGTTTCACACTCGAGGCGTTGAGTCCCGAGCGAAAATGCACAGTCACGTCAGTGGCCGCACACACGCTGTATGAAAAGACTGATCCTCGATTTCTGCCAGGTCCCGGTGGCATACTCGATCTTACGGCTTGCCACTTCGAGCAACTTGATGAGCGGCGAGTGCGCGTGACAGGAACTCAGTTACAAAAAAGTGCGGACTACACAATCAAGCTCGAGGGTGCCCAGCCCGTGGGTTTTAGAACAATTTCAATCGCTGGGATTCGTGCACCTGATTTGATTCAACAGTTGGATGGCGTTCTAGAGGCTGTTCGTGATCGCGTGTTTGCAAATTTTGAGTCAATTGATCCGAGTGAGGCTCAGTTACTATTCCGTGTCTATGGACAAAATGGCGTTATGGGTGGTTTGGAGCCTTGTGTCGATCAGCCTCCCCATGAGGTTGGTTTGGTGATTGAGGTGGTAGCAGAAACGCAATCGCTGGCTGATACCTTGTGTTCCTTTGCCCGCTCCTCGTTGCTTCACTTTGGCTATCCGGGGCGAAAGTCTACCGCGGGGAATCTCGCTTTCCCGTATTCGCCATCTGATATCTCGCACGGTGTGGTCTATGAATTCAGCATTTATCACCTCATGACCGTAAATGATCCGGTGAGTCCCTTTCCGATACGGATTCAGGATCTGGGAGTGGTCTGATGAAATTGTCGGATCTGGCAACAGTGATTCGGTCGAAGAATGCAGGCCCATTTGAACTAACCTTTGATGTGCTGTTTGCCAATCGCGATGATTTCGAGCGTGTTGTTCGTTCAAAGATTTTGTCGGTGGCGGCATTTGCAGACTTATTTCGTATCTCGGTCAGCGATGTGATCGCAGTGGTTGAGTTTGAACCGGCGCTTGCAATCAAAGTCACCATCAAGCGGACTCGTTCGTCTGGTTCATTTGGCGAGACTGACGTCTATGGAGCCCAACAGCACGCACCGCTGTTGAGTCTTGAGATTCCAGACTAGCGATAGAGCCGTTCCATCGCTTTCCGGGTAGAAACAGCCTGAGTAGTCGTGTCAATATCGACATCCTCCCACGCAATGGATTGGTCTTTTTTGACGTTGTTTTTAAGTTTCACTCGGTGCGCAAGGCCGATTGGTAACCCGCTAAGAGCCAGTGATTTGCTTGCTGGCATTAGCTTGCCATAGACGGTAAATCCACCCTCACCATCGAGCATTTCTCCGGCCCTTAGATCACGTTTGGCTGTTGCCACGACGTCGCTATTGAAGTCCAACGTCGAGCCGGTTGGTTTATTCAAAAGCGCGGCCGAGAGAATCGACATGTTGAGTTCGAGACCGATTAAGTGGAAGGGTTTATACATCGCCGAATAGCGACCGGTTGAGTCGGTATTCATTCCATACTGTTTGAAGCAGGCTGAGGCGTACTCGTGGGGTGCTTCGATGACTACATAAACGCCCCAGCGGAGGTCTCTGTAGACCGGGCGGCCATCGCGTTCAACCGAGGTCACGACCTCGACCATACCACTTGCATCGAGTTGTCCGCCCACGGAGCGAGGGCGAAGAATGTGTGCCAGATCATCCATTCCCGCAGGCGGGAATAACAGGCCGTCATCGGGTGCCCTGAGACCAGTGCCGTTTGAGATTGCAGCCATCTCCAACGCGGACTTGGTCCCATCGAGGAAGCTGTTGAACATTTGGCTATTCATACCCGCCTGTGCTGCTTGCTCGGGGGTTAGGCCATAGTGATCCCAAATGGTGTCTGGCGTGGAGTAGTGGTACTCCGGCAAATACTTGGTGCCCTTGCCGGCTGCAACAATATTGAACCCTGTCGCACGCGCCCACTCAACGAGCTCGATGGTGAGAGCAGGCTGGTCGCCATAAGCCATCGAATACACTATGCCTGCCTCTCGCGCTTCTTTAGCCAAAATTCCACCGGCAAGGACATCGGCCTCGACGTTGACCATCACGATATGTATTTTGCTCGCGATCGCCATTTTTGCGTGTGCGATGCCAGCCACCGGATTGCCAGTGGATTCAATCAACACATCAATACCACCTGCGTCGATCATTGTATGCGTATCATCAAAAAACTCAGTCTTATTGACGAGATCATTGCTCCAGCCGACATTCCGGCATGCTTGCCTCGCGCGATCCAGATCCAGATCAGCGATGGCTTTGACTTCAAGCCCGACGGTGGTCGGGACTTGGCTCAGGAACATGGACCCGAATTTCCCGGCACCGATCAATCCGACTTGGACCGGTCGGTCGGCACGCTTGACGAGGTCATCGTAGATATACATTCAAGATCCTTTCCTTAGGCTGGCTCGTGCAGTAGCTCTTGGAGACAGTCGTCCTCCAATGCTTGGATTGGCGTGAAATCACGGTGTGCGATCCATTCCTCACGGTTGAACGCTCGTATGTGGTTAGTCGTTTCACAGAGCGAGAGATACACAATCGTCCGACCGAACGGCGATATATTTGGTGGGCTCGCGTGGACGAGAAGTGAAGAGAACAGGAGTACGCTTCCAGCTGGTCCGGTTGGTGCAACACAACCGCCGTCCTCTGCGAGTTCGGTGACAGTCTCTCGATCCAACGTCCAGAGCGGGTAGCTTGTGGTTTCTAGGTCATGTCCCGCTTTCACAACACCCTGTTTGTGGCTACCAGGAATGAAGAGCAGGGGACCATTTGCAGCCGTCACATCATCGAGGAAAACGCTGATATTCATTGCCCGTGGCTCTGGCATCTCATCATCACGTTTCCACGTGCCATAGTCTTGGTGCCACTGCCAAACAGCGCCATCGAACGGGGCCTTGGCATTGACTTTATATTGGTGCATGTACACCTTGCCATCGAGAAGTTGCTCGACTGGGTCGATCAGGCGAGGGTGCGAGCCCAGACGTCGAAAACCTTCGTTATAGGTGTGTGCTGCGAAGGCTGTTCGTGCGACACCACTAGTTTCTCGCCATACCTCTTTTCGATCCATCTGATAAATGGCTTCCGCCTCGCCTTTGAGGAATGCAGCCTCTTCAGGTGAGAATAGATCGGGAAAGAATAGGTAACCTTCGCGGTCGAATTGCTCCAGTTGTGGCTCCGTTAGTTTCATAGATATCTCCTCGTTTTATTGTTATAGGTCAGTCAAACGTTGATAAGTCATTTGACCTGCAGAGCTTGCATGGCTGGTGGCCCGTTCACGGGCAAGTTCTGGGTCTTCAGCGATAATCGCGGCGGCGATTGCACGATGATCGTCCCAGATTCCGGTTCGTATCGTTTGATTCTCAAGCACTTGATGCATTGAGCGAACCATGTGACTCCATGATTGGTCCGCGAGTCGTGTGATTTCGGGGTTGCCCGACCGCTCATAGAGCGCGCGGTGAAAAGCGATATCTGCAAAAGCCAGTGACTGGATCGAGCCGTTGTGACTTGCTGTTTTCCCTTGCTCGATGAGCTTATGTAGAAGCTCTTTAAGCTCATTATCGACACGCATGGCACACAGATAGGCTGCCAGGCCGTCAATTGCGCCTCGAACCTGATACAGGTCGCGAAGTTGTTCGGGTACGATTGGCGCGACCATTTTGCCTTTTCGGCCGTAATCAGAGATCAATCCCTCGCGTTCGAGCAACACCAACGCATGACTGACGGGTTGTCGGCTAACACCAAGTTGTTCAGCGAGCTCTTCCTGTCGAAGTGGCGATTCTGGATTGAGAGCACCAGAAAGGATTTGTTTGCGGATGGAGTCGTACACTTGATCCACAAGGTCTGTCTTGTTGATTTGCATAAATTTTTTGTGTTCTGAATTCAGAATTCAGTCAATCAAAGGTAAGTTGAAAAGTCAAATAAAAAGCTGCGTCCACTGGTGGGAGTCGCGGCTCTTTAATCTGCTGTGGGGACTATTGATTCCAGGGAGCCGGTGTAGATGCAGACGTTTCGATTCCGAATGCTTCGATGGCGTGCTCTCTCGATTCGTGTGGGAGTGCGCCTGTATCGATCAATGAAGTGACTGCGGCCAACGCGATATGTGCCGCACTGACCTCGAAGAAATCTCGCAACGCTTGTCGATTCGCGGAACGTCCGAATCCATCAGTTCCAAGAATCTGGAACGGAGCACTGAGATAAGGGCTAATTTGCGAGGGTACAGATCGCACATAATCAGTCGCGCAAACGATTGGATCACTGCCGTTCAGATATTTTGTGATTTGTGATTTCTCTGTATCACCAGTCAGTCGACGCGTTCGTTCTATCGTTTGCGCATCGCGGGCCAGCTCGCTAAATGAAGTGACTGAATAAATCTCACAACGGATTTCAAAGTGCCCAGTTAAATGATGGGCAGCCTCAATGACTTGTTTGAGAATGGTTCCTGATCCGAGTAGACGCACGCGGGGCGCTCCTGCGTCACCAAGTGACTCATATAGATACAGACCACGAATAATATCTTCTTCGATTCCATTGGGAAGTGATGGATGCGCGTAGTTCTCGTTCATTAATGTGATGTAAAACAATTCATCATGTTGTTCGTCATACATGCGTTGAACCCCGTATTCCACAATGACTGCGAGTTCGTGAGCAAAGCAGGGGTCATAGGCTCTGCAGTTGGGAATGGTTGCAGCGATCAAATGGCTAGAGCCATCTTGATGCTGAAGTCCTTCACCGGAGAGCGTGGTTCGCCCGGCTGTTGCGCCGAACAAAAATCCCCGAGCTCGTTGATCCGCCGCAGCCCAGATTAAGTCTCCAATTCGTTGAAAACCGAAGATCGAGTAGAAGATATAGATCGGCAGCAATTCAATGTTGTGTGCGGAATACGCAGTTGCTGCAGCTGTCCATGAACTAATGGCGCCAGCTTCTGAGATGCCCTCTTCAAGCAGTTGCCCATCTTTTGCTTCCTTATAAGACACAAGAGAGCCAGCGTCTTCGGGCTCATAGGTTTGGCCGTGGGGCGAGTAGATGCCAATTTGATGGAAGAGGGTGTGCATTCCAAAGGTGCGGGCTTCATCGGCCACGATCGGGACAAGACGTTTCCCAAATTGTTTATCACGTAAAAGACCGCCTACGATCCGCACCAGTGCCATGGTGGTCGACATGTCTTTACCATTTGCCTCAATTGCAGACTTTGCATAGACAGTCATTGGAGGACGGCTCGGTAGTTGATTAGCAGTGGTTGAAAACCGCCTTGGTAGGAAACCGCCCAGCTGATGACGACGTTCTAGTAGGTATTGTATCGCGGTGGAGTCATTTGGTGGTTTGACGAATTCAAGTCGTCGCACCTGATCATCATTGAGTGGTAAATCAAAGCGATCACGAAATTCGAGAAGGCTTTGTACATCAAGCTTTTTGGCTTGGTGAGAGGTCATTTTCGATTCGCCTGCACCGCCCATCCCAAATCCTTTTTTAGTTTTGGCGAGTATCACTGTTGGTTGTCCCTTGTGTGCTTTGGCAGCGGCGAACGCAGCATAAAGCTTCTTGAAATCATGCCCTCCTCGTTTCAGGGCATTGATTTCGGAATCAGTCATATGTTTTGTCAGAGCCGCTGTTTTGGGGTCCTGCTCGAAGAACTTCTGCCGATTGTAATCGCCATCTTTGGATCCAAGATTCTGATACTCCCCATCGGGCGTCTCAGCGAATCTTTTCAACAAGATGTGATCATGATCGAGGGCGAATAACGTATCCCACTCTGACCCCCATAGAACTTTGATGACATTCCAGCCGGCCCCGATAAATAAAGACTCAAGCTCTTGGATGATTTGACCGTTGCCGCGAACTGGGCCGTCGAGTCGCTGCAGATTGCAGTTGACGATGAATGTCAGATTGTCGAGGTTTTCTCGGGCTGCGAGGGTTAAAGCTGCGAGGGACTCGGGCTCATCCATTTCGCCATCACCAAAGACTCCCCACACATGGCGTTCGTGGCTTTCAGCCAACTGTCGGTGTTCGAGGTAGCGCATGAAGCGCGCTTGATAGATCGCGGAGATTGGGCCTATCCCCATCGAGCCCGTTGGCACCTGCCAAAAATCTTTCATGAGCCAAGGATGAGGGTAGGAGCATAGTCCATGTCCTGGTACCTCTTGTCGGTAGTTGTCGAGATCGTCCTCAGTCAGGCGGCCCTCCAAAAAAGCACGGGCATAGACTCCAGGCGCTGAGTGAGGTTGAAAGTAGACTAAATCACCGTCGAAGGTGTCGTTACGCGCACGAAAAAAATGGTTGAATCCGAGTTCAAAGATTTCCGCGCAAGACGCGTAGGACGCAATATGACCGCCCAACTCGCCATAGGTTTGATTTGCACGCACAACCATTGCGAGGGCATTCCAACGCATGATTGAAGTTAATTGCTCCTCGAGTTCGAGGTCCCCGGGATATGCTGGCTGGTCCCCGAGTGCGATTGTATTCCGGTAGGCAGAGTAAGAGGCTTTAGAGTGATTAATTCCGAGCACTCGAGCTTCATCACTCAGCGCTTCAAGAAGCAGTTGCGCCGATTGCTTACCTTCTTCTCGAACGAGTGATCGAAGTGCATCGATCCACTCCTGACGCATGTCGTCATCGATCTGATCTGAGATCCGTTGCTCGATTAATTGATTCATGTTCGAACTCCTGCTACCCACAGATGGAGTATAAAATCTTGGGTTGAGTTTTTTTCAGCGAATCAATGGTGTTTTCACTCTATAATTTAGTGATTTAAACTAATATTATATGAATAAATGGAGTTAAATGCTGTGCTCGATGGGATTGATAAGAATATTTTAAGGTGTCTTCAACAAGACGGTCGACTCTCGCAGTTGGAATTGGCTGATGCGGTGGGGCTATCGCCAACGCCATGCGCTCGTCGATTGAAAAAGCTTGAGGCCGATGGATATATCCGAGGTTACACAGCGCTGATCGATGAAGAGAAACTGGGTTTTGGGTTCAGTATCTTCGTCTCAGTCCGCCTCGATAAACAAATTGATGATCGGCTAGTCACTTTCGAGCAAGCAGTCGCGCGCTATCAGGAGGTGGTCGACTGTTGGTTGATGACCGGTGGTTTTGATTATCTGTTGCGAATTGCTGTCGCCGATTTACACGAGTTCGAGCGATTTCTTACCCGCAAGCTAACAAAGATTGAGGGGGTCGCATCAATCGAATCATCAATTCCCTTGCGGCGAGTAAAGGAAAGTGTTGCACGGCTGGTGTGAACTCTGATCGTAATTGAAATAAAGGAGGGACGAGAGTGAAGTATAAGGGGTTTGCAAAGTATCGGCGACAATGCTCGTCAAAACTGCGTTTCAGTTGGATAAGTCGGCCATGACTCAAGTTGGTACGCAGTCGTCTACGCTCTTGAACCTCTTGTTGTGGTCGAGGGTACTTGTCGCGCGAAGCCGTTCGGTTCTGCATGGGAGACGGCCGATAACTCCATCCTTCCGTTGGGGCCATGAGATTACTACTCGCAATCCAGCGATGGCGTACATTTTTTCCTAGTCCAAAACTGGTTGCTTAGTTAGATAGTTGATCTTGTCAGCTCAATGGAACGACCATGTACCTAACTAAAAAAGTAACAACATCCGCGAACTATGACTCTGATTTGGTCATCGGTACTGAATAAGATTTTGCTATGCAAAAATCATGATATCCAATCGTCGCAAATTTCTGATTTCAATTGAAACCCCGTTGAATCATCCCCACTATCCCCGCTCTGTCCGAGTAAGACAGATAACCATAAATTTTGGAGATTGATTATGACTGACAAGAAAACCTCGGTTTCTCGCCGTTCGTTTTTGAAAGGATCGCTGGCTGCAGGCGCGGCACTAAGTGCACCTGCGTTTTGGATCCAGGGCGCCTATGCTGGTGGCCATGGCTTCCGTAACGATCCAACAAACAAAGCGACTGTTACGCTTGGCTTTAATGTCCCCCAAACAGGTCCATACGCCGATGAGGGTGCGGACGAACTACGTGCGTTCAAGCTTGCTGTGAAGCATCTCAATGGTGAGGGTGACGGCGGCATGATGCAGACAATGAAGCCGATGAACCTTAAAGGTAACGGTATCCTCGGCAAGAAAGTCGAGTTTGTCACTGGTGACACTCAGACAAAGTCAGACGCTGCACGTGCTTCGGCCAAGCGGATGATTGAGAAAGATGGCGTGATCATGTTCTCGGGTGGTTCCTCATCGGGTGTGGCTGTCGCTGTTCAGGCACTTGCTCAGGAAATGGGTACCGTTTTTATGGCAGGTCTGACACACTCGAACGATACGACTGGTAAAGACCGCCGTCGTTACGGTTTCCGTCACTTCTTTAACGCACACATGTCAGGCGCCGCACTTGCACCAGTACTGCAGGCAGAGTACGGCGACGAGCGTCAGGTTTATCATTTGACAGCAGACTACAACTGGGGTTGGTCACAAGAGTCGTCAATCCAGGAGGCGACTGCGAAACAAGCCAAGTGGAACACCGTAAACGCTGTGAGAACGCCACTCGGCGCTGGAGACTTTTCTCAGTACATCACGCCAGTTTTGAATTCCGGAGCGGATACGCTGGTTCTTAACCACTACGGTAAGGACATGGTTAACTCACTTACCCAGGCGGTTCAGTTTGGTCTCCTCGACAAGCAAGTGAACGGTAAAGACTTCACAGTAGTCGTTCCACTGTTCTCTCGTTTGATGGCACAGGGTGCAGGCGAGAGCATTAAAGGAATTCTTGGCTCAACGGCATGGAACTGGAGCCTCAAAGATGCTGGTTCTCAAGCCTTCGTTAAGTCATTCGGCCAAGAGTACGGTTTCCCACCATCGCAGGCTGCACACACGTGCTACTGCCAGACGCTTCTCTATGCGGATGCGGTTGAACGGGCTGGAACATTTGATCCAGTGCAGGTAATCAAGGCACTTGAAGATCACGAATTTAGTGGTATGGGTAACGGCGACTCGATCTATCGTGGCGCAGATCACCAGGTGTTCAAGAACGTGCTTGTTGTGCGTGGTAACCAGAACCCTTCAAGCCAATTTGACCTGCTTGAGGTAGTTGACATTGTCGACAGAGATAAAGTTACCTACTCACCGGATCTCTATGCTGGCGAGCTAGGACCATACAAGGTTTAAGGTTGGGCGTGGAGCCCACCTGATATTTTGTACTCAGCAGGGAGGGGTCCCCCTTCCTGCTTTTAAACTTAGTTACAGAGAGAATCGAAGTGGACGCGATACTTCTGCAAATCCTGAACGGATTAGATAAAGGTGGGGCTTACGCACTGATTGCCTTAGGTCTTACATTGATATTTGGTACCTTGGGTGTTGTGAACTTTGCCCATGGTGCACTGTTCATGCTTGGTGCGTTTTGTGCGGTAACGGTCAACAAAGCGATCACGCTATCTGCAAAGGTCCGAGACGAGTCAGTGACATTTTTTGAGGCGTATAAGGATGTACCGTACCTTGAAATGTGGCTCGGCGAGACTGGTTCGTTGATTATCAATTGGTCCATTCCGATATCACTGCTCGTTGCGATCCCAGTCATGCTTGGCATTGGTCTTGCGATGGAGCGTGGGCTGATTAGGCACTTTTACAAACGTCCACACGCCGACCAGATCCTCGTAACCTTTGGTCTTGCGATTGTTTTGCAGGAGATTATCAAAGCTTTTTATGGAGCAAACCCAATTCCACAAACCGCCCCAGATTTCTTTTCTGGAACGGTGAATCTAGGTGCACTGATCGGGATGGATTTGACTTATCCAACTTGGCGATTGGTGTATTTCATATTCTCGATGGGGATCATCGCAGCAGTTTTTTCGTTCTTACAGTTTACGACGTTTGGAATGGTCGTACGCGCCGGAATGGCAGACCGGGAAACAGTTCAATTACTCGGTATTAATATTACCAAACGGTTTAGTACGGTCTTTGGGATCGCCGCAGTCGTGTCTGGGCTCGCGGGACTGATGTACACCCCGATACTTCCGCCCGATTACCACATGGGAATGGATTTCCTTGTCTTGTCATTCGTCGTGGTCGTTGTTGGCGGTATGGGATCGTTACCCGGTGCAGTCGCGGCTGGTTTCTTGCTCGGTATTTTGCAGTCGTTGGCTTCGATGACCGAAGTGAAAGAAATCTTCCCAGGTATTGACCAAATTATCATTTACCTGATTGCGATGATCGTTTTGTTGGTCCGTCCACGTGGTCTGATGGGACGGAAGGGTGTAATGGAGGACTAAATTATGGCGAAATCAACAGTTACTCCACGGTCAGACTTGACGCTGTTTTTAGGATTCACCTTGGTCGTACTTGCGATGCCGATTTGGTTACAGCCATTCGGCGCTGCCTATCCCGATTTGATGCAAAAGTTTGCAATTTTCGGCTTGTTCGCGATTGGGTTTAACATCCTATTCGGGCAAACCGGCTATCTGTCATTCGGGCACGCGGCCTTTATTGGGGTTGGTTCATACGCGACGGTTTGGATTTTTAAGCTAATGACGATGAACGTCATCCCTGCAATTATTTTTGGAACTCTGGTCGCGGGCATCTTCTCTTTAGTCATCGGTTTCATTTGTCTCCGAAGAACAGGGATCTATTTTTCGATCCTGACTTTGGCCCTTGCGCAAATGTCATACAACCTCGCTTACTCGGTATTGACCCCGATTACACAGGGTGAGACCGGACTCCAGTTGAGCACGAAGGACATGCGTTTATTGGATGGTGCTGTTGCGGACGGTGCAGGCATTCCCCCAACCAATTTCTTTGGTATCGAGATGAGCGCATGGGATGGCCTGTTTGGCTTCTATTTCTGTGCGTTTTTCCTAATCGTTGGGTTTTATATTTCGATTCGAATCACACGCTCGTCATTTGGCTCGATGCTTCGCGGTATCAAAACGAATCAAACTCGGATGATGTACACCGGGTTAAACACGCGGCCTTACAAGCTTGCAGCTTTTGTTATCTCCGGTATGTATGCCGGTCTAGCCGGTTGTCTGATGGCGGCTGTGGATCCTCTTGCTGGTGCTGAACGGATGCAATGGACAGCTTCAGGAGAGGTTGTTTTGATGACGATTCTTGGCGGTATTGGCACATTGGTGGGACCAGTCATCGGTGCCGCGGTCATTAAGTATGCAGAAAATATTTTTTCTGCGATTGACAAGTCGGTTCTCGTGGATCTCTTTTCGTTTTTACCCGATACGCTCGGAACCTTCATCGCCAGTGTTGTCTCGTTGTTTGTCGGGAAGGGTTGGCACCTAACGCTTGGTCTGTTGTTCATGTTGGTAGTTATTTTCTTGCCTGGTGGAATCATGGAAGGGGTCGAGCGAATCAAGCGTCGGTTCTTCGTTAAGTCCCGAGCAGACAGCGCTGAATGAGGCAGAGTGATATGTCAAATATTCTTGAAATTTCGGGCGTGAATCTTTCCTTTGGTGGACTCAAAGCGCTGGATGATGTGAACCTCACCGTTAAAGCGGGAACCGTCCACGCAATTATCGGACCGAATGGGGCCGGTAAATCAACGCTGCTAAACAACATCATCGGAAAACTGAGTCCAGATACTGGCTCGATCATGTTCAATGGCCAGAGCATGCTTGGAGTGCAGCCACATCAGATTAATCAGTTAGGGATCTCGCGAGTTTTTCAAACACCAGAGATCTACACAGATTTGACGCTTCTTGAAAATATGATGATTCCCTTGCTCGCTCACCGTGATGGGGCTTTTAAGCTCAATTTATGGTCACGGGGAGATCAGCAGGCTGATATTCTAGAAAAGGCGCATCATTTCTTGGACGACGTCAATCTCTGGGAGAAGCGAGATGCGATCGCTGGTTCCCTATCTCGTGGTGACAAACGCCGCCTTGAGCTCGCGATGTGTCTATCGCAAGAGCCCAAATTATTGCTTCTCGACGAACCTACGGCTGGAATGGCGCGGGCTGACACTAACAATACCATTGATCTCTTAAAGACGATCGCAGGGCGTGGTCTCACTATGGCGATTATCGAGCACGATATGCACGTGGTGTTTTCGCTTGCCGAGAGGATCAGTGTCCTCGCGCAAGGGCATGTCATTGTTGAGGGCTTACCTGAGGAGATTAAGGGTGACCCACGTGTTAAAGAGGCGTATCTAGGAGGCGCAGAAGTATGACAGAGCAACAGACTTATGACGGCCCGACCGAGATCGTACAGACCACAAACCTCGGAACGCCGACCGCGTTTTGTTCGGTGAGGGATATCCACGCGTATTACGCTGAATCTTACATCGTCCAGGGCGTAAGCTTTAACATCCACGAAGGCGAAATCCTCGCACTGCTCGGACGAAACGGGGCGGGGAAGACATCAACGCTCCGAGCCATAGCGAGGTGCGATGACCCCGAGGTACGACGTGGTGAAATTTGGCTGGATCATGAGGCTTTGCATAGGATGAAAGCGTATGAGGCGTCACAGCGAGGAATTTCTTTGGTTCCAGAAGATCGACGGATCATCCCAGGGCTGTCTGTTGAGGAGAACCTGATTTTGGCCCAGATTGAAGAGCCGATTGGCTGGGGCATCGATCGTATTTACGATCTGTTCCCTCGCCTAAAAGAGCGGCGAAATCAAGAGGGAGTGACTCTGTCAGGTGGCGAGCAACAGATGCTTGCTGTTGGTCGTGCACTCGCTCGCGATGTGAAATTATTGTTACTTGATGAGCCGTACGAAGGGCTGGCTCCAGTGATCGTACAGGAGATCGAACGTACGTTGCGGGATATCAAGACGCTTGGTATCACAACAATTATCGTCGAGCAGAATGCTGTTGCTGCCTTAAAGCTTGCGGATCGTTCTGTGATTATGGATACCGGTTCAGTGGTCTTTGACGGCTCGGCGGAAGAAGTTCTCGAGAACGAGCAGTTACGTCACGATTACCTCGCGATTTAACAATTACGCTGACGTCCTGTCGGACGGTCTCATGAGCCAGTAATTGGGTAGTGGGCGTGTTGCTTTTATGTCGTTACTGATTTTGGGAACTGTATGCTTGACATACCCACTCGTTGAGGCAGTTCCTGGTTTGTCGATATTTGCTTTGCTTGTTTGGTGGTTCTTTGTAGTTGCCGATTCGGCGCTAATTAACGCTATCTCATCTAAATCATATCCTGCAGACATGGTTGCCAGCGCGTTGGCGATCCAAAATAGTCTGGGATTTTTTCTATCGATCGGCTCCATAGTAATTCTCACCAGTTGGGCAGATCGGTTGGATACATTCGTCGTGTGGTTACTTTTGCCGGGTCCCATGCTGGGATTGCTTGCGATGCGATCACTTCTATCGGAACCGATACCCGAAACTCAGGCCTCTGTGTAATCGGAAAAAGAGTTAGTCTGACGCCCTTGAAGGGGACCTATGCTGGTTTCATATGTATTTCCATTAACCTTCATTATCCTTTGGGCATCTGCCTTTGCAACTGGCTCCGTTGCGACCCAAGACGCGACTCCTTTTGCTGCTCTCGCTTTTCGGTTTGCAATTGTGGCTGTTGGTTTTTTTGGCGTTGCCTGGGTTTTATGTGAGTTTTCAAAAATCGATCGTCGTGATCTCAAACATTCGGTGATCACTGGACTATTATTTCATGGACTGTATTTAGGCGGTTGCTGGTACTCATTCAGTGTCGGGATACCAGCCGGTGTATCGGCGCTGATCGTCTGCATTCAACCAATACTGACTGCGATTCTTGCCGGATTTCTGTTGGGCGAGCAGATCTCTTTAAAAAATTGGATTGGACTGAGTTTGGGGTTCGGTGGTGCCGCGATCGTTCTTGGTGTTGATTTTGAATCTGAGTTTGCAGTTGACGGTTTGATCGCCAATGTGATCGCCCTGGTTGCTATTACCGCAGGTACAATTTGGCAACGGAAGTTTTCACAGACGCTGCCACTTGCGACCAATAACGCATTTCAGGCCCTGTCTGCTGCTGCATTTCATGGATTCATCATGTGGTGGATTGAAGATCCTGCGATCGAGATTACGTTGTCTTTTGGGATATCGATGGGATGGCTGGTGATTGCCGTCAGCTTCGGTGCATTTTCAATTTTGATGTATTTGATTAATCACAATTCGGCGAGTCAAACATCAGCACTCTTCTTTTTGGTGCCACCCGTGGCCGCAATCATTGGATGGATGTTGCTAGATGAGGGTCTGACGACTCTTGATATGCTTGGCTTTATCATCGCCAGTGCCGGCGTATACTTGGCGACACGAAAGCCAATAAAATCAACTATTTAGGGTTAGCAGGTTTTTATGCGTGGGCGGTTCAGAGTGAGAGCGAGATCGCTCTGACTTCACGCGTAAAACTGCGTAACCACGCTGATGATCAGAGAGATGGTTGCTATGCTCACGGTAGTTGAGATCAATATCGCAATCGAAATACGCTCACCTGGCAAACCATAATGCGTCGCAATCATATAAACGTTTCCGGCCACAGGCATGGCTGCACATGCAATCATGACCGCACTCGCAAACGGATCAATCTGGAAAACGAGCAATGACGCGATACCAACCAGCAAAGGATGCATAATCAATTTGTTCGCTGATAAGTATAGCGGGATTGAGATCTGACCCTTGGCTGCAAAGGCCATCGAAGCGCCAATCGCAAAGAGTGCTCCGGGTGTAGATGCGCCCCCGAGGATGGTCATGAAGCGATCTAGAAGCTCAGGAACGGGGATTTCAAATGCCGCCCAAAGAAGTCCTGTCGAAATGGAAAGCACCAATGGATTCTTAATTAAACCCGTCCCGATAGTCCGGAATACTTTTAGGCTGAGATGCCTTTCACGGTGCGCAACGAGAAGAATAACAATCAAGGGACCAAATATTATGAGGTCGATGATGAGTACCATGATCACATAGCTGATCGATTGTTCACCAAGTAAAATCGGGATCATTGCTAGACCCATCCAGCCCATATTTCCAATGACTGAGCATTGTGCTTCGATAACCGAGATATCGAATGAGGTTCCCCTGAGTTTTGCAATCAGTACAGTCGAGACATAGAGCACCATCGACCCAATCAAATAGGCCGCCATGAAGTCCCATTCAAGGATCTCTTTCAGTGAAAGGTTCGATGAAAACTTAAAAAGCATCGCAGAGAGCGCGAAATAAAAGACAAATTTCGTTAAATGGATTGTTGCGTCTTTCGAAAAAATTGCGATTTTCGCTGCACCATAGCCGAGGGCTATTAACGCAAAGAACGGCAGGGTATTGAGAAAAATATGAAACATAAGGTTCGTCAAATCATTTGCTCGATTAAACCATAAAAGACTTACATCTTGTGGATTCTGGGTTTGCATGCCTTAATGCCCGCACAAGGAGACAATCATGACGTTAATCGACCGGCACCGATTCTCTGTGCTGTTCATTGGTATGCAGGAATGATTAGTTCCCGAAGTTGAATCGGATGACCTGGTCGCCTCAATGTGCGAGCGATTGATGGCCTGGTTGGGCGATGAGCAGGCGGGCGTGGTGGTTATGAAGCATTGTGTAGACAAACTCGGCAACACCTTTTTTGAAGTCCCGAAGACGGTGGCGCGTTTGGATAAGACTGCATTTTCGGCAATCAAAGAGCATTCGGTTCAAGTTGTGACAATCGAGATGGTTTTGTTTGAGTGGATCCGGAAAGCGAGTGATGAGAGTTTTGGAAGTATGTTGCGTTTAGGCAAACATTTACGACAGATTAAGGCCGCGAATTCATGATAGCTCGCCAAGTATTTACGCCTATTCTGATTGCCGCGTCGTTGGTTCTTTTAATTAGTTTTGCGATCAGGGCAAGTTTTGGTGTGTTTCAAATTCCGATTGCCAATGATCTTGGTTGGTTTCGAACTGAGTTTTCGCTCGCGATCGCGATTCAGAATTTAGCCTGGGGTATCGCGACCCCTTTCTTCGGCGCTTTTGCTGAAAAGTTGGGCGACCGTAAAGCAATACTCGCCGGCGTGGTCATTTATTCGCTTGGGTTGTCATTGAGCTCTATTGCGACCACTGCGGCGGGTCATCAAATGTTAGAGATTTTGGTGGGAGTCGGTATCGCGGGTACTGGTTTTGGCGTCGTACTCGGGGTTGTTGGAAGAGCCTCCTCAGACGAATATCGGTCTCTGGCATTAGGGCTCACGACTGCAGCCGGCAGTGCCGGTCAGATTATTGGGCCGCCTTTGACTCAATATTTGTTGAATTCTATGACCTGGCAAAATGTGTTTTTGTTCTATTCTGGTTTGATTCTACTTGCGCTGTTAAGCCTGCCTTTTTTAAAAGCACCCGCCAGGGCATCGAAGGGTGAGATCGAGCAATCGCTCTCTAGAATCTTAAATATTGCTGTAAGAGATCCTAGTTACATATTAATTTTTATAGGATTTTTTAGCTGCGGGTTTCAGTTAGCATTCATTACGGCGCATTTCCCGGCGTTCGTTACTGAGGCTTGTGCGACGATTGATCCAAATGGAATTCTTGCGAAGATGGGAGTCAAAAACACCGCTGATCTTGGCGCGGTTGCGATAGCGGTTATCGGTGTTTTTAACATCATTGGAACGATCACGGCGGGGGCTTTGGGGGGTAAATACTCTAAGCGTCTGCTTCTTGCAGGCATTTACATGGCCAGAACGTTACTGTTCTCTTGGTTTATTTTGACACCGATGACACCGGTAACTGTTCTTATCTTTTCGGCACTGATCGGATCCTTATGGCTCGCTACTGTACCTCTGACCTCGGGACTCGTCGCGTACATTTATGGTCTCAAGTACATGGGTACGCTCTATGGGCTTGTATTCCTGTCGCACCAAATCGGAAGTTTCGTTGGGGTTTGGCTTGGTGGCGATTTCTATGATCGCTTTGGATCCTACCATGTGGTCTGGTGGGTTGGCATCGGGACGGGCCTACTGTCGGCGATCGTTCACTTGCCAGTCAAGGAGAGCCCAATTAATGATCGGCTCGCTACCGCATAGCGGGGCTGGTTGATCTGAGTTTGTTGTAGTTTGGGGAATGGTCTATTTGGTGATCGAGACGGGCATATGCTTGAACTCGGGAATTTTGTCTCGCGAATTGATTCATCTACAGATAATGGACTGACCAGGAAATGCTTCAGTCTGGTGTTCCGTCGAGCTTGATAATCTGCGCGACTAGCTCTGTCATGGATTTGGCGAAAGCATCTGGGCGCAGGTACTGAGGATGATAGGGCGCTCCTGTGCGGTCAATGTAACCTGCCTTCATGCCCGCACTCATTGCGCCGTGGGTGTCCCAGTCGTGTGTGGCGATGAGCCGGAGGGCTTTAATCGGTCGATCAGCCTGCTTCGCTGCGTGTTGATAGACCTTGGTGTCGGGCTTAAAGCTGCCGGTCGACTCGACCGATATCTGCTGATCGAACAGGTCCGTTAGGCCCGAGTTGGCTATCTGTGAGGTAACTAGTTGGATTGATGAGTTGGTAAACGCGATTGTTCGATAACCGGCCGCTTTAAGGGTCTTCAGCGCCTGGGACATATCGGGATGCGCCGGCATTGTCGCAAAGGCACCAAGAATCTTTTGCTTATTGTTGTGGTCAAGTTCCAGTCTCATGCGCGCAGCCAGTGAATCTAACATGGTGCCAGCCAGTGACCCAAAGTCGCTCCTCACGCTAGTCAGGGCACAAACGTTCGAGCTGTGAAGTAGCATTGAAAACCAGGTAGCTGTGACTGCTGTGCTTCCGAAGCTCTCTGCGAATAATGGTTTGAGCGAGGAGAGATCAAGAACGGTTTCGTTGATGTCAAACAGGATAGTGTCGCGGGACATTATTAACTCCTTCATCATGGATTGCTTGCGCTAATCTGTGAGTCTACGAATAAAGGGGCACTCAATCCAAAGAGCTTACAGAGTCCACAAATGACATTGAACCTAACAAGGCGTGGTTAGATATCTAAATTCTAGCCAGAAGAATCTTCTTGCCCAAAGCGCACTATTTCTTTCACAAAATCGCTTTCCTCTTGAACGAAGAGATCCAGCTCAGTGAAGTGATCTGCTTTTTCGATGGCTAGACAGTCGACAGTGACATTATTGGAGGCCAGATGTTCTGAGTAGGCGAGTGATTGGCGAGCGAACTCAGACTGTTCGAGTTCTCCGTATAGCAGTGTCACTTTGGCCTTGGCGCATACAGGTAAAAATAATGGGCTGTTGTCCTCGACCTCGGCTGCGGAAAGGGCCAGGATTGGTTGCAGCCAGGAGTGCGGGAACGGTCTTAAATCGAACAGCCCACTGAGTGAAATCGAACCCTTGATCAGGTCTCGCGGTAATCCGTAGTCAGACCAATCAGTAGCGAGCATCATTGCAACAAGGTGACCACCAGCCGAGTGACCCGAAAGACTGAGCCTGCCACTATCTATGTTGAGATTTAAGGCGTTATGGGCTACCCATGAGACCGCTCTACGGGTTTGGTCAACGATATCAGAGAGACGTATATCCGGGCAAAGCCCATAGTTCGTCAGGACGACGGTGATTCCCTTTTGAACGAGCACTTGGGCCACAAACGCGAACTCTCTGGTGCTCAGTGCACGCCAATATCCACCGTGGATAAAAATATGGACAGGTCCGTTGGGAATACCGCTCGGAAAGACATCGACGTATTCTGCCTCGGTCGGACCAAACTGACAGGAGTACCAGTTTGTTATTTGCGTCGTCGCCGCCTCGCTCATTCGCTTGAAGCGATCTATCGCTTGAACCCGGTCGCTTATCATGCCAGGATCATATTCGGCATTGATTTCAGCCTCGGTAGCGAAGTTACGATAAAGCATCTTTCGCTACACGGCGATGAGGCATCGGCCGAAGAAGTCAGTAAGCTCTTGATGCCGATCCAATGGTAAGACTGTGGCCACATACTGATCAGGCCTTACGACCAAAACACAGCCTTCAGACTTACTAATACCGCGCATGTCGTAGATATTTTTCTCTGAGCTGTCGTCTACACAAAAAACCTTCTCATAATCCCGGAGTCCTAGGGCGCCTTTTACTGGGGTCATTAACGGATGAAGATCTCCACGTTCAAGTTCACGGTGGTGTGACTGGTACACCACTCTGAAGTCTATTACTGAATCAGAGTCTGCCCCAAACGGCGTATGCCTCTTAATCGGCGACGCGGGGTTATTCGCCAGGAAGTCAGCTAATTTTCGGACCCGACATGACTCAGACGTCGGGTCATCGGAGCCAGCGAACGCGTAGAGTCGCCAAGCTCCGTTGGCTGTGTGGCAGTGTCCCAGTTGGACAGGTTTCGCGTCACCGTGCCGGATTACAGGTGCCGAGTGGAAGCGTTGTCCGATCGGCTGATCGCTCGCTAGGCCCTGGTACGTGTCTTTACCTACGATTGCTGATGGCTTGTATTGGATTCCTACCCCGGCAGTGAATCGGGCGAACAGCTCGAAATATTTTTGGAACTCGGCCGGATCGACACCGTCTGGATTCTCTTCCGTTTTAGGCTTTGAGCTGAACATCTTCGACCACTCACGGTCGAAGTCGATCAGCTGCTTGGCGATGTCGGCCCGCTCCGCGGAGTAGGTGGAGAGCAACTCTGTCGGGGCTATTCCGGCTATTACGTGAGCTAGCTTCCAGCCAAGATTCCAGGTATCCATGACCGAGGTATTTAACCCTTGCCCTGCCTTCGGACTGTGTGTATGGCAAGCGTCTCCAGCTAAGAAGATGCGTGGGGCTTGCCCATTTTTGGCGTCATCAAACGCGGTCGTCAGACGTTGACCGATCTCGTAGACGGACCACCACGGGACCTCTTTGACCTCAAGCGTATAGGGAGCCATGATTCGGTTCGCGGCATTGATGAGCACATCAACCGACATGTTCTCCCGGTCGACACGTTCATCTTCTTTGAGTTTGTCGAGCTCGATGTACATCCTGAACATGTACCCGCCCTCACGAGGGATGATCAGCACGTTACCCTCGTTGGTGGACTGGATCGCTGACTTCAAACGGATGTCGGGGAAGTCAGTGACGGCTAAGACATCCATCACGCCCCAAGCCTGATTTAAGGCGTCACCGACCAGCTCGTGACCGATTGACTTTCTGACCTGACTTCGGGCGCCATCGCAACCGACGGCGTATTTACACTTGACGGTCTCCACCTCTCGGTTGAATTGTGAATGGGTGACTGCTCGCTCAAACATCAGAGTCACCGGGTAATCCTCATCGGAGTGATCGACAAGGAGGTCAATTAGCTTTCGAGAGTAGAACGGTTCATTCTTGGCGGCCGAGTTTCTCATCACGTTCAGGAAGTGGTCATGAATCCTAGCCTGGTTGATGATGACGTGTGGCATCTCTGACAGATCCTCCTCGACGTCATCAATCTTACTGCTCCGGGCTATGTGTGCGGGGTTGCGCGGGTCAGGCTTCCAGAAAGCGACCTCATTGACGCCGTAGGCCTCCTGTATCACCTGCTCGGCGAAACCATATGCCTGGAACATTTCCAGTGTCCGACAAGCCATCCCGTCAGCCTGACCAACGGTGAGTCGATCATCCTTTAGATCAGTGATTATCGTGTGGATATCACTGAACTGCGACAGCTGCGCGGCGAGGTTAAGGCCAGCGGGTCCGCAGCCAACGATCGCCACGTCACAGTGCGTCGGGAGAGGACGTTTAATAGGCGGGGCGACGACCCGGTCTTGCGGATCATGGATACGAGGGTCGCCTGGGTGAAAGCCATTTATATGAAACTGCATGCCTACGTCCAATTAAGCGTAAGGTTGATAACTTAAAGCCTTAAGTATAGCTCTTGAATCTGGCCTTTGTTGCCCTAGGGTTTGTCTACGAGAGCCTCATCCGAGGCTCCCCCCAAATGCTAGTTATCAGCGATGGGCTACAACTATATCAACGAGCGCTGGTTTTCCTGATTTCACGACCTCTATTGCCCGCCTCAGTGCGCTAGCTATCTCCGATAGGTCGGTGATCGCACCCTCACCGTGCATGCCCATTGATTTCGCGAGCGTCGCGAAGTCCGGCTCTGGATCAAATATGTCCATCCCGATGTGAGCTTTCTCGACATCCGTGCCCCTCAGATGAGCCATCCGCTCTTGGTGTTCCCAGTCGTTGTAGTAAGCCCGGTTGTTACACATGATGATCAGGATAGGAATCTCGTGTTTCGCCGCCGTCCACAGGGCCCCCGCGTCGTACATTAGGTCGCCGTCTGGCTGGAAGTTGAGCACCAACTTATCAGTGCCACGGTAGGCGAGGCCCACACCGAGAGACATCCCGATCTGGGTCGAGGTACCTAAAGAGCGACCGGCGTGCTGGTATGGCTTGTCGAAGTTCCAAAGCTTACGGACCCACTCGCGTGCGGTACCTGTCGCAAGGACCCAGTCTTCATCCTTTATCACGTCCCAGGCGATCATCGCCAGCTCTGCGTAGCTGATTGGATCAGAGCCACGCTTCGATTCTGCCGATGCACGCCAGTCGGTAAAGATTTTGTTATGTCTGTCGGTAAAGGCCTGGACACGTGCGTCACGTGCACTCACTAACCTCGAGTCGCCGTCTAGTTTCGCTTGAGCAATCTTCGCCAGCTCAGGCATCGCGAGACGAGGGTCGCCGAGCGCGACGTGCTGCTTCGGCTGATACCGGCCATAGTCAAACGCCCACGCAGACATCTCGAGCTCCGCGAATCCGATCTCCATCCAGACACAGTCATCGGGCACATAAGACGTTACTTCACGTGTAGTGGAGACGAGCTTGTGCGTCGGCTTTTCCCAGTCACGTACGTCGATCCCGAGAATCACGTCAGCGTTTTTCAGTGACTCATGGTCCAGCGAGATACAGAGCGGATGCTGGTTTGGGAACGCGAGCGAGTTATTGATGTCCCAAACACCGCAACCCAGGGTCTCCGCTAGCATCACCAATTTGTCGAAGTTCCCTGGCTGCCGACCGATGAAGTCGACCAAGATGAGCGGGTGCTTGGCGTTCAAGATGACGTCGGCCATCACCCCCAGAGTCTCGGGGTCAGCTCCCATCGGTGCTGGTGCCTTTTGCATATCCTCCGGGGGCATCTCGAGGTTTTCACAGGTGAGTTTCTCCTCCTGGAGCCAAGCGTCGTAGCACATATAGACAGGGCCGGCAGGTTCGGTGACCATCGTGCTGTAGGCGCGCATGAAACTCTCGGGGACACCCTCAATCGCGTGCGGTTGGTAGTCCCACTTGGTGTAGTTCCGCATGGCCTCTCCTTGCACTAGCGCGGAGTGCGACCAGTCAATGTGTGGGCGTCGCTTGCCCTCGTGCATTGGACCGGTTGCGCCCATGATAAAGATCGGAGCTCGGTCGATGTAGGCATAGTAGACCGCCATCTGAGCATGGAGCATCCCAACCAGGTTATGGAGAATTACACCCATCGGTTTGCCGGTCGCCCTTGCGTAACCGTGGGCTATTTGTACTGCGATTTCTTCGTGTTGGCAGACCATCAGCTCTGGGTCATTTTCACCGTAATTAATAATCGAGTCGTGGAGTCCGCGGAAGCTCGCACCGGGGTTCATGGAGATGTGATTGATGTCGTATTGTTTGAGCAGATCAACGATAATATCCGATTGATATTTTTCGTACTTATTCCTATCCATTGGAGCCTTCCTAGTCTCTGATAGCTCTAATATCGCAGGCTTCTTCGCCAACTAGGACAAGCAATTTGAAATGCCCGTTCTATTGATTTTAATTCACTGAGGAAGCTAGAGCTTGGACGACCACCAGGCGGACAGGAGCGAGCAAAAACTGATCACGATCAATGTTAATATCCCGACGTGTGTGTTCTGATCTGCCCCGAGCCAGATAGCCACCGTCCCGGAGATCCCTCCGGCGCCCATCTGCATCGCGCCCACTAGTCCAGTGGCCGACCCCCTTAGTCTGGGTATAGCCGAGGAGGCGATAATTATTGAGTTGGCTATTATCACCCCATTGGATAGACCAACCAGAAACATCGGGATGGCGAGCCCAGTCGGTGAATTAGGGGCCGTGTTGTACCAGATGTCCATCAGCAGGAGAGAGGTGAGCGACGCTATAGCGCCGATCAACGTAATGATTTCAATCCGGTATCGTTTCAGGAGACTCTTGTTGGCTAGGTTTCCGATAACATAGCCGACCGACGTGGTCGCCATCCATACCCCAAATTCCTTGGGGCTGATATTCATTCTCTCGAACGAGTAGGCGATAAATCCCATCATCGCGAAAAAAACAGCGGTCTGGAAAGCTGTCGTGAGTGCGTTCGCTAGGAACCGTTCAGTTTGCAGTAGCTCTCGGTAGCCCATCAACGCGTCCTCAAACGTAAATACGTGTTCAGGCTTGTGTGTTTCTTGGATCTGAGTTCCCACGAAGACGGTAAGTATTAAACCCGTCACGGCCAGCATGAAAAAGGAGCCGTGCCAGCCTACCAAGTCGGTAATAATTCCGCCGAGTGAGGTTCCAAGCACTGGGATGACCGCCATCATCGCGATAATGGTCGACATGACACCCGCGGCTCGGTCACGTCCGTAGAAGTCGACAACGATTGACCTAGACATAGCCACCGCAGCTGCTGCCCCAAAACCCTGAATCACTCTGAAAAAAATGATCCCCTCGATGGTAGCTGAAAATACTGCACCGAACCCCGCAACGCAGTAAGCAATCGCGCCACCCAAAAATAATGGTTTTCTGCCAAACCGGTCAGACAGGGGCCCGGCGACCAGTTGACCCATAGCGATCGATAGCAACAGAGTGGTCAAGACGAGCTGTGCGATATTTGAGTCGGCTTTAAGATCGATAGCCATCGCCGGGATAGCCGGGGCGACCAAAGTCACAGCGAACGGGGCCAGTCCGGCACCGAGCGACAACACCCAGGTTGGGGGTGTCCATTGATCGTCGTGTTTACTCAATTCGGAATCCTTAAAAACCCGAATATACGCAACCTTGGATTCCGACTCGAAATTTTTTCGGGGTGCCCTAGAGCTGAAATCGGTCTTAATCACCTCATAATTGGCCACGAGCCCGGGTTATTATCGGACACGTATCGCAGTGAAGTCCTATATGCACACACCGTTTGAAAAATTTGAGCTACCGGTTTTAGCGTTCTTGGGGTCCAGGATTTGCTTTGGTCTGTCGATGCAGATGGTCGCGGTCGCTCTTGGCTGGCACATCTATGAGATCACAAGTGACGCGTTCAAGCTGGCGCTCGTTGGGCTCGTGTTTGTTCTCCCGATCTTTGTATTTTTTTTCCTGACGGGGTTTGTGATTGACCGTTTCAGACGCAAAGATATCTTGATCGGTGCGACGTCGATCGACGCGATCGCTTTTGTCGGTATGGCGGTCGCCCTGACCTCAGATGTAGTGTCGCTTGACTGGGTGTATCTGTTTGTTTTTATCCACGGTATAGCGCACGCATTTTTTACGCCGGCTCAGGCCGCATTCCTCGCAAACCTGGTGTCGCCGACGATCCTACCGAAAGCGATTGCGTTGAACTCGACGATGGGCCACCTCGCGACCACAGTCGGTCCATTCGCTGCGGGTGTCTTAATCACGGTGATCGACAGGGAGGTGTATTGGTTGATGACCGCCATCGTCCTCGTTTGCCCGGTAATGTACTCATTCTTGCCAAACATACCGGTGCCATCGTCAGAGAACTCGCGAACATTCAAGGCGGTATTTGCGGGGATTCATTACCTGAGGGCCAACATGCTGGTGTTCGGCGCGATTCTCTTTGATCTTGTTATTGTGTTGTTGGGGTCAGTGATAGCCCTGTTACCAATCTACGCGGTAGATATTCTGGAGACAGATGCTGACGGCCTCGGGCTCCTGCGGGCGATGCCCGCAGTTGGCTCGGTCGTGGTCGGATTGATGTTGGCCAGGATGAGCCCGATGCGTAACGTGGGACGGAAGCTCTTCTCGGTGCTGATAATATTCTCCTTAACCATCCTCTTGTTTGCGGTCTCCGAGGCGCTGTGGTTAAGCTGTGTTGCCCTGGTGGTATACGGCGCTGTCGATATGGTCAGCGTGAACATTCGGATGTCGATGGTACAGCTGGGTACACCTGATGATCTGAGAGGCCGGGTGAATGCTGTGAACTCGCTCTGCACGTCCTCGTCTAATCATTTGGGAACGTTTCGTGCAGGGTGGCTTGCGTCTGTCGTGGGGCCGGTACCAACTGCACTTGTTGGTGGCCTCATAGGTCTCGCCGTGTCAGTCTGGGGTTGGTTTACATTTAAACAGATCCGGGAGTTAGACAAAGTTGAAGATATTGAAGCGTCGCGAGGCAGCTGATGCATAATAACTTCCGTTCGATGCAACAGATTGCCTGGACCGGGTACATGACGATTGTGCGGACTGAGGTCCGACGGTTTATGAGGATCAAGGCCCAGACGCTTGTGCCACCGGTGATCACGATGGTCCTCTATTTGTATATTTTTGGTTCGATTATCGGCCGAAAGGTCGGTTCGATACTGGACATGCCCTACATCCAGTTCATCGGCCCTGGGATCATCGCGATGGCATTGATCAATAATGCTTACTCAAACGTGAGCAGCTCATTTTTCAGCTCCAAGAACCATCGCTTTTATGAAGAAATGTTTGTGACACCAATACCGAGTGTCTCGATTGTTTTGGGTTATCTGTCCGGCGGCGTACTAAGAGGTCTTCTCGTGATGTGTTTGGTGTCGGTTGTTGTCTATCTATTCAATCCGTTCTTGATTCACAATATTTTTGTGCTGATCTTTGCCTCGCTTACCACGGCGATAATCTTTTCCGCGCTGGGGATGATCAACGCGATCATTGCTGGTAATCACGACGAAGCAAACTGGGTTAACAATTTCATTATTACGCCTCTGACGTATATGGGGGGCGTGTTTTTCCCAATGACAGCACTGCCTGCCATCATTCAGCCAGTCGCTGAAATGAACCCGATACTCATGGTGGTGAGCTCGTTTCGTTACGGAATCTTGGGGGTAGAAGCCGGTCCACTATATCTCCATTTGACCGGCTTAGGTGTCTGCGTAATTGGTTTGGTGGTTTTGTTGATGGCAATGATTGAGCGCCGTTACCGGTTAGGTGACTAGGGGATCAGATCCAAGCCTTTTTGAGAGGTGTGTCCCTCTCAGGTCGAGGAAAAATCTGGCTCTCTTGGCACCCAAGCGCGGCCTCGAGATTCGGAAGTGCTGGATCCCACCTATCTGCAACAAACCTACACCCATTAAACCCATCAGAGGCGTCCGACGCGAGCCAGACCGTCATCGGTCGTATCGTGCCCGGATCAATGCCGTGGCCAGAGATCTTACCTGTCCCAAATTTCGTGTTGACCGCTCCGCCAGGTGATAAGGTGTTCACGGTCACACCTGTCTCGGACAATGACTCCGCCCAAGCGATAGTCGCCGCCTCAAGTGCTGCTTTAGTTGGACCATAGGGGGTCCAAGCCTTGCGATGCATCGACTCGGTTCGCTTTGAAATATTGATCACGCGTGCCCTCGTCAGTTTTTTCATGTGCGGTAACGCATGATGGAGCATAAGGTAGGGTCCACATAGGTTTGTCTCTATAATTTCAGCGATACCTGTTGGATCGTGGCCAGAGATATCGTTATCGGTCTCGCCCTTGTGCGCGTAACGGCCAGCTTTACCCGCGTTGTTGATCAAAATGTCTAGGGAAGGGAACACGTTTACGTGGCTATCGATAGCTTGTTTGCAGTCGTCGGAGCGACCGACGTCTGAAAATACTGCATTCACTTTCATTCCAGTTTTTTCGATCACTGAAATCGCGGCCTGCAGTTCATTTTCTATGTGTGTGGAGGTTTCATCAGACCCTGGTGCCGCTGTAATGGTGATCCCAGCCAGCCCTGCCTCACCCATTGCGATCGCCATTTCTAGGCCAAGACCACGGCTTGCTCCCGTGATTAGCGCGTTCCTATTGTGGAGATGTAACGTCATAGGTTTCTCGTCCTGCTAGTTAAATAACTAGCATAAGTTTCGGATTGTCACTGGAGTCAAGATAGAGCTTTAGATGAAGGTAAACAATCTCTTAACGACAACCAAGTCAGAATACGATTGGTGTGCTTTCGCGAAGCGAATTAATCTTTAGACTCATGACGTGATTTCAAAATGAGGTAACTTAATGACAATCGCACGCATTTTATCTGGAACCGGGTTAACAGCTGTCGCAGCGCCCGTACTTGCTCACGGTGAACATGGGTCCATGATGGTGACGCAGCTTTTCAGTCACAGTTTGAGCGGTGAGCACCTTCTTGTGACTGCGGGTATTGCGACGGTTTTTGTTTTTTCCCTGCTTCGCGTTGCCAGGAAGACTTAAAACAACATTCACAAAAAGGCCGCTTGTGCGGCCTTTTTTTTTCTTACAATTTTGGAGGAAGGTCCTCTAATTCTTTCTCGTAAGCGTCCGTCATCTGTGTGGTCAGGCCATTCTTCGCCAGAGCCTGTTCGAACAAATCTCTAACTTCCTGTGTCTCGTCAGCGTAGTCGATCTGGTGCCCGCCAATGCGCTTGCTGATCCAGGCCTTGGGTACTCCCTGGGCGTTCCTTATCGCAACGCCCTCATACTTGAACGCGAGGTAGCGGGCAGGTGTTGTGCCTGTATTAAAGTGCTGGTGGTACCACATGTTGGGTGGCACTATCATCGATCCCACTTCCCAGTCGAAGCGCTCTGGCTCGGCGCCCTCAGGCCACATCAGAGAGTAGCCAGAGCCACTAAGTATAATGACGTGTGCGCCGGGCCCATGTGCGTGGGCTTTCTTGTAGGTTCCAATCGGGAACTGTGAGATGTGACTGTTAAGTGAACTCTTTGCGAAGTTGAATCGAATGTGGCCTCCGCCTGCGCCACGTTCCTTGGCCTCGATCAGTGGGAGGTTGACCCCGTCGGGTACGAAATTTGTCTCGAGAAGCAATCCCTTTTGCTCGCCTTTCCCGGCGAAAAACTCTGGATCTCCGTTGAACCGTTCCAAGAAGTCATACCGAGTATTGAAGACGAACTCGGGGTCTCCGTAGGTGTTCAAAATTGGGGGCGCGTTAGTTACCGCGACGTAACGGGCAGGTTCGGATCCAGACAGGTTAAAGTGCTGGTGGATGGTGTTCAGGGGTATCGCGAATAATGCACCGGGTCCCCACTCAAACTCGACTTCCTGTCTGGCGAAGTTTTTCACAGTGGTCTTTCCGTGCCCAGACAAGATCATGACGGTCTCTTCGAATAGCTGGCTCTGCGGCTCTAATTTTTTACCGGGTGGAATTTCACACACGTAACAGTCGTTGGTTGTGCGAGACGCGTCATGGTTGATGTATACACCCGATCCGCCGCGACGAGACCAAGGCTTGAGCTCGACGTGGTTTAGGTTCTTTACGTAGAGGGCGTCGATGATATCGAGCCCCTCGTCACGCACCCACTTTAAATAGGGGGTATCTTTTTCTTTCGCGAACTTCCTCGCCAGATCATCCGAAACAATTGCGTCTTTACTCATAGTATCCCTTGGTAGCGTTGTGGCGTAGCGAACAGGTTCCCCCGCCAGATAAAATTAGGTCTTTAAACTAGTCAAATGGTAGCAATAATAGAGCTTAAACTGGTCTCGCAGGTACGCGACCAACGAGACAATCTTACTATGGGGGCGAACATCTTTGTCGAAGCCAAGCAATAAAAGCTCGGAAACTGAGGGGCCATCGCACGCTTTGACAGATCACGACTACGGGATATTCAATGAGCACGTCCACGTTTCTGGTCATCACTACGACCACGATCACGATGATGACTTCGACGAGGGACCGCTCGAGGATAATCCGCTTTGGCAACAAGATAATATTTTCCTGTCGACTGTGGGGATTGATATTGGTTCGAGTAGCACGCAGGTCGTGTTCTCCCAGGTTCATTTAGAAAGGCAGGGCGAGGCTCTGAGCTCCCGCTACGTGGTCGTCGAGAGGCGACTCCTGTATCAGTCGCCGATATTTTTTACACCATACGAGGGTTCCTCTGAGATCGATGCGCGCTCTCTCGGGGCGCTCATTGATCGCGCCTATCACGAGGCGGAGGTTAGCCCCCATGATGTAGATATTGGTGTGGTTCTGCTCACGGGCGAGGCTTTGAGGCGCGCGAATGCTGAGAATATTGCGCATGTGATCGCGCAAAAAGGTGGTGAGTTTTTGAGCGCCAGCGCCGGTCATCACATGGAGTCCAATCTTGCCGCGCATGGATCTGGAGCGGTTGAGCTATCTGGCATGGAATCGTCCTGCGTATTGAACGTTGATATTGGTGGCGGGACGACCAAGCTCGCCTTGGTCCGTAGTGGAGTCTTAACCCAGACTGCGGCGTTTCACGTTGGGGGCCGGCTATTAGTTTGGGACAAGTACCGGAGAATCACTCGATTGGAGCCGCGTGCGACCGAATTACTCGCCGCGATGGGTATAGAGATTGGGCTAGGTGATGTCTTGTCGGATGACATGGTTCAGTTAATCGGAGAGAAGTTGGCCAGAACCGTAGTCAAATTTTTGAGAAGTGAAACTAGCCCCGATACGCGATGGTTGACAGATGAGTTGGAGGTTCCGTCAGACGTGGACACCGTTATATTTTCTGGTGGCGTGTCAGAATACATTGCTGACCCAGGTGCAGATGGTCATAACGATATCGGGCAGTCGCTTGGTAATCAGCTACGTCAGATACTTGATGAACAGCCCAACGGCTTTCGGATCAAGGCTTCATCGGGCGGCATACGAGCCACCGCGTTGGGGGCGTCGGAGTTTAATATTCAGGTGAGTGGGAACACAGGATACTTGTCTGATCCCGGTCTTTTACTGCCCAGGAAGAACATGCCGGTAATACGGCTCTTTATTGATGCGGACGAGTTATCTGTCGATGATCTTACAAGGAGGCTGACCCAGGCGATTGTCGAGTTTGACCTCTCTGACTACGACGAGTTTGCATTGGCTTTCGAGTGGTCGGGCGAGTTTGACTACGAGCTCTTGAAGTGTTTTTGTGATGCAGTTGTCCTTTATCTCGATACAGAAAGGACGAGGCCTCGTAGACCGCTCTACCTGTTATTTGATCGGGACCTCGCTCAGAGCGTTGGTCGAATACTCACCACTGAGTATCAGATCGATAGACCGTTGCTAGTGCTGGACGGTCTTCGGTTTAAAGAGTTTGAGTTTGTAGACTTAGGCCGCATCCGGCTCCCGTCCAGGACGGTGCCGGTGACAGTTAAATCGTTAATATTTCAGAGTCATGGGATGTCTTAGGACTGAGGAGTTTTTTTTCATTGAAGGTACAGATCAAAGATGGTGTTTCGTTTGAGTGTGATAATGATTTTCTGCTTCGTTCAGCGCTGGAGCAGGGTCTCGGATTTCCTTACGAGTGTGCGTCCGGTAGTTGCGGTAACTGCAGGTTTGAACTTCTATCCGGAGACTTAGACTATCCTAGCGGACAGCCAGATATCCTTTCTGAGAAAGATCTAGAAAGAAACAGGCACCTAGCCTGCCAGTGTGTTCCGAAGACTGACCTCGAGATTAAAGTCCGGCTGTTCGACCAGTATGAGCCTGTGCATAACCCGTCGCGTTTTGCCAGCAAACTCGTGGCGATCGAGGAGGTCACCCATGACATCTCCGAGTTTCGTTTTGAAACCGACTCAGGACAGATTTTTGAGCCGGGCCAGTTCGCTCTGATTGACGTTCCTGGCGTAGAGGGGGCACGGGCCTATTCGATGTGTAATGTCGGAGGAAGCCCTGGTTCTTGGGATTTTCAGATAAAAAAAGTCCCAGGAGGTGCCGCAACCTCAGCGCTTTTTAGTGAGGTAAAACTGGGGCTGAAGTGTGTTATCACCGGTCCATACGGACGTGGCTACTTTCGAGGCTTCCGTGGCCGAGATATCGTGCTCATAGCGGGCGGCTCGGGTCTGTCGCCGATGATCTCTGTTGCGAGGGCGATCGACGCGGTGTCTGGCTCTAGGTCGACCGAGAAAGTCTCTTTCTTTTACGGTGGTCGTGCAGCTCAAGATATTGCAGGCGAGCAGTTCTTGTCCGGCATGTCTGGGTATGGTGACTGGATCAAGTATGAGGCTGCCTTGAGTGATGTCTCTGACGCTTGCGCTGGCAGTGTTTTCGAAGGCTTTGTGCATGATCTGGCAAAACAGCGGATAGGCGAAGGCCTGAAAGAGGTTGATCTGTATTTCGCTGGACCGCCGTTGATGGCCGGTGCTGTCGAACAGGAAATTGTTCGTCACTACCGTGTACCGTCTGATCAA
>CACBSE010000012.1 GCA_902541775.1 uncultured Litorivicinus sp. | reverse complement strand
AAGAGGGGGAGAGTGGTCATGACCATTCAAGAGGCGATCGCGACTGTATGCGCAAAGCATGATCTTCATTCTGAGGAAATGATTGCCGTTATGCGATCGATCATGACAGGTGAAGCCACAGACGCTCAGATTGGAGCGTTGCTAATGGGTCTCCGAATGAAAGGTGAGACGATCGACGAAATCGTCGGCGCTGCGAGTGTCATGCGTGAACTCTCCCAAATGGTCGATGTACCCAACGAATTTTTGGTTGATACTTGTGGAACAGGCGGAGATGGTGCAAATATTTTCAACGTATCAACTGCATCCGCGTTTGTGGTCGCCGCTGCCGGTGGGCGAGTCGCGAAGCATGGTAACCGTTCTGTTTCCTCGCAGTCAGGATCAGCGGATGTTCTTGAGGCTGCGGGTGTACGCTTAGATCTGGATGCTGATCAAGTGAAAACCTGTATCGAGACCCTGGGTGTTGGGTTCATGTTTGCTCCTGCACACCATTCCGCAATGCGTTACGCGATTGGTCCACGCAAAGAGCTCGCGATGCGAACGATTTTCAATGTACTCGGACCCTTGACCAATCCTGCCGGTGCACCGAACCAAGTACTTGGTGTCTTTGATGAAATGCTGTTAACACCCTTGGCGGAAGCCCTACATCGACTTGGATCACGCCATGTATTAGTGGTTCGATCAGAGGACGGGCTTGATGAGTTGAGTGTGTCAGCAGCCAGCCGGGTTGCTGAATTGAAAGATGGACGTATCCGCGAGTATCGAATCAAACCGCAAGACTTTGACCTTGAGTTGAGCGATCGCGATGAGTTGATTGTTGAGACCGCTGAACAATCGCTTGAGCTGATCAAAATGGCATTAGTAGCTGATGATCATCCTGCGTCAGATATCGTGGCCTTAAATGCAGGTGCAGCAATTTATACAGCGGGCTGTGCGCATTCGCTTGAGGATGGCGTTGAGGCGGCCTGGGAAGTTATTGAGTCTGGCGAGGCCATGCAGAAATTTGAGGCGCTCGCGCGTTTGACACAAGAATTGAAAGGCGAGTAATCCATGAGTTGTTCGACAACAATTTTAGATCGGATCATTGCCAGGAAGCGTCAGGAAGTTGCGGATCGTCAGTCAAAACGATCGATTAAAGAGCTCGAAAGCATGCTAGTGGACCAGGATGCAACGCGCGGGTTTACTGATCGACTTGTCAAACAGGCGATGGCTCAAAAATCTGCGGTGATTGCGGAAATTAAACGTGCTTCGCCATCGAAGGGTCTATTGAGAGCTGACTTTCAGCCGGCACTTCATGCGCGACAATACGAAAGAGCAGGAGCGTCTTGTTTATCCATCCTGACTGACAAGGACTTCTTTCAGGGGTCTGATGATGATTTGCAGGCGGCACGCGGGGCATGCGATCTCCCAGTCATCCGAAAGGATTTTATGGTCGATCCTTACCAAATTATTGAATCGCGAGTCTTGGGTGCGGACTGTATTTTATTAATCGTGGCTGCTCTCGATGATGCCGATTTAAGGCGCTTGCATGACACCGCATTGTCTGTCGGTCTCAATGTATTGATAGAGGTGCATGACGAACGTGAACTTGAGCAAGCGCTTGAACTGGATAATCAGCTAATCGGTATCAACAATCGAAACCTGCATACATTCGAAACGAGGCTTAAGGTAACACTTGATCTGTTGCAATACATTCCGGACGACCGATTACTCATCACCGAATCGGGAATATTGCAGGCGAAAGATGTCGAATTGATGCATGCGCACGGCATTTACGGATTCCTGGTCGGTGAGGCTTTCATGCGACAGCCTGATCCAGGTGTTGCTCTTACAGGATTGTTTCAGGATCTTTGTTAATGCCATGGCTAATTGCTCTCGCGATTCTAATCGTTGCAGGCCTTGGCTGGTATACCTGGTCGCTCACGCGTCAGGTCAAAGCGCTTGAGCATCAACGAGCACAAGCGAGACTGGATGCGTTGTTGGGCATTCACATTTTGATTAATTCTTATCTGACAGATCAGGTGGACCGTTCCGAGTGTTTGTTACGGATTCGGGTACTGCTTGATGCGCATCAGGAGAACTGGCTTTCCGCTCTTGAATTGACTCGGTTTGATGAAGTGAGCGGAGCCATCCTCGCGATGCCTTTTGGGCAGGCGCGACAACAAATTGACGCAACAATTCGAAGAGAGCACGATGCGGCGCGACGACAGTTATTACAAATTCATGAAGCGGAGCTCGCGGCTGAGCTCAAGCGCTTAAAGGAGTGGGTTAATCAATGAAATCACTTGTCTCTTGGCATCAAGAAGTATCCTTCGTGGCGGAGAGTGGCTCCGGGCATGCGATGGTTGTCGATGGGGCTCCAGAGCATGGTGGACGCAATATTGGGCCTCGGCCGATGGAACTCATCCTGATGGGACTAGGGAGTTGTGCGAGTTTTGACGTTATTACAATCTTGAAGAAGCAACGCCAAAACATTACTTCGTGCAAGTGTTTTCTAGAGGCCGAACGCGCGGATACAGTGCCGGCAGTGTTTACGAAAATCACCATGGACTTTCATGTGTCGGGCGACAACCTAGATCAAGGGAAGGTTGAGCGGGCCGTTACATTATCTGCACAAAAATATTGTTCCGCATCGAAAATGCTTGAAGACGCAGGTATTGAACTGAGTCATCGGGTGACATTAATGTCTTAGTGGTCAAAGCGTATCTTTCCGCTCTTAGACTTTTTCCTCTGAATTCGCTTGTGCTGTCATTGAATAAGCCATTTTGATCAGATGCGTTCTGCGGTTGTTGTCATGAGTTTCGCACCTTCCCACATCAGCCGCTGGACTGGCTTAGGGAGTTCTTCACTACCCTGGCTCAGCGCCTCCTCGCCATGTCGGATTTCATCGTCAAGCATGTGCTCAAGAATTTGTCGAGACGCGTGGTCACTGTCTGGAAGTCGTTCGAGATGCTCCTTCAAGTGACGTTCAACGTTTTTTTCCGTTGCATGGACAAAACCGAGTGAAATTTTGTCTGAGATAAGTGCTGCACCGGCCCCCAGGGCGAACGAGGCGGTATACCACAAAGGGTCGAGTAGACTGGGTTTGGCGCCCAATTCGTCCAGTCGTTCCCGACACCATGCCAGATGGTCAAGCTCTTCATTGGCTGCCTTGGTTAATGCCTCGGCGGTCTCTGGCTTTGAAGCAAATACAGCTTGACCGTTGTAGAGGCCTTGTGCACAGATCTCACCAGTATGATTAACTCGCATCAGTCCTCCGGAAAGTTTGATTTCATCCTCAGTCATTGGATCATCGAGGGCACCCATTCCAGGAGATGGATTGTGTGCCTCAGGTTTGACTCGAGCAATGGTTCTCAATAAACCGTCAAACCCGTGTATGAAACGATCAAGAGTATTCAACGCTGAACTCCTAAATACATACCGAATGACTGACCTAGATCGCGTACTTCACGGATCATTCGCTCTGAATCATCGAGGCGTAGCACGTGCGTTGAGGCCAATTCTTCCTCGTCAAGCTGTGCTGCTTTTGCACTATCTTCGTCGGTCAATATTCCAAATAGGAGCCCGTGCGACTCCGCAAGGCGCCGAAACCGCTCGCGGTCATCAGGATGTTCGAAGCTACCTGAGACAACAACCGGGAATCCAGCTCTGAGCGATAACTCAGCTAACTCCACGAGGTGTCGATAAGTTTTGGGCGCAGTGTCTTCTTGATCGCCGTAAAGCCTTTGCCGCTCGAGATCCGAGCGAAGGCGGATCATTCCAAAATCGTCGATCAGTTGATGCGTGAGTGATTGGCGGATATCGATATCAAGACCGAGCGTAATCAGTAAAACGCGTGGTCGTATCATGGTCGCATGCTCTGCCATAACCGCGTAACGCCGATAGCGCGTGAGCGGTGACGTATCAGTTTCTGTCGGAAGAATCGGTGCGTTCAATCTTAATAGGCATTCTTTGGCACGAACCATCGCGCGATATGCCTGATATCCTTGGTAAACCCACAGAGCATGATAATCACCCGTTAACTCGAGGTATCGATTCAGCAGGTGCCAGGCTGACGCGAAATCATCGCGGGCCTCTAGATCAATGGTTAAAAATGCAATCTCACTGATCACATCAATCCAGCGAAATTCGGCACGATATTCAATACAGTCAAACAAACGCATTTCGCTAGATTCAGTTTCCATGACATTTCCGAGGTGTAAGTCGCCATGGCATTCGCGGATCATTCCCAAATCTTTACGCTCTGCAAATCGAGGCCACAATCGTCTGAGGTACTCGTGAGCCCAGGCTTCAAGTTGGAGTAGTTGGGCGAGATCTTTGGCTTCTGTCAGATGTGGCCTTACCTGATCAAAGTTAAGTTGTGCGGGGACGTAGAGCGAGTTTGGTTCACCGAAAGGCATTTCAATACCAGAGATCGGCGCACTGGAGTGAAAGTCGAAAACTGATTGGCAAAGCTTTTCCAATCGATCGTGGTTCAGTTGTTTGCGATCGTGAATTTGATCCAGCGTTTGATTCGGATCGAATTGGAGCATTTTGACCGCGTATTCAATTGGCTCCCCACTGCCCTCTCCGACGGTCACGCCCGTCTCTGATTGATAGATCCCAACCACACCAAGATACATCTCCTGATAGCTCCGCTGGTTCAGATTGAACTCGCTCTGGCAGAGTGAATGTCGAGCTTCAAGTGAACTCGCATCCAAGAAATACAAGTCGATTGGTTTTTTGATCTTATAGGCAAAGTTACCGGTCAATATGATCCAGGCGAGGTCAGATTCGATCACTTCAATCTCTTTGACTTCATGCGGATAGCATGATTTTTGCCGCAATGCATCAATGAGCGTCTCGCTCACCTCTTCCTCCCGGTATACTGCCACTCATGAATCGATGGTGGCCTATGTTTTTTAAATTGTGCCTAACCCTACTGGTAGCAGTGGGGTTAAGTCTAGTGTATCTCAATGCCCATCTTTCGCGGCAATTTGAATCACTTTCCTGGGCTATTGGAGCAAAGATTTATGCGCGTCCGCTTGAGCTGTTTCAGGGCGCACCATTTTCACTCGATCAGGTACGTTTTGAACTGGATCTCTTAAATTATCAGGTTGTCAGTGGACGCCCGGAACGAGGCCAGTATCAACAAAGTGATCAAGCATTGTGGATTGGGATGCGTGGTCATCTATTTCCTGACGGTCTCGAGCCGGATCGGTTAATCAGGGTTGCTTTTCAAAATGGTCAGGTCGCCGCGCTAACTGATCAATCGTCAACGCCAGTCGACATTATCCGCTTTGAGCCACTGGTTCTTGCGCAATTATCAGGAACTCACGCAGATCGCGAAATTATCGACTTGAGTGACCTACCCGCCGACTTTATCAAGATGTTGATTGCGGTTGAGGATCGAGCATTTTTTGATCATGCAGGGATCTCAATCACTGGCATCATGCGCGCAGCAATGAATAACGTCTTGGCTGGTCGATTTGCACAAGGTGGCAGTACGCTAACGCAACAACTTGTCAAGAATTTGTATCTCACACGCGAACGGACGCTCACGCGAAAAGCATTGGAGGCTGTCTATGCGATATTGATGGATGCTGGCTTCTCGAAAGAACGTATCTTAGGAGCCTATGTGAACGAAGTCTTTCTGGGGCAGTGGGGTAATCGAGCGATTCACGGTTTTGGGACCGCAGCACAGTTTTATTTTGGTCGTCCGATTAATGAATTATCTATTTCCCAGCAAGCACTATTGATTGGTTTGATTAAAGGCCCAAGTGCGTTGAATCCAAGACGGTTTCCAGCGCGCGCACTCGAGCGCAGAAATTTGGTCCTGTCGTTAGCCGCTACTCAGGGTGCCATTACCGCGACCATGGCCGAGGTAGCAGCCAAAACTCCGTTGTCTATTCCCAGGCAACCGGCCGACCGAATCGGTCGTTTTCCAGGTTATGTGTCAGTGGTTCGTCGCGAACTAACCAATGATTACACCAGTCAACAACTCACGGCTGCTGGTCTGAAAATTTATACAGCGCTCGATCCCCAAGTGCATCGTGGGTTGCTCGAAGGTCGCAAAGACACATTGCGCCGCCTCAAAGATATCGGGATGGATCCGTCGAGCGAAGCACAAATAGGGGCATTGGTTGTTGATATCCCAACCGGCGAGATTCAGGCGGTATTAGCTGGCCGCGATGACACCGCAGGGTTTCATCGGGTACTTGACGCAAAGCGGCAAATTGGATCACTGGTTAAACCTTTCGTTGTAGCCGCTGCCATTGAGGGAGACTCTCGGCTTCATGCAGGGACTTTGGTTCGAGATGAGGTTGTCTCCATTCGTGATGGACAAGGGAACGTCTGGTCCCCAAAAAATTATGAGAAAACAGAGCAGGGTGTCGTTCGGCTCGAAAATGTCATCGCCAATAGTATCAACCAGGCCACCGTTCATTTGGCGTTGGGAATGGGTCTCGATTCGATTCTTGATCGCTTAAGTGATTATGGGATTCCTGTGGGATCGACGAAGCCACCTGCGACCATTTTGGGTGTTTCTGAAATGTCGCCATATCAAGTGGCAACACGCTATCAAGGCTTATTAAATCAAGGCTATCTCACACCACTTAAATCAGTCAGGACTGTGGTGGATGACTCTGGACATGAATTATCCAGGCGGTATTTCGAATCATCTCGCTTCATGATGGCACGTGCGGCTGTTCAGGTTGACCATATGATGAGGGTTGGTGCGAAGATTGGCACTGGACGTGCGTTTGGTCAGCGTTATGGTCAACTTTTGGCATCAAAAACTGGAACCACGGATGATGGTCGTGATGCATGGTTCGTAGGTGCTGATGGGCGCCGATTGGGTGTTGCGTGGGTGGGCTTTGATGATAACCGCAAAGCAGGATTGGTCGGTTCAGTAGCAGCCTTACCTGTTATTGCAGGTGCGATTCAGTTTGTGCAAAGGAGCGATCGATCGAAGACTTTACCTGAGGGATTGATGTACGGTTGGATGAATCGGTCTGGACAGATCGTGGATCAATCATGCGAGGGTGCAGAAAAGCGGCCTCTGCCGATAGAATATCGCCCGGCGCAGGCTGGCTTCTGTGGAGGTGGTAGCTTGGAATCACCAAGTGGTAGCTGGTTGGATAATTGGTTTGGAGGATGAGATGCGATTAGGGTTAAGTATCGCGTGTTTGGTGGTGATGGCTGGATGCACACAAGCACCCGTATCGCGTCCACCGGTGGTCGACGCCTCATGGCGAGCGAACGAAGATGATCGTGTGACGAAATTGCCGCGAGTCATTTCGGTCCCAACTCCCGATATACAGCGTGAAAAAGGTGAGCGTAACGAGGTGACACCGATCGAGCCAACAGCAAAAATTGAGCCGATTGACCAGCCCAAGCAGCAAAATGAAATTCCCCCCGCTGTATTGTCACTCCTCGAACAAGCTGATGAGTTGCGCTCGGCAGGCGACTTACCTGGTGCATCGGCGCGTCTAGAGCGTGCCCAGCGGATCGCTCCAACCGAGCCTGAGGTATATTTCCAATTATCGAGCTTGCGTTTGGAGCAGGGGAGCCTAGAGGATGCTGTGAGTATCGCAACTCAAGGAGTCGATCTTGCCGGAAGCGATCAAGCAATGAAGCGCGATTTATACACCGTGATCGCACGATCAAAGGATGCGCTCGGCGATGCAGCGGGGGCGGCAAAAGCGCGCCAGTTGGCGCGCGCCTCTGGATCTTAAAGTGCTTTAAACGCGTCTTTCGCCGCAGCGAGAGTTGCATCAATCACCGACTCACTGTGCGTTGATGACACAAATCCTGCCTCGTACATCGAGGGTGCAAGATAGACACCGCCATTGAGCATCAGATGGAAGAAACGCTTAAATATTGCCTCGTTACAAGCGGTGACATCAGCAAACGAAGTAACAGGTTGATCTGCGAAGAATAACCCGAACATGCCTCCTCGACTGACCCCTTGCATGGCGATACCAGCATCCGAAGCTGTGGAAATCATCCCGGTAACGAAGTGGTCAGTGGTTGCGCTCAAGGCATCATAAAATCCGGGTCGAGACAATTCAGACAGTGTGGCAATCCCAGCGGCCATCGCAACAGGGTTGCCTGAGAGTGTCCCTGCCTGATACACCGGTCCCAGTGGAGCCAGCATATCCATGATGTCTTGGCGCCCACCAAACGCACCAACGGGCATGCCACCGCCGATGATTTTACCGAGGCAGGTGAGGTCCGGCTGAATGTTGACCAGCGCTTGTGCACCGCCCTTGGCAACACGAAACCCTGTCATGACTTCGTCAAAAATAAGAACTACACCATACTGATCACAGAGGTTGCGGAGACCTTCTAGGTATTCGGATTGCGGCAGGATCATGTTCATGTTGCCGGTGATTGGCTCGATAATAATACAAGCGATTGAGTCGCCTTTTTGATTAAAGAGCTCAGTGGCTGCTTCAAGATCGTTAAAGGGCAGATTCAGCGTATGTTTCGCTAAATCAGCTGGGACCCCAGGTGAACTAGGGACACCAAATGTCAGAGCGCCAGATCCGGCTTTGACCAACAGGCTGTCGGAATGCCCATGATAACAGCCTTCGAATTTAACTATGGTGTCACGTCCAGTGAAGCCACGCGCAAGACGAATCGCACTCATCGTCGCCTCGGTTCCGCTCGAACAAAATCGCAGCTTTTCCATGGATGGGAAGAATGATTTTACAAGCTCAGCCATGTCTGTTTCGATCGCTGTTGGTGCCCCGAATGACAGGCCATTCTCAATCGCGTCACGCACAGCTTGTAATACACGTGGATTAGCATGCCCAGCAATCATAGGCCCCCAACTGCCGATATAGTCAATGTATTGCTTACCGTCAGCATCGTACAAATATGGACCTTCCGCTCTACTAAAGAAAACAGGTATTCCGCCAACTGCGCGGAACGCTCGAACTGGTGAATTCACACCACCTGCGATTGAATGGCTGGCACGTTCGAAGAGTTGTTCTGATTTAGACATGCTGATTCCTTAAAATAACTGTGTGAGTCGACGTGCTGCGTTACCGATGTCTTTAGCGCGAAAAACTGCAGCAGATACCGCGAGCATCGAAACACCAGTCTTTAAAACTTGTCTGCCATTATCAGCAGTGATACCACCGATTGCGACCACTGGGACAGGACATTGTTCAACAAGTTCGGTCAAATGGGGCAGGGATAACCCATGTGCGTTCGGTTTTGTCTCAGATTCAAAGAGCCGGCCAAAAGCGCAGTACGATGCGCCGTCTCTTACCGCCTCTTCCATAAGTCCCTTTGAGTTATGGCAGGTCCGACCAAGAATCGCTTGATCACCTAAGAGTTGACGCGCTTCGCTCAAGGATCCGTCGGTTTGCCCAAGATGTGCGCCATCCGCACCAAGCGTATGCGCCATGCGCATGTGGTCATTGAGCATACAAGGAGTCTCACTCGTACGGCAGGTTTCAATCACTGCCTCAGCGAGTGCGTGATAGAGACCGTGATCGGTTGTCTTGTGACGAAATTGGATCATCACTGCGCCACCATCGATCACCTCGCCCACTTGTCGCGATAACTCATCAGCATCAAAAACTGAGGCATCAGTAATTGCATAAAGTCCGCGCATTAAAATGGTTTGACGATGACCAAAATTGTGATTGCGAATAATCCGATCACGGGGGCTTCGTTAAACCAGCGATACCAAACGTGACTGCGGTGATTGGCATCATTTCTAAAGGTCTTAACAATTTTCATACACCAGTGGTGGTAACCAATTAGTAGCACCACAAAAGTCAGCTTCGCGTGCATCCATCCCTGCGACATATAGTCAGGGACGAGCATCACCATCCAGATACCGAGTGCAACTGCAATGATCATTGACGGCGTCATAATGCCATTGAGTAGTTTTCTTTCCATGACTTTGAAGCGCGCGATTCCAACTGTATCTGTTGTATCAGTCATAGCGTGATAGACGAAAAGTCGGGGGAGATAAAATAGTGCCGCAAACCAAGTCACGACGGCAATCAAGTGAAATGCTTTGATCCAAAGAAACATACTGCCTCCTAAAACAGAGACGGGAGTACACCAAGACTATCGCCGAAAGGCAAGATCAGTCGCGTTCTTGATGTCTGACTGTTGATTGCACATCGATGACCGCCTTGAATAAGTCACCTTCTGTTATGACCCCCAACAGTTCTCGAGTTTCCCTATCGATAATGGGAACAGATTCTCCAACAAAGTCGCTAACGGTATGCATTGCATGTTGGAGTGAATCATCGAGATTGAGCAGCACTGGATCAGCGTCAGCAAATTGAAAGACTGTTTGGTTATCGGCTTGAATCGCTTGGTGTACCGACAATTTTCCAGCTAAACGACCAGAATCACAAACGACGTAGGCCTCGGTCTGTTCGGCTTGACGCATCAGTTCTAGAGCCGCTTGACCCGAAGTCGTTTCATCAACTTTGATATACTCGTCGCTGAGATGGGGTTCAAGCGTGTGCTGAGATAGAGCAATCGCTTCGCGTCCTAGCGAAAGATCAATGCCGCGATCCAGAAGTTGCCGATCAAAAAAGGAATGACCAAACAATCGATGCGTTAAAAGCATCGATGCCATGACGGCCATCAGTGCGGCGACCGCGTAGGCATAAGATTGTGTCAGCTCGAGTATGATCAATACTGCTGCAACTGGAGCGCCGATAACATTTGCGGCGACCGCAGCCATTGCTGCGATACTGATCGCAACGCTCAGATCGGAGACGCCGAGAAAAATGGCTACCTGGCTGATGACCCCACCTACAGCGACGCCGACGAATAAAGCAGGAGAAAAGACGCCGCCAAATAACCCGAATCCAATACACAGCGCAGTCATGGCGATCTTGGTGATCAAAAGTAGAATGAGTGCAGGCAGTTGGTACACTCCATCCAGCATGGCATTGATGGTCCCTATACCCAGCCCGAGAATCTCGGGAATCCAAATACCCACTAGGCCACAGATCGTCGCTGCTGTGATGACAAGTCGCTCTGCTGACCAACCCGTGTGTTTGGCAATTGCCACAGAGCGACGGAGTGCCTCCATGTAGACAATTGCGGCGATTGCGATAATTGGCGACGCGATAATCAGTACTGGGATAACGGAGACTAGATCCGGAGCAGATGTTGAAATATTAAACGTCGCTGATGTATTGAAAAACGACTGGCTGACCGCTGATGCAGTGACTGAAGCAATCGAGATTGGTGCAATTGCGCGCACAGAAAAGTGACGCAATATGGCTTCATGCGCAAACACAATGCCTGCAATTGGTGCCCCAAAGCCCGCCGAGATGGCTGCTGCCACACCACAGCCTAAATAGACCTCGTGAGGGAGTCTCGATGAGACAAACCGTTTCACAGCGATTCCCAGAGTCGCACCAAAGTGGACTAATGGTCCGTACTGGCCAACGGAACCACCGCCTGCCGCGCTGGTAAATGCGGTCAAGGTTGATGCGATCCCGTGTTTGATATCGAGAGGCTCTTTCGATTGCTGCGCATGATAAATTGAGTCGGCAGGCCCATGCCACCGTAAGACACCGAATACGCGGCGGATGACAATGACAAGACAGGCTGCGATCCAGAGAAAGATTAAACTGATAAGCTCAAATTGACTTCCCGCCAACGAAATCTCGAAAAATGAATTGCTTTCGCGGAGTTCTGTAAAAAACTGAACCCCTGAGACGTAGGCATTAGAGGTCCAGGCAATGAGAGTACCAATGAGCCCTCCAATTCCAAAAACGATCAACAGCTCCACGCTGGTATCTTTGATGCGGCTTTGCATAGACGTCCCTTGTCGACGACGCTTTTTTCATCGGTTTCGCGTATTATGCGCCCAATTCGATAATGGATGGAAATCACACGTGAAACGTATTGGTATCGTTGGTGGAACAGGATATACGGGTGTCGAGTTGTTGCGAATGTTAGCGACACATCCGAGTGTGGAAGTCAGTTGCCTCACTTCAAGATCTGAAGCAGGGAAAACAGTCGCGTCTTTGTATCCGTGGTTATCGCATTATGGCGGCTTAGGTTTCGAAGAGCCCTCGGTTGAGACGCTTGCTGAGTGTGATCTCGTTTTCTACGCAACACCGAATAAGATCGCTATGCATGAAGCCAATGCGCTCGTTGATCGTCATGTTCGAGTGATTGACCTGGCGGCTGACTTTCGGTTCAGTGATCTGAAGCTTTGGGAGTCAGCCTATGGTGGCCCACATGGGGCGCCGCAATTGATTGATGAAGCAGTCTATGGATTGCCTGAGAAGTATCGAGCGGAGATCACCCGAGCTCAGTTGGTTGGAAATCCCGGTTGCTATCCGACGGCCTCAGCACTTGCGCTAATGCCTTTAGTTGAAGCAGGCGTGCTTTCTGCGCCACAAGTGATCATAGATGGGAAGAGTGGTGCTTCCGGTGCAGGCCGTTCGGCACGTTCGGATTTGATCGTGGCTGAGGCCTCCGATAATTTCCACGCATACGCAGCAGGTGGTCATCGTCACGCGCCAGAAATGACACATCAAATTTCTAAAATGGGTCAAGAAGTCCTAGTAACATTTGTTCCACATTTACTGCCAATGATTCGTGGGATTGAAGTCACTGCATATGTCACCACGTTGCTATCATTGCCTGACGCGCGCGAGTTGTTCAGGTCCAGATATCAAGATGAGCCTTCGGTGGGAATTACGGCAGATGACCAGCATCCAGAAACACGCTGGGTTCGCGGCTCGAATCGATGCATGATTGGAGTGTATCAACAGCAATCTGGGCAGTTGATTATTTCAAGTGTGATCGATAACTTAGTAAAGGGCGCTGCAGGCCAAGCAATTCAAAACATGAATTTGATGCTTGGGTTGAATGAATTGGAAGGTCTCCCGATGAACGCATTGAGCCCTTGAGGGATTATGGCAGAAGTATTTGTACCGACTCCGATTAACTTGACTGATCGTGCCGTTTCGAAAGTGAAAGAGTTAATTGATGGCGAAGGAAATCCGGATCTCCATCTTCGAGTTTTTGTGACAGGCGGTGGATGCTCGGGTTTTCAATACGGCTTTAGTTTTGATGACGAGCATCAGGAAGATGATACTGAGGTCCTGAAAGACGGAGTGAAAATAGTCGTTGATGGGCTGTCATACCAGTATTTGGTCGGCTCGACCGTTGATTATTCGGAATCGTTAACTGGATCCCAATTCGTTGTCGAGAATCCAAATGCCTCAAGCACTTGTGGGTGCGGTGCAAGCTTTAGTTTGTAACTGGGTGTGTGATCGAACCTAGGACTCCAGGCGTTTTTGATCCGGTGATTTTTTGCGTGTCTAGGGGCCGGTCATCTAAGCACTGCAAGCCGAGCCAGCCGAAACATGCAGCCTCCACATAGTCAGGGTCGACAGTAAAGGCGTCCGATGTAACGACAAGTGGGTCGACTGTCTCATCGATCAAATCCATTAAATGCGCGTTATGGACGCCGCCTCCACATACAACGAGGATGTCAATATCTTCTGGTAACGCATTATTCACCTGCTCGGCTGTCAACTGATTCAAGGTCGCTTGAACGTCGGCAGGATCGAGCGGAGGCATGTATTCGAGCACCTTGTCGAGCCAGGCCTTAGAAAAATACTCTCGTCCAGTACTTTTTGGCGGTTTTTTTGCAAAATAAGGATCACTGAGTAGTTCATCCAATAGATCTTGATTGACCGAACCTGATGATGCGTATTCGCCATTTCGGTCAAAGGGTCGCTGTCGATGTTTTTGATGCCAGACATCTGAGAGTGTGTTGGCTGGACCGATGTCCCATCCGCGCGATGGTTGTCCAGGAATCAGAAGTGAGATATTTGCGATACCTCCTAAATTGAGTACCGCTACGTTTTCAGTCTCGCGACAAAAGTGCGTTTCATGAAACAAAGGCGCGAGGGGCGCGCCTTTGCCACCTCGTGCCATATCACCTCGTCGAAACTGGTGTGCGACTGGTACTCCAGTTTTTTCGGAAAGACGCTCAGCGAAACCAATTTGCAACGTGGATCCTACCTCAGGATCGTGCCACAGCGTTTGACCATGAAAGCCGATCACGCTGATTGGTCCAGGACTCGTTTGGATGAGTTGGAGACATTGTTCAATGACTACATCAGTATATTCAGCTTCTAAACGAACTAGATCTGGAAGGCTGGCTTGGCCAGTCTGAATGATTCGGGTCAGCTCTTCTTGAAGCGCTCCGGAGAACGCGCTTGCGTGTGACTGGATCACTTCAATGCGTGAACCATACACTGTCTCTCGGACAAGGCAGGCATCCAGCCCGTCCAGGCTGGTCCCGCTCATTAGTCCAATCGCGTAACGCGGTTTACTTGGGCTTGGTGATGGTTTGAAAAGCCAGTTCAACATTGTTTCGCTGTGCGTTTAAAGAGGCAATCAAAAGTTCTGCCAGATGCTCAAAGCGTGTGATTTCTGTTTGAGGAAGCCTTTTCGCCTTCGGTAACTTATCGAGAATTGTCCGAGGATTTCGGTGAACACCGTTGAAAATAAATTCATAGTGAAGGTGAGGTCCGGTCGACAACCCAGTCGAACCCACATAACCTATAACTTGACCCTGTTTAACTTGTTGGCCAGTTCTAAATTTGCCATAGCGAGATAGGTGGGCATAAAGAGTAGTGATAGTCGTACCATGCTTCATCACAATAGTCTTTCCATACCCTCCTTTGGCTCCCCGATGGATGATCTTACCGTCTCCAGCTGCATATACCGGAGTTCCTGTTGGTGCAGCATAATCTGTGCCTCGATGGGGGCGTCGGACCCCCGTAACCGGATGCTTTCTGGAGTGGCTGAAATTTGAGCTGATTCGTCTGAAATTCAGCGGTGCTCGGAGAAAGGCTTTCTTTAAGCTGACACCGTTTTCATCATAATAGCCAGTGTCGCCTTGACTGTCTGTGTAGCGAACCGCTAGAAATGCTTCATCTGAGTTTACAAACTCCGTAGCAAGAATATTGCCGTATTCGATAAAAACACCATCAAGATAACGCTTTTCAAAAGTAACAGTGAATTGATCTCCTTTCCTAATCTCGTGCACAAAGTCAATGACATGACCATAGATATCCGCAAGCTCCATAATTAAATTGTCAGGGAGTCCAGCCTGGGCTCCCGCGACAAACAGAGAACTATCGATTGTCGCGCGAGCGTGTTCGATGTAAATCTCTGGATCGCGCTGTCGCTGTTCGATCGACCATTCGCCCTCTGCATGGATAGCAACAGTCTGTTGAAATGGGGATTGAATAACTGCGAGCTCAACGAGAGTCTCGCCGGAATAACGGAATTCAATTGTTTGGCCAACATTGAGCCGGGAGATGCGGCGATTGCCTTGCTCAGCTTGAGTAAGCGTATGTAATAGTCGTGGTTTGAGATGTTGGCGACTGAACAGTCGTGAAAGCGAGTCGCCGGCCTGCACCCGTTCAGTCCGAATGATAAATGGTTCAGACTGTGGAGCGAGTTGTCGATTGGTCTTGAGTGTTTTGGCAAGCGTAGGTATCGGCATCGTCTGGTCAGACTGACCTCCAGTCTCACCAACAGTCGGCCAAAGAACCGCCGTTATAAAGAGGATGGAACTGATCAAACCAAGAACGTGAATTCCTGGAAACGGATGACATATCGCGTCTAAGCGATTGATAAGGTTGCGCATTCGGGCCTCAATCATCTGTTTAATTGAGTGTACACAAAACATTTGCATGTTGCATATAAAAATAGAATGGAGGTTAGGTACACTATGGCGCTTTAAATAGTTAACCGAGAACACCTATGGCGACAGTGGATGGGCGTAGTCTTCGAGAGGCAATCGATCTGATTACGCGTGGCGCAGATGAGATTCTTCCTTTAGACGAGTTAAAGGACAAGCTGGATAGCGGACAGCCGTTGAAGATCAAGGCGGGATTTGACCCAACAGCGCCAGATCTGCATTTGGGCCATACGGTGCTAATTAATAAGTTGCGGCAATTCCAGGACCTCGGGCATGAGATCATTTTTCTGATTGGAGATTTCACTGGGCTGATAGGCGATCCAACAGGTAAAAATCAGACGCGTCAATCGTTAACAAATGAGCAGTTGATTGAGAATGCAGAGACCTATTCCGCTCAGGTGTTTAAAATTCTAAATAAAGATAAAACGCGAGTTGAATATAATAGCCGCTGGTTGAATGAGCTTAAGCCTCAGGACTTTGTTCGATTGTCGGCGAAATTGACAGTTGCGAGGATGCTCGAGCGCGACGATTTCAATAAACGATTCAAGGCCCAGCAACCGATTTCGATTCATGAGTTTCTTTATCCATTAATGCAGGGCTACGACTCCGTTGCGCTGGAGGCAGATGTGGAGCTTGGTGGCACTGATCAGCGGTTCAACCTGTTGATGGGTAGAGAACTGCAGCGAGATGCAGGGCAAAAGCCGCAAACCATCTTGATGATGCCGATCCTTGAGGGCTTGGACGGCGCAAAGAAGATGTCGAAATCACTCGGGAATTATGTAGGTCTCAACGAGGCGCCTGGCGACATGTATGGAAAGCTCATGGGGATTTCTGACGAGCTGATGTGGCGTTACTTCGACTTATTAAGTTTCAAGAGTAACGATGAGCTTGCTGCGTTGAGGGCATCTGTTGAATCGGGTTCCATTACGCCCAATACTGCTAAGGCGGATCTCGCAAAAGAGTTAATTACACGCTTTTATGACGCTGAAGCGGCAGAGCGAGCATCGAAAAGTGTCGGCAACAAATTTAAAGCCGGGGATATTCCCGATGAAATGCCTGAGATGTCATTGGCTGCGGATGCAGATGGCGGAATTCCATTGGCAGTATTGTTAAGAGAAACTGGTTTGGCGAAGAGCTCGTCCGAGGCGCGAAGCTTCATTACGCAGGGCGCTGTACGTATAAATGGTGAGCTTGAAACAGATCTACAGTATCGCGTGAATTCTGCAGAAACCCATGTGTTTCAATGTGGCAAGAAGCGATTCATTCGCGTGACTGTGACCGAGCAGTAACGAATATGTGAAAAGTCGTCGACACACTGTGTGCACTATATGCGGCTCTCTTGAGAAGTGAGGGACACGGGCAAGGCTTGGAAAATAATTTCGAAAACTTCTTGCAAGGCGGAGAAAACACTGTACCATCCGCGCTCCTTGCTAGACCGGTTGTAATTGACGGCGTTTTAAAGGGTGGAAATTGTCGGTTGCACTTTGGGAAAAGCTCAATAAAATGCGGCAACCGAACGTGAAGGGAAAGGCGCAACCAGCGACCACGAGATATTGAATATATCGGTTGCAAACAGTACGGAATTCGCTAAAATACGCGTCCGCTTCAGAGAGGTCCTCTGGAATGTTATTTAAAAAATAGATCAAGCAATGCGTGTGGGTGCTTGAGCTGGAAGTCGACAAACTTTCAGACAAGCATACCTGTATAAATTTATTTAGCAGTTTTGCGATTGTCTGAGCAAAAAATATCGCCTGAAATATTCAGGGACTCTTAACTGAAGAGTTTGATCATGGCTCAGATTGAACGCTGGCGGCAGGCCTAAGACATGCAAGTCGAACGGTAACGACACTAGCTTGCTAGTGGGCGACGAGTGGCGGACGGGTGAGTAACGCGTAGGAATCTACCTAGTAGTGGGGGATAGCCAAGGGAAACTTTGGGTAATACCGCATACGATCTGAGGATGAAAGGGGGCCTCTCTTTGAAGCTCTCGCTATTAGATGAGCCTGCGTAAGATTAGCTTGTTGGTGAGGTAATGGCTCACCAAGGCGACGATCTTTAGCTGGTCTGAGAGGATGATCAGTCACACTGGAACTGAGACACGGTCCAGACTCCTACGGGAGGCAGCAGTCGGGAATATTGGACAATGGGGGGAACCCTGATCCAGCCATGCCGCGTGTGTGAAGAAGGCCCTAGGGTTGTAAAGCACTTTTAGTAGTGAGGAAGGCTCAGTGGCTAATAACCACTGAGATTGACGTTAGCTACAGAAAAAGCACCGGCTAATTTCGTGCCAGCAGCCGCGGTAATACGAAAGGTGCAAGCGTTAATCGGAATTACTGGGCGTAAAGCGCGCGTAGGCGGCTTGGTAAGTTGGATGTGAAAGCCCCGGGCTCAACCTGGGAACTGCATCCAAAACTGTCTAGCTAGAGTATGGTAGAGGATGGCGGAATTTCCTGTGTAGCGGTGAAATGCGTAGATATAGGAAGGAACATCAGTGGCGAAGGCGGCCATCTGGACCAATACTGACGCTGAGGTGCGAAAGCGTGGGGAGCAAACAGGATTAGATACCCTGGTAGTCCACGCCGTAAACGATGAGAACTAGCCGTTGGACATCTTGTATGTTTAGTGGCGCAGCTAACGCGATAAGTTCTCCGCCTGGGGAGTACGGCCGCAAGGTTAAAACTCAAATGAATTGACGGGGGCCCGCACAAGCGGTGGAGCATGTGGTTTAATTCGAAGCAACGCGAAGAACCTTACCTACACTTGACATCCTCGGAACTTTCTAGAGATAGATTGGTGCCTTCGGGAACCGAGTGACAGGTGCTGCATGGCTGTCGTCAGCTCGTGTCGTGAGATGTTGGGTTAAGTCCCGTAACGAGCGCAACCCTTATCCTTAATTGCCAGCGGTTCGGCCGGGAACTCTAAGGAGACTGCCGATGACAAATCGGAGGAAGGTGGGGACGACGTCAAGTCATCATGGCCCTTACGTGTAGGGCTACACACGTGCTACAATGGCCGGTACAGACGGTTGCGAACCTGCGAGGGGAAGCTAATCCGAGAAAGCCGGTCGTAGTCCGGATTGGGGTCTGCAACTCGACCCCATGAAGTCGGAATCGCTAGTAATCGCGAATCAGAACGTCGCGGTGAATACGTTCCCGGGCCTTGTACACACCGCCCGTCACACCATGGGAGTGGGTTGCACCAGAAGTGGCTAGTCTAACTTCGGAGGACGGTCACCACGGTGTGATTCATGACTGGGGTGAAGTCGTAACAAGGTAACCGTAGGGGAACCTGCGGTTGGATCACCTCCTTAAACGATGAGTCGACTGAGGCTTAAGTGCTCACACGCATTGCTTGATCTAATGACCTGGTATAGCAGTGAACGGGTCTGTAGCTCAGTTGGTTAGAGCGCACCCCTGATAAGGGTGAGGTCGGCTGTTCAAGTCAGCCCAGACCCACCATACTGTGGGGCTATAGCTCAGCTGGGAGAGCGCCTGCTTTGCACGCAGGAGGTCTGCGGTTCGATCCCGCATAGCTCCACCATTCTATACTAGTGTGGTTATTGAAAAGCATAGCCTGTGTTTTTCAATGACTATGCGGTCAGTGTTCTTTAACAAGTTGGATTAACAAGTTTTGTAATCAACAAAATTGGATACGTTGTATCAATTTCAAAGATTACAGGCGCGTTTGGTGATGCTGATTATAGATCAGCATTTATCGTGTAATTGGTGCCATGCATGAAGAGGCTCTTTGTGAGTTCTAGGATTGTATGATCAAGTACCAAAGTGCACACGGTGGATGCCTTGGCAATCAGAGGCGATGAAGGACGTTGTAGCCTGCGAAAAGCGCGGGGGAGCTGGCAAACAAGCTTTGATCCCGCGATTTCCGAATGGGGAAACCCAGTCTTAGGACTATCCGTAAGGAAGCTAACCCGGAGAACTGAAACATCTAAGTACCCGGAGGAAAAGAAATCAACCGAGATTCCCTGAGTAGCGGCGAGCGAAAGGGGAGTAGCCCTTAAGCAACTTGTGTTTTAAGAGAACGGTCTGGGAAGGCCGGCCATAGTGGGTGATAGCCCCGTATCTGAAAAGGCACTTGTTGTGAAATCGAGTAGGTCGGGACACGAGAAATCTTGACTGAATATGGGGGGACCATCCTCCAAGGCTAAATACTCCTGATTGACCGATAGTGAACCAGTACCGTGAGGGAAAGGCGAAAAGAACCCCGGAGAGGGGAGTGAAATAGAACCTGAAACCGTGTGCATACAAGCAGTGGGAGCCGTAAGGTGACTGCGTACCTTTTGTATAATGGGTCAGCGACTTACTTTCAGTAGCAAGGTTAACCGTTTAGGGGAGCCGTAGAGAAATCGAGTCTTAACTGGGCGATCAGTTGCTGGAAGTAGACCCGAAACCGAGCGATCTATCCATGGCCAGGGTGAAGGTTAGGTAACACTGACTGGAGGCCCGAACCCACATCTGTTGAAAAAGATGGGGATGAGCTGTGGATCGGAGTGAAAGGCTAATCAAGCTCGGAGATAGCTGGTTCTCCTCGAAAGCTATTTAGGTAGCGCCTCATGTATCACCCTCGGGGGTAGAGCACTGTTTCGGCTAGGGGGCCATCCCGGCTTACCAAACCGATGCAAACTCCGAATACCGAGGAGTGCAATCATGGGAGACACACGGCGGGTGCTAACGTCCGTCGTGGAAAGGGAAACAACCCAGACCGCCAGCTAAGGTCCCAAAATCTAGATTAAGTGGGAAACGATGTGGGAAGGCACAGACAGCTAGGAGGTTGGCTTAGAAGCAGCCACCCTTTAAAGAAAGCGTAATAGCTCACTAGTCGAGTCGGCCTGCGCGGAAGATGTAACGGGGCTAAATCTAGTACCGAAGCTGCGGATCTCGTAAGAGATGGTAGAGGAGCGTTCTGTAAGTCTGTGAAGGCGAATCGTAAGGTTTGCTGGAGATATCAGAAGTGCGAATGCTGACATGAGTAACGATAAAGGGGGTGAAAAACCCCCTCGCTGAAAGACCAAGGGTTCCTGTCCAACGTTAATCGGGGCAGGGTGAGTCGACCCCTAAGGCGAGGGCGAAAGCCGTAGTCGATGGGAAACAGGTTAATATTCCTGTACCACCACGTGATGCGATGGAGGGACGGAGTAGGCTAGGTGATCAGGGCGTTGGTTGTCCCTGTTCAAGGATGTAGGCAGAGAGCTTAGGCAAATCCGGGTTCTCAATGCTGAGATCTGATGTCGAGTTTCTACGGAAACGAAGTCATTGATGCCATGCTTCCAAGAAAAGCTTCTAAGCTTCAGTCACGTGGGATCGTACCCGAAACCGACACAGGTGGTCAGGTCGAGAAGACCAAAGCGCTTGAGAGAACTTGGGTGAAGGAACTAGGCAAAATGGCACCGTAACTTCGGGAGAAGGTGCGCCAGTGACGGTGATGGACCTCGCGTCCTAAGCTGTTGCTGGTCGAAGTAACCAGGCCGCTGCGACTGTTTATTAAAAACACAGCACTCTGCAAACTCGTAAGAGGACGTATAGGGTGTGACGCCTGCCCGGTGCCGGAAGGTTAATTGATGGGGTTAGCGTATGCGAAGCTCTTGATCGAAGCCCCGGTAAACGGCGGCCGTAACTATAACGGTCCTAAGGTAGCGAAATTCCTTGTCGGGTAAGTTCCGACCTGCACGAATGGCGTAACGATGGCGGCGCTGTCTCCACCCAAGACTCAGTGAAATTGAAATCGCTGTTAAGATGCAGTGTATCCGCGGCTAGACGGAAAGACCCCGTGAACCTTTACTACAGCTTCACAGTGGACTTTGAATATGCTTGTGTAGGATAGCTGGGAGACTTTGAAACCGGGACGCTAGTTTCGGTGGAGTCAACCTTGAAATACCAGCCTGGCATGTTTGAGGTTCTAACCTAGACCCGTGAATCCGGGTCAGGGACATTGTGTGGTGGGTAGTTTGACTGGGGCGGTCTCCTCCCAAAGAGTAACGGAGGAGCACGAAGGTACCCTCAGCATGGTCGGAAATCATGCAATGAGTGCAAGGGCATAAGGGTGCTTAACTGCGAGACTGACAAGTCGAGCAGGTGCGAAAGCAGGTCCTAGTGATCCGGTGGTTCTGTATGGAAGGGCCATCGCTCAACGGATAAAAGGTACTCCGGGGATAACAGGCTGATACCGCCCAAGAGTTCACATCGACGGCGGTGTTTGGCACCTCGATGTCGGCTCATCACATCCTGGGGCTGAAGCCGGTCCCAAGGGTATGGCTGTTCGCCATTTAAAGTGGTACGCGAGCTGGGTTTAGAACGTCGTGAGACAGTTCGGTCCCTATCTGCCGTGGACGTTGGAGATTTGAGAGGGGCTGCTCCTAGTACGAGAGGACCGGAGTGGACGAACCCCTGGTGTTCGGGTTGTCACGCCAGTGGCATTGCCCGGTAGCTATGTTCGGAAAGGATAACCGCTGAAAGCATCTAAGCGGGAAGCCTGCCTCAAGATGAGATCTCCCGGGCCTTCGGGCCCCTAAAGGACCGTAGAAGACTACTACGTTGATAGGTTGGGTGTGTAAGCGTTGTGAGGCGTTGAGCTAACCAATACTAATTGTCCGTGAGGCTTGATCATACAATCCTCGAACTCATCGAGGACTGATGACACGATTTCACCAAATGTGCTAATACTTGTTAATTCAACACCCTATTTGTTGTGCGGCGTTGCGGTACAGCATACCAGCTTGTCTGACGATAATAGCGAGCGTGAACCACCTGATTCCATCCCGAACTCAGAAGTGAAACCGCTTAGCGCCGATGGTAGTGTGGGGTCTCCCCATGTGAGAGTAGGTCATTGTCAGGCATCTTATCGTGTAGAACCCCGTCTTCTGTGAAGGCGGGGTTTTTTATTGCCGAGTTATTTCCGACTCTCTAGGATTTGTGTATGAGTTTGACAAACGAGCCACGTTGGATACCAATCGCACCCTGGTTATTTTTATTCGTATGGAGCGCCGGGTACGGCGTTGCGAAACTTGCACTGGAGTCGACCACGCCTCTGAACCTGCTGGCGCTTCGTTTTGTTGGAGCGGCTCTTGTGCTCCTACCTTTTGTGTTGATTGTTCGTCCAGTGTGGCCGTCAAGCCCAGCGTTGAGGGATCTATTAATCGTAGCGACCTTTCTGCAATTGGGTCATTTCCTCTGCATTTATTTCGGATTGGCTCTCGGAGCGTCGGCTGGAGTACTGGCGCTATTCGCTGCGTCTCAGCCAGTCTTAATCACCATGGTCGGTTCGATGGTCAATCGTCGTATTCCTTCGGTCAGAATTTGGGTTGGCTTGATGGTTGGTCTACTCGGCGCATCTTGGGTTATTTTTGTTCAAGGTCACTCTTCCGATCACGAATTATTAGGTGCGGTGCTCGGATTTGTTGCGGTTGTCTCACTTTCTCTCGGCCAGGTTTATGACAAACGACGGCGTTCAGAATGCCATCCATTACTGGTTTATGTCATTCAATACACATTCGCGAGTTTTGTGAGTGTCCCGATCGCACTGTATTTTGAAGGCTATCAAACCGAATGGTCTTCCTCGATGATTGGTGCTCTTTCTTATCTTGTATTCGGTAATTCATTGCTTGGAATCTTTTTGATGTTAACCATGGTCCGATTTGGAGCCATTTCTCGAGTTACTAGCATCATGTTTTTAGTACCTGGGATTGCAGCTTTGATCGCTTGGTTCGTGGTGGATGAAGTCATGCCTTTTGACGCTTTGCCTGGTATTGGTCTTGCGGCTGCAGGAGTTTTGCTTGTTCTCTATGCTCCAGGCGACGTCAAAAAAGGGGGCGCAGAGTTTTCATGAAATCGTCGACTTGGCTACCAGTCCTGGAGCAACTTGCCAAAGGTGAATTAATTTCGGGCTCTCAGTTGGGGGCAAATATTTCAATTTCGCGAGCTGCTGTCTGGCAGCGTGTGGAATACCTGAGGTGTATCGGTGTTGACATCGAGGCCAGTGACCTTGGATACCGATTGAGTCACACGGTTTATTTACCGGATCTCCTAACGATACAGGATCATGTGGGGATAGAAGTCGATCTGTTGCCTGAGGTTTGCTCAACCAATACTTTGGTCCTTGAATCACAGGTAGAGCGATGTCTTATTTCGTTATATCAGAATCAAGGGCGGGGCCGTCGAGATAGGCGATGGATTGCAGCACCAGGTGATGCGTTGATGTTTTCGGTCGGCGCCTGGCTTGATTGCGGTATTCAGGATCTCACGGGACTCTCAATTGACGTTGGGGTTGCGATTTGTCAGGTCCTGAATGGACTTGGCGTCAATGCTCGCCTTAAGTGGCCAAATGACTTGTGGGTCCATGAGCGCAAACTCGCTGGTTTACTAATGGAACTTCAGGGTGATCAAGATCGCACTTTTGCTGTGATTGGCATTGGGCTAAATTTGTGGCCAACGTCAGGTGTTAACGCGTTGACAACGTCGATGATCGATGTGTCAGATCATGCCTGGACAGACCAAGATACGGGATCTCTAATCAACGCCTTGTGTTCGGCGATGAATGAATATCCGAGTCGAAATCCTGCAGATCGGATCGAGCGCTACAACTCAGTCTCTCTACTCAATGGCCGAGAGATCAATGTGATCTCTGGGATCGAACAGATCTCAGGGATCGCGAATGGTATCGATGAGTTCGGTCGGTTATGTATCCTGACACATGCTGGGACAGAATATGTGTCCGCCGGTGACGTCAGCGTGAGGCCTCGATAATGGATTTACTCATTGATTTTGGAAACAGTCTGCTGAAATGGTGTTTGTGGGTTGATGATCACGCCGTAGATCAGGGGCATATTGAGGCAGTTGCGTTAGAATCTGGGTTGCGTTTGATCGATTGGTCAGTGGTTCGGTCGGTAGCGATTTGCAGTGTGTCTGACCCAGAGCTAACGAACGCAGTGTCGGTTTACTGCGACAGCTTATCCGCATCTCACTGTGGTGTTCGCGAAATGCATTTGGCTCATCTGCCACCTTGGTTCTCTCTGGGATCAACATCTGCTGATCAGATTGGCACAGATCGAGTGGCTGCCATGCTGGGCGCATTTAGTACTGGAGCGAATTATTGCGTGATTGATGCGGGAACTGCCTGCACCATTGATTTTGTCTCCAATGGTGAGCACCAGGGTGGCTATATTTTTCCGGGCCTGTCATTGGCCCGGAATAGTCTCACTCTGAGGACTGCGCGAATCGGCAGTGTTGCTGACAGGCTATATTCAGCGAAACTTGAGCCGGGCCGAAATACGCAGCTGGCAGTTGAACACGGTATTCGGATGAGTTTGGTGTCGATGTGCGAATGTGCACTTCGCAACACATCTTCGGCTATCGATGCAGTGGTCGTGACTGGTGGCGATGGCGAATGGCTCGCTGGACACCTTCCAGATCATGTGATTGTGCAGCCAAATTTAGTGTTTTTGGGGATCCATCGATTTTTCCGTGGGCTGTAATATTTTTTAACAAAGTCCTTGTAATCAGGCGCCCCTTTTGGTTAAATTTCGCGCCCTGAATTGCAGGAATGTGGTTTAGATTTTGCCGGCATAGCTCAGATGGTAGAGCAGCGCACTTGTAATGCGAAGGTCCCGAGTTCGATTCTTGGTGCCGGCACCACTAGCCCAGTTTGACTGGGTGTGTGGAGGGGTGGGTGAGTGGTTAAAACCGGCAGACTGTAAATCTGTTGCCTATGGCTACGCAGGTTCGAATCCTGCCCCCTCCACCAGTTTGGACTGTATGCACGGACGGGCGGAGTGCTGTACGTTCGTTTTATGTCGCACCAACACGAAGAAAAAGGAACGAGGTACCGTTCACATGGCAAAAGAGAAGTTTGAGCGTAGTAAGCCGCACGTAAACGTAGGCACGATTGGTCATGTTGACCATGGTAAGACGACTTTGACAGCGGCGTTGACGCGTGTTGGAGCGGAAGTATTTGGTGGTGAGACGCGCGCGTTTGACCAGATTGATAATGCACCTGAAGAGCGTGCGCGTGGTATTACGATTTCGACGTCACACGTTGAGTATCAGTCACACACACGTCACTACGCACACGTTGACTGTCCGGGCCATGCTGACTATGTGAAGAACATGATTACCGGCGCAGCACAGATGGATGGTGCGATTTTAGTTTGTTCTGCAGCGGATGGTCCGATGCCACAGACACGTGAGCACATTTTGTTGTCACGTCAGGTTGGTGTTCCTTACATCGTTGTCTTCATGAACAAGGCAGATATGGTTGATGATCCTGAGCTATTGGAACTGGTTGAGATGGAGATTCGTGAGCTGTTGGATCAGTACGAGTTCCCAGGTGACGACACGCCAATCATTATTGGTTCTGCACTGAAGGCATTGGAAGGTGATACATCTGACATTGGTATGCCAGCGGTTCAGAAGTTGATTGAGACCTTGGACGAGTATATTCCTGAGCCAGAGCGTGCGATTGATCAATCATTCTTGATGCCAATCGAAGATGTTTTCTCGATTTCTGGTCGTGGAACGGTTGTGACTGGTCGTATTGAGCGCGGTATTGTCAACGTTGGCGACGAGATTGAGATCGTTGGTATAAAGGAAACAACGAAGACGACCTGTACTGGTGTTGAGATGTTCCGTAAGTTGCTTGACGAAGGTCGAGCGGGTGAGAACGTAGGTGTTCTTCTGCGCGGTACGAAGCGTGATGAAGTTGAGCGTGGTCAGGTTTTGGCGAAGCCAGGTTCGATTACTCCGCACACCAAGTTTGAGTGTGAGGTGTATGTCTTGTCGAAGGATGAGGGCGGTCGTCATACACCATTCTTTAAAGGTTATCGTCCACAGTTTTACTTCCGTACCACGGATGTGACTGGTGCATGTGAACTTCCTTCAGGCACAGAGATGGTGATGCCAGGTGATAACGTGAAGTTATCAGTTGAGCTGATTGCGCCGATTGCGATGGAAGACGGTCTGCGTTTTGCGATTCGTGAAGGTGGCCGTACTGTCGGTGCCGGCGTCGTCTCCAAAATTCTTGACTGATACAAACAATAGCTGAGGCCTCGAGAGAGGTCTTCGACAATGTTAGGCCAGTAGCTCAATTGGCAGAGCATCGGTCTCCAAAACCGGAGGTTGGGGGTTCGATTCCCTCCTGGCCTGCCATATGAGCAGGTCCCTAACTGGACGCAGAGGAAGTATGAACGCAAAAGTGGAAACACCATCGCGCCTTGATCACCTGAAATGGTTGATCGTGGTTGCCATCATCTCGGTTGGCGTTGTCGGTAACAGCTATTACGCGGGTGAGTCACTTCTTTATCGTGTCCTTGCATTGGTGTTCTTGGCGGCATTAGCTGCTGGGATTGCGTTAACGACGCAAAAAGGTGCTGCTTTCCGGGAAATGCTGAAAGAGGCGCGTGTTGAGCTTAGGAAAGTTATCTGGCCGACACGGGTAGAAACTGGACAAACAACAGCCATTGTTGTTGTGGTCGTACTGATTGTCGCTTTGATTTTGTGGGCGCTAGACAGTCTGTTTGCCTGGATCATTGCCTCGTTGATTGGATAATTTAATGTCGAAGCGTTGGTATGTAGTACAAGCCTTTTCTCAATATGAAAAGTCAGTGATGCGAAGTCTGCAAGAGCAGATTGCTTTGCATGATATGGAAGATCGTTTCGGTGACATTCTCGTTCCGACTGAAGAAGTCGTTGAGATGAAGGACGGCAAGAAACGGAAAAGTGAGCGGAAGTTTTATCCGGGCTATGTGCTTGTCAACATGGAAATGGACGACGAAACCTGGCACCTGGTGAAAGGGATTCCCCGAGTTCTTGGTTTTGTCGGTGGTAATGCTGACAGACCTGCGCCGATTACAGACGCAGAGGCTGCTTTGATCCTCGATCGTGTGACCGAGGGCGGAGAAATGCCGCGTCCGAAAACCTTGTTCGAGCCGGGTGAATTGGTACGCGTGACTGACGGTCCGTTTGCTGATTTCACGGGTACTGTCGAAGAAGTGAATTATGAAAAGAACCGGTTGCAAGTTGCGGTGGTTATTTTCGGTCGCTCAACGCCTGTTGAGCTTGAATTTGGTCAGGTTGAGAAGGGCTAATCTCACCTGAAGCAATACGGGGAGCTGGAAAGCGTCTGTACCCATTTAAGGAGATACAACATGGCCAAGAAAATTGACGGCTACATTAAGTTGCAAATTGCAGCAGGTCAGGCGAATCCGTCGCCGCCTGTTGGTCCTGCCCTTGGTCAGAAGGGCGTTAACATTATGGAATTCTGTAAAGCATTTAACGCTGCGACCCAGCAGATGGAGCAAGGTCTCCCTGTGCCAACCGTAATTACGGTTTATGCGGATAAATCTTTTACGTTTGTCACCAAGACTCCACCGGCGTCTGTTTTGATTAAGAAAGCTTTGGGTCTGAAGAGTGGATCGTCACGACCGAATACAGACAAAGTTGGTAAAATCACGCGCGCGCAGCTCGAAGAGATTGCAAAGGCCAAGGAGCCTGACCTGACAGCGGCAGATTTGGATGCGGCGGTTCGCACAGTTGCTGGTACTGCACGGTCAATGGGTATCGATTCAGAAGGAGTCAACTGATGGCGAAGTTAACTAAGCGTCAGAAAATGATCGCTGAAAAGGTAGATGCTAATAAGGTCTATGGATTTGAAGAAGCAGTGAACCTGCTATCCGAACTATCGACTGTGAAGTTCACCGAGTCAGTTGAAGTTGCAGTTAATCTCGGCGTGGATCCTCGGAAGAGTGATCAGGTCGTTCGTGGTGCGACAGTTCTTCCGAATGGAACTGGGAAGGATGTTCGGGTTGCTGTCTTTGCTCAAGGTGAAAACGCCGACAAAGCAAAAGCAGCCGGTGCGGATATAGTCGGCTTTGATGAGTTGGCAGCCGAAATTAAGGGCGGCCGGATGGATTTTGATGTGGTTATCGCGACCCCAGACGCAATGCGTGTGGTGGGTACGTTGGGAACTGTGCTGGGTCCGCGTGGCTTAATGCCAAACCCAAAAGTGGGGACTGTGACCCCAAATGTAGAGGAAGCAGTGAAAAATGCGAAGGCGGGTCAGGTGCGTTATCGCACGGACAAGAATGGCATCATTCACGCGGCGATTGGCAAAGTTGGGTTTGCACCAGATGCGCTAAAGGCCAACCTTGATGCACTTCTTGGTGATTTGAAGAAGGCGAAGCCTGCTTCAGCCAAAGGCATTTATTTTAGGAAAGTATCTGTATCGACAACGATGGGCCCTGGAGTCCAAGTCGATCAGTCTGGACTGAACGTATAAAAGAATTTGAGGGTTCCCGTTCGCGGGATCCGTCAAAGACTGCAGGTGCCTCAGGGCCTAAATGGAAACAGCCTGCATAGACGGCAGCCCCTTTACACTCTGTGTATTGAAGGCCGCCAGGGGTTCACCAGAAATCTGGTGAATTGGTTCATCCTGAAAAGGAGCAAAGCGTGGCGTTAAAGCTCGAAGACAAAAAGGTGATTGTCGCCGAAGTCAACGAAGCTGCCGGTAATGCTTTGTCTGCGGTAGTCGCGGATTACCGGGGTATGGAAGTCAAAGCTCTGACCGAAATGCGTGAAAGAGCACGTAACGGAAAGATCTATCTCCGAGTTGTTCGAAATACCCTGGCTAAGCGTGCTGTAGCAGGAACTGAATTTGAGTGTCTGACTGACGCGCTGGTGGGACCATCATTGATTGGTTTCTCACTGGAAGAGCCTTCAGCAGCTGCAAAGCTGTTTAAGGACATCGCGAAGGAAAGCGATCAACTCGAAATTCGGGCTCTTGCGATCGGTGGTCAACTTCTCGATGCATCTCAGGTGGATGCTGTTGCGAAGCTACCAACTAAGCACGAAGCGATTGCAATGCTGATGAGCGTGATGACCGCACCTGTTGCCAAGTTCGTACGTACGATGAACGAGGTTCCATGTAAGCTGGTTCGCACCGTTGCAGCAGTTGGTGAAGCGAAGAAAACGGGTTAATCCCGTTGGCTTTCAATTGACATAGTTTGTAAACGAAATTGGAGAAATACCATGGCACTGTCTAAGGAAGATATCCTGAACGCGATCGCCGAAATGAGCGTGATGGACGTTGTTGAACTTGTTTCAGCAATGGAAGAAAAATTCGGTGTAACAGCAGCAGCAGCAGTTGCAGCAGCTCCTGTAGCAGCAGCTGGTGGTGACGCTGGCGCTGGTGCAGCAGCGGAGAAAGACGAATTTGACGTTGTTCTCGCATCAGCTGGTGACAAGAAAGTGAACGTGATCAAGGTCGTTCGTAGCGTTACAGGTCTTGGCCTGAAAGAAGCGAAAGACCTCGTTGATGGCGCCCCTAATACCATCAAAGAAGGCGCGTCGAAAGACGAAGCTGAAGACATTAAGAAGCAGCTTGAAGAAGCAGGCGCATCTGTCGAGCTCAAGTAATGTTATTGATCCGCTCTTGAGCGGATCTGCAGATTGGCTGGTGGTTTAGACCACCGGCCTTTTTGCGCTTTAAACGATTAAGGTTTGCGGAAAACGCCAATATGCGTTTTCCGGAACCCTTAGGGTTACGAATCACAGTGCATCCGTGGTGGATGGACTTTCACACGTTGAGGAAGGCAAATGGCTTACTCGTACACAGCGAAAAAACGTATTCGGAAAGACTTTGGAACACTACCATCGGTGATGGAGGTTCCGCAGCTTTTGGCAATTCAGCTTGATTCATATCGCGAGTTCTTAACGGGCGGTTCGATAGAAAATACTGAACAATCAACTGGTCTGGAGGCTGCGTTCCAGTCGGTTTTTCCTATCCAGTCGTTCTCGGGTAATGCTGAGCTTCAGTATATGAGCTACCGCCTAGGCGAGCCTGTGTTTGATGTGAAGGAGTGTATCCTCCGTGGTGATACATATGCGGCTCCACTACGTGTCAAAGTCCGTTTAATTCTTTTTGAGAAAGAAGGATCAAACAAGTCGGTCAGAGATATTAAAGAAGAAGAAGTGTACATGGGTGAAATTCCGCTCATGACTGAGAACGGTACGTTTGTCATCAATGGGACTGAGCGCGTGATTGTGTCACAGCTCCATCGCTCACCTGGTGTGTTCTTTGAGCATGACAAGGGAAAAACTCACAGTTCCGGCAAGTTGCTCTATTCAGCGCGGATCATTCCTTATCGTGGCTCTTGGTTGGATTTTGAGTTCGATCCGAAAGATCAGGTATTTGTTCGTATCGACCGTCGTCGGAAACTACCTGCGTCAATATTGCTCCGTGCAATGGAAATGTCAGATGAAGCGATTTTGAGTCACTTTTTTGAAACCACTGGATTTCGTTTCGATAAGACGGATGTGTTCATGACTCTGGTGTCTGATCGCTTGCGTGGTGAAACACTCGGTTTTGATATCGTGAATGCTAAAGGCGATGTGATTGTTGAGGCTGGCAAGCGGATCACAGCTCGCCACGTTCGCGAGCTTCAGAAGGCCAAGCTTGAAGAGCTCAAGGTGGCGAGCGAATACCTTGTTGGTAAGGTGCTCGCAAAGGATGTTATCAATGAGGCCACGGGTGAAGTGGTCGCTGCGGCCAATCAGCCTTTAGCGTTGGAATCAGTCGATGCCATTCGTGAAGCGGGCGTGAAAACGATTGAATGTATCTACACCAACGACTTAGATCGTGGTCCTTACATGTCAGATACCTTGGCTGCCGATTCCACGTCGAATCGAATGGAAGCGCTTGTTGAAATTTATCGCATGATGCGTCCAGGCGAGCCACCAACAAAGGAAAGTGCTGAAAACTTATTTGAGAGCTTGTTCTTCTCTGCGGATCGATACGATCTATCTTCAGTGGGTCGTATGAAATTTAATCGCCGCGTTGGAACACGAAAGCTTGATGGTGGAGACACTGAGCTTGGTGAAGGTACACTGTCACAAGACGATATCTTGGCGGTGATGAAGACCTTGATTGACATTCGTAATGGTGAAGGGGTGGTCGATGACATTGACCATCTCGGTAACCGTCGCGTCCGGTCAGTCGGTGAAATGGCTGAAAATCAGTTCCGTGTTGGTTTGGTACGTGTTGAGCGTGCTGTTCGTGAGCGTCTTGGACAGGCCGAAACAGAAGGTTTGATGCCACGTGATTTGATTAACGCCAAGCCAGTTGCAGCAGCTGTGAAAGAATTCTTTGGTTCGAGTCAGCTTTCGCAGTTCATGGATCAGAACAACCCATTGTCGGAAATTACGCACAAGCGTCGTGTTTCTGCGTTGGGACCCGGTGGCTTGACGCGTGAGCGCGCAGGCTTTGAAGTCCGTGACGTACACCCGACGCATTATGGGCGTGTCTGTCCGATTGAAACGCCAGAGGGTCCAAACATTGGTTTGATCAATTCGTTGGCTACCTATGCCCGGACGAATCGTTACGGATTCCTCGAGTCGCCATATCGTCGCGTCGAAAACGGTAAAGTGACCGATGAAATTTTTTATCTGTCTGCGATTGAAGAATCAGACTTTGTGATTGCACAGGCGTCTGCACAGTTGAATGACAAGGGTGAGTTGGTTGAAGAACTCGTGCCTGTGCGTCACTTGAATGAGTTTGCAGTGATGCCACCAGAGCGCGTGGATTACATGGACGTTTCACCACGTCAGGTTGTCTCTGTTGCTGCGGCACTGATTCCATTCCTTGAGCACGACGACGCGAACCGCGCATTGATGGGATCAAACATGCAACGCCAGGCAGTGCCGACTTTGAAAGCGGAAAAGCCATTGGTT
>CACBSE010000011.1 GCA_902541775.1 uncultured Litorivicinus sp. | reverse complement strand
CACCGAAAACAGCCAAGACAGCAATCGAAAATCAATCGGCATTAACACATCGATTGTTAGGCGCGACAGGTGTCGACACTCAGCGTGTCAAAGTCATCGAGGCCAACGATATTGCCTCACTTGAAGAAGCCCTGATTGGAACGCGAATGCCAGCCTTCGAGCATGAAGAAATCGCATTACTTGGTCATCGTCGCGAAGTCGCCAAACGAGTCACAGCTGCGTTTCTTGGACACGATGGCGAGTCATACAGTTCAATCGCTCTCGAGTCCGGTGACCCCTACGGCACGATCGAAGTCAACTCGGAAAAATGTACATTATGTCTAGCTTGCGTTTCACAATGCCCAACCGGTGCCCTCAATGATCGCTCAGATCGCCCTGAAATCAACATCGTGGAAAATGCGTGTGTCCAGTGTGGTCTATGCGCCAACACGTGCCCTGAACAAGCGATCACACTGAAGCCGCAGCTTAGCTTCGGACCACAAACACTAGAACAAACTTCATTGCACGGTGAGGATCCATTTGAGTGTGTCGAGTGCGGGCGTCCGTTCGGTGTAAAATCCACAATTGAACGCATCATTCAAAAGCTCGAGGGCAACCATTGGATGTATACCGATTCGGACAATACCAAACTAGTGAAGATGTGTGACGACTGCCGCATTAGTGCACAGTACCATGATGCTAATGCACCTCTGCGTGGTCCCGATCGTCCACGAGTTAGGACGACCGACGATTACCTCGACAGCTAGGGATTGAATTGGATCGGTTTACCCAGGTCAAGTGGCGTCAACGAATGCACAAAAGCAACGATGTCGTTGATATCGTCCATTTGCAGGTCGATTGGCGCAATCGTGATCAAAGCACGATTTTTTTCAATCCCAGATCCTTCGACCGAAATCAAAGCCTTATGCGGCGACACAGCGTAAAACGTCGAAAACCGGATATGCCAGTCATCGAACGTTCGCATTGCATGGAACGAGGGCGCGTTATCAATGCCTGCGTATTTGTCGGCACGATCAACTTTGTGACAGCGGCGACAGTGGTCACGCGACAACTCTCGGCCATGGTCAATATTTCCGACAATGACCATCTCAATCGGAGCAGCTTCATCGGCGGCCGTCGGAATCGCGATCTGCTGACCATCCAACTCAAAGTCAGCAATCGTTGCCCGACCCGGCTCACTGACAAGCCAATCAACAAACGCTCGATAATCAGAACTTTCGACGGCCCCGCCGGCGGCAGTAATGTAAACCGTCTCCCCAGAAACCAATGTCATTACTTCAGCTCCGGCTTCTGGCCGCACGGTCACCAATTGAATGTCGCCAGAAGACTCTACCTGATCAAACCGAATCCGAGTTTTCAGAGAGAATCTTGGGACCACATACTGAACCAGTTCCGATGGGATGACTGTTTCATGGGACAAACTCAATGCAAAAGCATTGTTAAATCCCATGGCCAACGCACTGACGCAAGCAACTGTTATGAGTTTTATTGTTTTTCTAATCAATCGACACCACTTCGTACACTGAGACAAGTCATATGTATCATGACACAGGAGATAGCGATGAGCGAAGATAACTTTAATCTTTCAATGCGTAAGTTTTTAAAATCAGTTGGCGTCACTTCGCAGCAGAAGATAGAAGAAGCTATTCGCGCGATTGACGCCGGTTCGGGCTTAACAAGCATCGATTTGACAGTCACACTAACGTGCCACGAACTAGGTCTTCGGCATGAGGTTAAAGGCACCGTCGAGCTACCGTAATTATATGATAGGACATTAGAGTGAGTGATCCCCAATTTAAAGATGCAGGCGTCATCGCCACCGACGGCGGCGGGCAAGGTCCAAAAAAAGAAGCTCAGCCACCACTTGAGGTTAAGGGCGTCAAGCACATCGTGGCTATTGCCTCGGGCAAAGGTGGCGTTGGCAAATCAACAGTTTCAGCCAACCTTGCCGTCGCACTGGCGATGCGTGGGCTAAAAGTCGGGCTTCTGGATGCCGACGTTTATGGCCCGAGTCAGCCTAGGATGCTCGGTGTGAGTGGTCGACCATCAAGCCCAGACGGCCAGACCATTCTTCCGCTCAGAAATCATGGCGTCACCGTAATGTCGCTGGGATTGATGATGCCTGATGATGAAGCATTGATTTGGCGTGGGCCGATGCTGATGGGGGCACTGCAACAGATGCTGGGACAGGTACAGTGGGGACAGCTCGACGTACTGTTGGTTGACCTTCCACCAGGCACTGGCGATGTACAAATGACGTTAAGCCAAAAAGTGAATGTCACTGGCGCTGTGATTGTCTCAACACCGCAAGATATTGCTCTACTCGATGCCAAAAAGGGGATTGATATGTTCAAGCGTATGGACGTTCCCTTGCTTGGCTTTGTCGAAAATATGGCTTCGTTTATTTGCGATGGTTGCGGCAAAGAACATCATCCGTTTGGAAATGGTGGGGCTAAAGCAGAAGCTGAGAAACAAGGGATGCCGTTCCTTGGCGAAATTCCGCTCGATTTGGCGATTCGAGTTGCCTCTGATGGCGGGGTTCCGATGGTTGTCGCTAAACCGTCAAGTCCTCAAGCAAAAGCATTCTTAGACATCGCTGATCAATTAATCGCAAGTGAGGTATTAAATTGATCTTTGGGGATGTGATTACCGATCCAACCTTCCCACCCTTATTGAGCGGTGAAAAGGTCTCAAAAGGAGTGGATCCCTTCACTAAAGCAGTCAGTGCTTCGATGATGGGTTGCGAACCAGGAGTCGTTTTCTACGCAGAAGACCAAGACGCATTAAACGCAGCAATTACACTTGCGCCTGAAAATGCGTTGAAAGAGAGCGTATCGGTTGTCCACGCGTTGATGTTATCGCTCGCTGATAGTCTGGGAGCGCTCGGGCCACCGGAGCTCGCTGTGCATTTTGTGTGGCCATGCCAGTTCAAAGTAAATGCGGCACGCTGCGGGGGTATCCGGTTCAAAGCCTCAACGACAGAGCCCGATACCATCCCAGACTGGTTAGTTGTTGGTCTAACGTTACCGTTTGTAAGACCCGAATCGATTGAGCCAGGCTCAGACCCCTCACAAACTTGGTTGTACGAAGAAGGATGTATTGAATTAACTGTTCCGCAAGTGATCGAAAGCTGGTCACGGCATTCGTTGGTCTGGCTGAACTCATTTGAAGACAAAGGCTATCGGGGAATACAGGATCATTGGCGAGCAAAGTGCGACTCGATCGGATCAGACGTCACCCATCCAAACCGGGGTACATTTGTAGGGACTGACGAGAACGGAAGTTTACTTCTCAAATGCGACGGAATGACAAGTATTCACCGCTTGATTGATGAGATGGCACCGTGAAATTAGCGCGAACGATTCGCCTCGACGAATCCGATGATAACGTTTTTGAGAGTCCTGCAAGTGCAGGCGAATGGGCAATTAGTGGGGGCTTTGAGTTTTCGGATTGGAGCGAAAACGATCTCACTGGCAAGGCTCGCCAAGCATTTTCAAATGGCTGGTTATCACTTGAGTCTTTCGGCAGGGCAACTTTTGTCGCAGTCGCGCCAATCACCGAAGCAGAATACGAAGCGCTGACAAAAACGCTCGGTCAATACTTCGTAGATCACTACGGCGCGCCTGACATCGAAGCCGCCATACCAGTTGCACAAGACGAGCTTGATCATATGCGAAGTATGTGCGAAGACCATGAAGACAACACGCTGTTAATGGTTAGCCGCTCGTTGAACGAATCCGGAATCCATGAATCCTATCGATTCAACAGTCCACAGGATGCTTCACTCGAAACATTTGCTGTTCACGGATCTGTGGACTGAGAAGGCCTCAAAAAATCTGCGTAAGGGATGTATCGAACCACTGTGCCAGGTTCGACCAATTCCTCCTCAAACCCAATCTCGACAAGTCCGTCTGACCAACTGATACTCGAAATTCGACCAGAGCCCTCAGATGGAAACACATCAACTCGCCCGTCTGCATTAAGACGCGCTCGCAGGTATTCAGACCGGCCACGCCGTTTCTTCTTCTTAAAATCAGCAACGACTTCATAGCCTCGAGGATCTCGCCAAATACCCCCGGCCAACACCTCCATTGCGGGCCGTCCAAAGACCATCGTGCAAACCCATGCTGCGACAGGGTTACCAGGGAGTCCTATCACAGGTGTCTCTTTCCAAACCCCAAGCGCAAGTGGACGACCGGGTTTCAAAGCTATTCGCCAACTTGTCAGCCGGCCCTCTGATTTCAAAATTGCAGAAATGTGGTCTTCATCTCCGGCAGACGCACCACCAGAAGTTATAATCAGATCACAGCACTCAGCGCCTTGATTCAATGTATCCCGAACCGTATCACGCGAATCCTCCACAAGACCCAAATCGATCGCCTCAAACCCAAGATCACGCACCAGCGAAAGAAGCATAAGACGATTAGCGTCGTAAATTTGCCAATAGTCAGCTGACTCTCCGGGCTTTCTCAACTCATCACCAGTCGATAAAACGCCAACGCGGAGACGTGAAAATACCTCAATCTCCGCAACCCCAGCCGACGCGAGCAACGAAAGATCCGTCGCAGTAAGACGTCTCCCGCGCTTGAATATCGGCGTGCCAACAATCACATCTTCGCCCGCTTCACGGGTGTTGGACCATTGCTTTAATGGTCCATTAAATGCGATACGCTCTGGCTCGATCGTGCAATCCTCCTCTAAAACAACAGTGTCCACACCGTCGGGCAAAATCGCACCGGTCAAAATCCGGACTGCTTGACCTTGTTCCACACAGCCAGCAAAAGGAACACCAGCTGCCGCCCGCCCATTACATAGTTGCATGATTTGTGGGCCCTCTGGAATTGGACCCGCAAAACCATATCCATCAACCGCTGAATTAGATCCCGGTGGATTTGACCTGACTGCTCCAACATCGCTAGATAGGATGCGATCTGAAGCAGTTTCAACTGGAATTTGATGACCTGAGCTCACAACCGTCGACAATGCATCTTTGAGAAGTCTTTTGGCCTCATCGACAGGCGTCCAGTCAACGCCCGGTGGCAATGCGAAACAGTCATTTCGAAGCGGTGGTGGTTGAATTTCAGTCATGTAAATATTTCCAAATAAAATCAGCAATCGACGGTATATCGTTGAGATTGAAAACAGGTATATCAAGTCCGCTGATCTCATAATCAGAGGCCACGGCAACAATCGATGAGTCCTCTTCTGCCAACACACTTGTCTGACGCTCTGCTCGACGTACCTCAAGTTTTGGAATTGGAGTCTTCTTAAAACCCTCGACCAAAACAAGATCACAGGGCGCCATGCGACTCAATAATTCATCCAATTCAAATTCAGGCTGATTTCGATATTCATGCATCAAAGCAAACCTCGATCCTCCAGCTAGCATCACCTCCTGGGCTCCCGCCCTACGATGCCGATAACTGTCGGTTCCAGACCGATCAACATCAACGTTGTGATGCGTATGTTTGACCATTGACATCGTCAATCCGCGAGCTGTCAATTCCGAGACTAATCGTTCTGTCAGTGTCGTTTTTCCAGAGTTTTTCCAACCGACGACACCAAAAACCGGAGTATTCATCGTTGCTCCTCCTGTTGGGCAACGACCAAATCTTCCCGCGTATTGACATTAAAAAATGGATCGCACGAGCCGGAGGCATGAGCAAATTTAACCTCAACCCCCCCGACCGAATCAGTCCAAATCACGATCTTCCGAATACCGCTTTGCAATGCATCACGAAGATTGTTCTCGAGCGACACGTGCCAGAGACCAAAGGTTGGATGGCGCATCCATTTTGACTTCTCATCATCAAAACTTGATGCAAGAACGACGGGGGCCTGACTTTCCAGCGCTTTCCCCATGGCCCTAGCGACGAAATCAGTCGGAAAGAATGGCGTATCGGCCGCGACCGAAGCAACCCAACTAAATTGACGCTCGCGAGCGTATTCAAGCGCAGCAAGCACCCCTGCTAGTGGGCCTAGATATCCAGTCAATGAATCAGCAATACATGGGAGCCCAAACGAACCAAAACGCTCGACATCACCGTTGACATTCAACACAATATCGTCGACCTGCGGATAGAGACGTTCTAAAACTCTATCAAGAATCGTTTGCTGTCCAAGTTGCAATAATCCCTTATCAAAACCACCCATCCGAGTGGCAAGACCACCCGCGAGTACGACTCCCAAAATTCCATTACTCATCAACAGCACTCTTGCGACGGTGTTTTTTATCTTCTTCTGGCACTGCGTCAGGATCCGTGTCGAAGACCAAACGTTCTTCACCACTCAAACAAATGAATTTTCGACCGCGCATTCGACCAATCAAGGTTAGGCCCACTTGGTTCGCAATGTCGACGCCCCATGCCGTAAATCCAGACCGACTGACGAGAACCGGGATACCCATCAATGCTGTTTTGATCACCATTTCAGACGTCAAACGGCCTGTGGTGTACATAATTTTATCATCAGGCGCCACCGCCTCGAGGTGCATCCAGCCTGAAATCTTATCGACCGCGTTATGGCGACCCACATCCTCCATATACACTAGAGGCTTATCTTGTTCGCAGAGAATCGTGCCGTGAATTGCGCCGGTTTCAAGATATAGGCTTGGGGTTCGATTGATTAAGTGACTAAGGCGATAAATCCATGATGTGCGGACAGGGGTTGCCGCCAACTTGACTTGATCAACACCTTCCATCATGTCTCCAAAGACCGTGCCAACCGCACACCCGGACGTTCGTGTTTTTTTGCTCAATTTTTCTTCGTAGTTCGACTCGCGCTCGGTACGTACAACAACCACTTCCAATTCTTCGTCGTACTCGACAACTTCAATCACATCATCAGACTTCAACATTCCCTGATTTTTTAAGAATCCAACTGCGAGGTGCTCAGGATAATCGCCGATGGTCATTGCAGTCACGATTTCTTGGGCATTGAGATATATGGTTAGTGGGCGTTCTTCGATCACGGATGTTTCAGTGGACTGGCCATATTGATCGACTCCCTGAATCAGACGCGATAATCGGGGGTCATTCGGATTGGGCCGGATCCGATAGGATTCAATGTGATCTAGTGTTGGCATGGTGGGACTCTGTTCTATTATTCGACCTGATTTGGGTTTATCCTACTGCAGTTCAAGCGTCGCAGCAGTAAAACAAATTTGCATTAGCACCGATGAGATTCCCAACCAATCCCCTAGCAATTGCAAATCTGTACACCCTGTTGGGCGCTATCAACCCGCTCTTCCTCCAGGTCTACCCTCGATTTCCCAAGACAATATTTCTGCAATGTGTGTCACAGGAAATCATTATGCACAAACTGTTTACCGGGCTTTGCGTTGCCCTACTATCAATCCAGAGTCTGGCGATGGATAAAGGTCATCATAAGAGCCATCACCATCGGTCCAACTCGTTTGTCACCGTCGAAGTCGAGGGGTTAGTTCTATCGAATTTCCGAGCCCGTGCGAGCATTGGGCAAATGAAGAATTCAGGTGCCTATGGCGAAATTCGATCAAACACCAATGATCGGCTGATTCAAGCATCGAGCTCGGTTGCCGCTGTTGTCGAACTCCACGAACACATTAATGACAACGGAATCATTCGCATGCGCAAAGTCGAAGGTGGGCTGGCTCTCGAGGCAAATCAGTCAATAATCATGAAGCCAGGCGGATATCACATCATGCTCATCAGTCTCCACAAACCTTTGAAGGCTGGCGACACGATGGATTTATCACTTAAATTTGGATCCGGAAAATTAATCAAGCTATCGATCCCCGTTGTGTCAGTCAAAAAAATGCATCATTGACGGGCGAACTCGTCTCCTGAATGCTCACTCTTGTTATGTTTTCCGGAACATGACGAGGATTGGTTGTGTAACGTCTAGCAATCCTTTTCTTTTTAACAGTCGCAAGCTCGATCGGGCAGACAGACTAAGTCATGGTTTTCGCGGCCGCTAGCCTTAAAAAATTAATCGGATGAGATTACTGCATCTTTTGAATAAACAGAGTCACACTCAGTTATCTTCAATTTTACCGGATCCGCACATCTGGCTCGTCAAGTCATCGCTGACGCTCCTGCTGCCGTCTACATCACCGCCTACTCTCTGGTTGGACGAAGTTGAAAAAGCACGATCAATTCAACCGGATAGCCGATTTGACGTGACTGGTAACCAATTCATGATTGTTTCGAATCAAAGACAGATAATTCAATCCGATCACAGCAAGATCCTAGCGCCCCAGAGAGGTGTTAGCTCAAGGATCTGACTGGGGTGTCGGCATATACATGACGTATCGGTTGGCCATGTACTGGGTTTGCAAAGTCTGATTCCGCTCGATGCGAATTAACAAGAACAATAAGGCACTTAACGAAAACATCACGAGGCAAACCAGCGTCAATACCGCATTTCGTTGCATCTGTTGATCAGAGATGGCAAGAGCAAGCTGGTAGTCAGCCATTGCCGACGCTTGCTGATCTGATCCACGGGCCATAGACAGAGCACGATCCGACACTTGCTCGGCAAACCACTGCACGTGCAGCAATGGGTATTCGATTAAAAATCGATCAACACGCTCACGCGCTTGACCAGCCACCACCGCCTTGGTCGGGAAAAACGCTGGTTTCAAAGATGCTTCCATAACATGATCAAAAAACAAAGTTGCAAACGACAGGTCGGGAATACCCGGCTGCAAACTCAGCCGTTGATGTGTGTGCTCAATTAGCCGAGCGACTTTCTCACGACGATTCTCATCTTTTGCAACACCTCGAGCTGCGAGTAACGACTCGAGAAGTGCCGACCCTGATTGAACGGCTTTACGTTCTTTATCAGTCAAATCGACTTTAGCGAGATTGACCGGAACGACGACCTGAGGCCAAAGAATTTGACCCTGTAAAAGACGATCCGAAAACTGCTCGAATTCTGTGATTTGAGGCGCGTTAAATCCGGTATTTGCCGTGTGAGCAGGAATGGTCGGAGCGTCAGAGACGACCACCAGAGCAGAGAAGTATGCCGTACCCGTCAGTCCGAGGATTGCAAGTAATGCGAAACAGACAAGGAAAAATCCACGAAAAAAATCCGCAAACCGATGAAACAATACATCAGGTGAGATCAGTTTCTTGATGACGGAATCACGTGCCATCTTGGATTACTAGGACGAAGAAGGTGCTTTAGCGCGTGATGCTGGTTTTTGTGTCGCCGTCGCTTCCATTGCAGCATCGCCAAATGCCAGAGCACTATCAGCCTTGGCTGCCGGCCTCTTACCACTCAGAGCGGTGATATCCAATTCGGACTCCGAGAACTGACACTTGCCATTCATACGCGCTCCACGAGCGACTGACAACGATTGATAATGGATGTCACCCTCGATGACCGCTGTTTCTTCGAGAATTACTTCAGAGGCCGTAATCGAACCACTGACTCGGCCGGAGATTTTCACCTCACGCCCGAATATCCGTCCTCTCACAACACCAGAGCTTCCAATCGTCAGGTGGCCAGTTTGCACATCACCTTCGACCGTGCCATCCACATGAATATTGCCCTCAGAAACCAAATTTCCGGAAACGACAAGGTTTGGCGCGAGAACCGCAAAAGTATCATTGGGTGACTTCATTGATTGACTCCTATTATCACTTCGCATCTGCAATTGTGAGTTCTTTTTCTTTGTAAACATAACGTCCTGCTTCGATAAATTGATAGGGATCGACTGGTTTGCCTTGCACATGCACTTCGTAATGCACGTGCGGGCCCGTAGAGCGACCAGTGCTGCCAACCTCGCCAAGACTATCCCGGTGAGCCACAGAATCACCCTTTTTCACATAAATTCTTCTCAAATGACCATAAGCCGTTTCAATGCCGCATCCGTGGTCAACAATTACAAGCCGCCCAAATCCGCCCTTGCGACCAGCAAATGTTACAAGACCAGGTGCGGTTGTTTTGACGCGAGTGCCAGGCCACGCTGCTAAATCCACACCAGCGTGCCAGGCAGGTCTTTTGGTAAATGGATCTTTGCGATTTCCGAATTTACTGGTGAGGTTATAGTAATCGACGGGCGACGAGAGCGGTGCGCATGCCAGTAATGACTGCAGTGCCTGCAAATCTTGGCTCAACGTCATCAGCCGGTCTGACCGATCTTGAAATTTTTCAAAAACATGTTCCTCCTCACTAGTCCCTCTAATTGGACCACCTGTTCCAAAGGACGGTGAAAAACCAGCAAATTCATGGGCCGCTAGTGGCGTTCCATCAATGGTAGCGAAGCCTTTTGACAATGTTTGCGTCATTGTATCGTGCAGTACCTCCATAGCTTCTGTCTGCGTTTCGTAGGCGTTTGACAGATCTGCTGCGACACTACTCAACCACGAGCCAACTGCATCGAGTGATTCCGGCGCTTTCCGACCTGAAATTTCGGCAACTGAATCCGACATATCCAGTACTAGCCGAGTCAAATCGGCATTTGATTGCTCGACCTCACGAATGCGTGTGTCCAATTGACTTTGGAACCATGGAATAAAGGCGATAATAGTCTCCGGAGACGACTGCTCTAGAACAACATTTGACGCATTCCGAATCGCATTAAATCGCGAGGCCCATTCCTCGTTTTTACGAATCTCTGCGTTATAGGCTTGACGTAATTCATACGCATTCTTCTGATCGGCCTCGAGTTGCGCAATAAATGCTTGATTCGCAGCAACTGTCATGGCGAGCTCTGACTCGACCGCCAAACGCGCATCGTAATTCCAAGAAAAACCAATTGATGCGATGGTCGACCAGATAAAAATTAGTGCCGCTGCACCGATAACTGACAACTGATGCCATGTCTTCAGCACCAAATAACGCGTATCAGAACCAGATCGAATGACCAGGGACCGTTCTGGGAATCGTGCAATGATTGTTCGGATAGCTGTCAGCATAAAGTCCACTTATTATCAGTCTGACCAAATTGGGACAGAGCAAATCGTGGCCTATGCATCCAATTCGGACCATCATTGTTGGCTAAGTTGCACCTCGTTTCAACCACAATATGGGCTAATACCATGATTGCAGAGCACCAATTATTTCGAAACACAGACCCGCACATCGGTCAACATTCATGCAGCAACTTGTTTGTTCTCAGCGATGCCAACAATACTGATTTCATGTTAAAAATATTGGCAATCTATCCGATAACTTAAGCCACTGAAGGTATTTGAGGTCTCAATGAAACAAACGGCTCGCGTGATCATTTTTCTGATCACTACAAGCTTTGGTACGCATGCATCGGCGTATTCAGGCGAACTCTGGTTGTCGCAAGCAAACCAAGCATTCGGGACACCTGCCAGCATGCTAGCGCATGGGTTTCTCGCGGGAATTGTGCACAGCTGGAACAACCGCCGCGAGCAAGACTCGCTAACATTTTGCTTCAACGCACCGGCAGATCAAATGCAGATTCGAAATCTGATGGCGGTGGTCAAAGACTATATCAGTGATCGAGATCCTGACCTTGCGGCCCCTGCGCAAGGCGTAATCCGAGTTGCAATGATGAGTCGTTATCCGTGTCGGAATGAGAACTAAAGCTGTTTCTCAGAAAGGATCAATTCGCGACGATGGTCCTGATAAGCACGCATAATTGACGCGTCAACTTTTTGGCATTGTAGGATATCCCCTGTCGGCAACTGCATCGACAAATTTTCGCGATTCAACATCCCAAGTTCCGCTCCGAACCGATCAATGAATAGGTATGTTTCAACCGTTGTCTCCGTTGCTGTAGCGATTGGGTAAGTGATTGCTTCTCTTGCATCAAAGCGCCATAACGATAACTCCATATTTGGATGCGCGACCTGCATCAAATATTGATGCTCGGGTGGACCCAGAAACTTCGTTGGCACCTGATTTGGTGCACACTCCAACGCAGCGTAATCGTCGAGCTTCCCCGTTGCGTCTAATAAGTGCGTCCACTCATTCGTCGGGTTATTAAGACGCATCACAAAGTTCATCGAGTGCGATATGTTAATCACATCTTCTGGGTGAAGGCTCAGAAAAAACGCCTCTAATGCAGACTGAGTGTCCGGAGAATAAAACCCTTCGGCCGTCAGTTTCGAGCGTATTTGCGAGGGCTCACCTCCAATGCGAAGGATCTCTCGAGCCCGCCTGAGTTGACGAGCAAATACTTCAGGTTTCTCTAACGCAATTTGAGTCAGGTATTGCTGTTCCGATGGTGTTTCAATCGCAATCAGTTTCTCGACCTCAGCTTGCCTGTCCACATCCGAAACAAAGGTGACATCCGAGCGATACAGACCATCTGCAATCGACGAAGTCGCTAAAACTGTCCAGACCGTTAAACAAAATATTTGAGCGTTCATCATACGGACTCTACCGAGCTTTAGTTCAATTGACATCATTATTTCAACAACCCTCCCAATCGTTCAATCACGCCCGAATTGCACACGCTCGTTCTTAAAGTTAACTTGGCTCCCAAAGAGTCACTGACGGCGCGTAACGCTACCGAACGTCGCTGCCACTTTCGATTGGTGTTAAGCAGTTGCGATGAACTCACTGCATCACGAGTAAAATTTGCATCAAATGCAAATTCATAATCGACTCGACGATCGAAACTTTCGATATTAGTGACTGTAACCTTCAAATGTTTTTTGGGATTTGCTTCCTGACGCAATGACCAGTCCGACGGCCCTTGGAGTCAATCTTAAGATCCTGCTTAATGAGCGTGATCTGGTTGGCATGGAGCACTTCCTCAAAGGCTTTAATTTCAGAGATACCCGATTAACTCACTGTCTTATATTCCGTAATCGATCCGTTCATCCCATGACCGCTCAAATATCACGATCTGGCCTGGTGCCAGAAGCTGTTTCCACAAACACCAATGCATGGATGACCGACCTTTTTAGTACTCGGCAGACGAATCGGATGTAGTTCAAATTTTTGCGAATCCCAGGCATTTGATAGTTCTCTGATCACACCACCCTTGTGAGCAATATCGTATCCCTAAAATACGATAGTCGCCTTGGTGCTTTGACAACAGATTGCGATTGCGCCATGCGTAAATACAAAAGTAGTTCCTGAGGCGCAGCTTGATAGCCAGACGCTGAAGAGTCAGAGCTGGTCATTTCGGGAAAACCACCAAATGCTCAATATCGAGACTGACCCCAATCATTTCGCCAATGGCATGATTATGATGTGATGGAGCCAGGCATCCAAGGATCACCCCATTATCCAGCTTCACTTCATAAAGGTGATGTGCGCCCCGAAAGTGCTTGCCAACGAGCGTAGCCTGGTAGGTCGAATCATCGTCATGAATGAGATCATCAGGTCGCAGGAATATTTGTACATCCGAGTTAATCGGAAACTCAAGGTCCTCATCATTCGTTAACACGCCCAGCGGGCTTGAGACCGAACGTGGACCCTCGATTGTTGCATCAATCATTTCCCCTGCGCCGACAAAATGCGCGACAAATGGGTCTGTGGGCTCGTGATAAAGATTAAATGGCGTATCGAACTGACAGATATGTCCTTCGTGCATCACGGCAATGCGATCGGCAAAATCGAATGCTTCGCGTTGATCGTGGGTCACCAACAACGAACAAATCCCATCACTTTTCAGAATCGTTCTCACCTCGCTGGCAAGACGGCCGCGAAGCTCTGTATCCAGTCCAGAAAACGGTTCATCCAGTAGAAGTAACTTTGGCTTTGGTGCCATCGCTCGAGCCAAAGCCACACGTTGCTGCTGTCCGCCTGAGAGTTCATGCGGATACCGTCGACCCAATCCGATCAGACCAATCAAATCAAGTAACTCAGCAATCCGTTTACGCTGGCTTGTGTCTGACCAACCTGTCAATCCAAAGGCAATGTTGTCTCCGACAGTCAGGTGGGGGAAAAGCGCGATGTCTTGAAACACCATGCCGACACCGCGATCCTCCGGCGGGATGCGGCGACGTTCGGTGGACAGTAACTCGTTGTCGAGCCAGATTTCGCCTGAATCGAGCTCTTGGAATCCCGCAATCGCACGCAACAGCGTCGACTTCCCACAACCGCTCGGCCCGAGTAAGCAACCAAGTTCCTGTGGTTTCAACCCCAAAGTCACATCATCAACGATTAAACCGTCTTGGTATGACAGGTTGAGGTTCCTGATCATCAAAGCAGCTGTATCCACTTTTATTCCTGAGTCACTGATCGGTTTAACCAAACAACAGGAACGAGACCCACCAGCACTATCAATATTGATGGGACAGATGCGTCGATCAGTCGCTCATCACCGGCGAGTTCGTAGGCTTTGACGGCCAGCGTATTGAAATCAAAAGGACGTAAGATCAATGTTGCTGGTAACTCTTTCAAAATATCGACAAAACAAACCAAGACCGCAGTGAACACAGAACCTCGAATTAATGGGACATGTAATTTTGAAATGACGCCAAACTGATTAAGTCCCAAAAGTCGTCCACTTTGATCAATACTCGGACGTATACGAGATAAGCCGCTTGTGAGATTTCCGGTCGCTACGGCTAAGAATCGCACAAGATATGCAAAAACCAAAGCCACCAAAGTCCCGGATAGCCAGAGCGATGGAGCAATTCCAAAAGGAGCAAGTACGCCAGATATGAACCGATCGACAGCACCAAAAGGAATCAACACACCAATCGCAACGACAACACCGGGTAGTGCATACCCGAGTCCAACGAATGTCGTCGTGTGGTTAAGCCACTGAGCCGGATACAGGCGATTGGCGTAACAAATCACTAGAGCGACCATCACAATAAAAACAGATGCAAATCCCGCCAAAAAGAAACTACTGACAATCAAGCTCCACATCGACTGCAGTTCGGCGAAAAAGAATGCCCAAAAACTGAGGATTCCGGTTGGTAGCAAGAATCCAAAACACACCGGCAGGACACACAAGATTTGAGCGGTCGTCTGTCTCCAGCCGGTGAGAACCACACTGGTCTGATTCAACTTGCGAAGTCGGTCGGAATAATACCGGACTTTACTCCGCGAGGCTTTCTCAAAAACAACTAAAAAGAATACACAGCCTAGGAGCAACGTACTCAATTGAGCAGCACCGACAAGATCGCCAAATCCATAATATGTTCTGACAATTCCGGTGGTAAACGTTTGGACACCGAAAAATTGGACGGTTCCGAAGTCAGCCAATGTCTCCATGACCGCCAGCAGTATCCCTGCTGCGATGGCGGGACGAGCCATCGGGATGACAATGCGGGTCAATACTCGCCAGCGACCTTGCCCCAGCGTGTAGGCAGCCTCCATGAGGTTCGCAGACTGTTCCATAAAGGCGGCACGAGCAAGCAAGTATACGTAAGGATACAACACCAGGCTCAACATCAAAGCAGCGCCGGGTAACGAGCGAATATTCAACAACGGGCTCATGAGCCAATGAGGTGCACCAACGTCCCTCAAAAAGGTGAGGACCGGACCACTAAAATCGAGCACTCCGGTATAGGTGTAAGCGAGGATGTAAGCGGGATAGGCCATCGGAAGTAACAACAGCCAAGACAGAATTCCCCGTCCCTTAAACCGATAAAAAGAAATGATCCATGCGGTAGGAACACCAAGCATCACGACGCCGATGGCGACTAATACAGATAGCATCAAGGAATTTAGAGCGTATCTACCGAGTAATGTATCAAAGAGGTGTGACCACGCATCGGATGCCCCAGTGATAACAAAACTGATAACCACTAAGATAGGCAAAGCCACACATAGTGCGGCAATGACTGTGGTAAACAGCAACTTGTTGGGCAGATTGAATGGCCAACGAACCGGTTGGTGACTTGAAGTTATTGCCAACCAGCGCGATCCATTAATTTGACAGCCTGTTTGTTATTGACTCCCAAGATACTCAAATTCAAGGCATCTGATTTGAATTTGCCCAATGATGCAATCGTGGACGAAGGGGCGACAGTCTCCACGACTGGGTACTCATGATTAATCTCCGCATAATATGCTTGCGCTTCTTCTGACACCATGAATTCCAATAGTTGAACGGCTTCGTCACGATTTTTAGCATGTTTGGTTACCCCGATCGCAGACACGTTGATATGCGAACCTCGACCATCCTGGTTTGGCCAGAACACACCCAATTTGGACACCACCTCGCGATCTTTTGATTTCTTTGACTCAATCAGTCGGCCAAAATAATAAGTATTCGCAATGGCCAGGTCACATTGACCCGCAGCGGCAGCACGAAGCTGATCAGTATCACCGCCAGTTGGCTTGCGTGCCAAATTAGACACCAAGCCTTCAGCCCATTTTTGGGTAGCCTCTGCACCGTTTGCTTCAATCATTGAAGCCACAAGCGACTGATTATAAATGTTGTTCGATGATCGAATACAAACTCGATTTTTCCATTGAGAATTAGTTAGGGCCTCATAGGTGGAGAGCTCGGATGGATTCACACGGTCCTTTACATAAAAAATCGGACGTGCGCGAACCGTCAAACCAAACCACTGATCATCCGGATCCCGAAGATTTACAGGAATTTTCTCCGCAAGAACAGCGTTTTTGACCGGTGAGAGAACCCCTGCCATTTTCGCGCGATGGAAATTCCCTGCGTCAACAGTAACCAAGACATCAGCAGGTGTTGCAGCGCCCTCTGCCTGAATTCGGGACAACAATGCATTTGCTTTACCAGTGATCAAGTTGACTTCGATTTTGGTTTGTTCGGTAAAACGATCGAGAAGTGGAACGATAAGCGCATCTTTTCGTGAGGAGTACACATTCACCTCACCCGCCGTCGTGGGACCTGCGAGGATTAGAGCGATTAGGGTTGGTACGATTTGATGGGTACGCATTGATTTCTCCGCAAATTTAATGAGAAAAAGGTTAATTCACCATAAGATTAAATGCAACACATTCGCATTTAGATTTGCGGTTTTAATCCACTTCGGACCAGCCAATTCCAACCAACTGGTTTGCCTTGAATAACAATGCGCGAAGTTCTTCGACACCATCCACCTGGGCTCGAAAATACAGCACATCATAAACCTCACCACCTTTGATGTAATGGTCCGCCAAAGTGGTTCCGCGATCAACATTAGTAGCGGGCCCGAGAATCTCGAGCACCTCATCTTTCGTTTGCCCTACCTCAACTCTTGCAAGTTGATCAGCATTCAACTCAATCACAGTATCATGCGTTGTTGCTCGCTCGGGAGCGATCGTTTCCTCAGAAGGAGCGGCGTCCATCGTTGGTTCGGCTAACGCGGGGGCTTCATCTGACTTCCAAAATTTCATATCAAATGTCCACGACTCAGGAACTGTCGAACACCCCGCCAGACTGAAAAATACCAAAAAAATAGTAGTTAATCGCATAATAAACCCTTTCTTTTTGAATACCGCTATTGAACATCAACCAGGCGCTCTTGTCGCCCTAAATGATCAAACCTCAATTATCGGCTGCCCATCAATCCACACCGATTCGAGGGTTTGACCACGAAAAGTTACAAAATCTGACACGTTCCCTTGGATGATCGCTCCCTGGTTCGTCAAGCCTAGCCACGACGCAGGTCGCGTACTTGTCATTGCTGCAATTTCTGGCCATTCTAATCCAGATCGACGCAATGTATTTACAGTGACTTCCGCGGTGGCAGCACTGCCAGCCAGTGTTCCATCACTCAAACGCACAACATCATCTTTTTTAAATACCTGATGCGTTCCCAGCTGATATTCACCATCTGGCATACCAGCAGCCGAGGTGGAGTCAGTCACAGAATACAATTGCGAGATCTGTTGCCTTGCTAATTGGAAGCATGGTTCGGTGACATGAACACCATCGCAAATGATTTCCGAATACTTGGCAGCTAACAGTGCAGCTTGTGATATCCCAGGACTACGATGATGAACGCCAGTCATTGCATTAAAGAGATGTGTTACCCCGGTCCCGCGCTCGAACAACTCGTGTGCACGATGATAGTCACATCCTGAATGCCCAATCTGCAATCTCACGGCAAATTCTTCGGCAAGCACAGGAAGAACGCCGTCCGGGTCTTGTTCTGGCGCATAGGTCATAACGCGCACGACGCCAGACTCAAACCACGACAGAACCTTCGATGGGTCAACTCGACGTGTCAGTGCGGGTTGCGCACCCAGTTTCCCTTCACTCAAATACGGGCCCTCGAGATGAACACCAAGGCAACGTGCTTCAGAGTGATCGCGGTTGTGCATCACTACTTTTGTTGCCTCGATTACTTGATCAATCGATGCGTCATCGGCGGTAACAGTTGTAGCTAAAAATGCAGTCAGTCCGTATCGAGCATGCGTACGAGCAAGCTGGCGGATGCCATCCATTCCGTCCATGACATCTCCGCCACCTCCACCGTGAATATGGCAATCAATAATTCCCGGTAGAACAATCCGATCGTCCACCTGCGCTGACTTGGATAGGGATTGAATAGTCGAATCAAATTCAATCGATCCTCTGAGCACTCCATCCGGAGTCACGAGATGACCAGTTAACTCAGGCATATGACTCCCAATAGTCAATCGTTAATTGCTGTCGATGTTGATCGATATAGGCAAGACCATCAAGTGCGTCGCCCTGGGGCTCGACTACACGATAACCCAACGATTGGATTCGGGGCGAATAAACAGCAGATAGACCGCCAACGAGGGCAATGGGAAGATGTTTTGGAAAATCTTGGATCAAGTCAATCAACGCCATCAGCCCCTCTGAAACGATATCGGCGCTCAAAGAGACTTGACTCTCGGCTTCCACAATCGTTTTGGCCAATGAGGCAAATTGTTGAGGCTGAGCGGCATTCGCAAATTCCATCCATTGAGTCACAGATTGGCCAATAGCCAGTCGATCAATCAAACTCTGATGTGATTTATCAATCAGACCTCGATCAACAAGGCGAACCAGCTCCTGCATAAAGCGCAACCCAATCCAAGCACCACCACCCTGGTCGGCCAGTGTAAAACCATAACCGCCCCGTCTTAAAAGGTGCCGAGATTCGTCCAACCATGAAAAGGCAACACCCGTCCCGACAGTCAGACAGCCGCCAGGCATCCCACAATGCGCACCAAACAACCCAGAGTCACGGTCTGAAACTAATAACGTCTCACAGGGAGGATTGAACAAAAAAGCTGATCGCTGTTTGGCATACTCCGATCCCGCTAAACCAGCAAGGCATTTCACAGGCACCGGCACGCTAGCCAGAGTGATTGCCTGCATGATCTGTTGCCAGCAAACCTCAGCCCCGAGACCCAGATTTGAAGGGCCAGTCACTACCTCTGATACGACTGTCTGATCTGCTTGATTGAGAAACCGAACCCGAGTCTTGGTGCCGCCTCCATCAATTAATGCGATCAGCTTCATACCAAGTGTCCGTATCCTTGCCGTAATTCTGGAAGCGCTCGTGTCACCACCGCAGGCGGCGCAAATCCATTAAACTGCGTTGCACTCGCCAAGGTATATGCTCCCATCTCATGGAAGACAATCACATCGTTCATATTCAGTATCGGAAATTCAGGGTAGCGGCCGAGCTCGTCAATCGAATCACAGGTCGGTCCTGCAAATACGCAAGGCGATGACTCATCACTTGAAGTAAAGACCGACATTCGATACTGCATTCCGTCGAACAACCGACCGGACTGTGCTCCATAGACACCGTCATCGAGGTAGAACCACCAACCATCACGACGTTTCGCACGGCCTACGACTTTGCAGACTAAAGCCATCGATGGCGCGGAGATTACACGACCAGGCTCCGCCAGGATTTCAAGATGCTCAGGGACTCGCTTGAGGACCTCACGAATCGGATGACAAAATGCATCGAGATTGACTGACTCACCAATGTAATGCGCTGGGAAACCACCGCCAATATCAATTCGAATAATTTCGGGCAGGCCCACATTTTTGATTTGCTCACACAAATCCAAACAAACACCAAGGGCGTCTGCGTGCGTATTCGCAGTCGCGGCCTGCGAACCCACATGAAAACAAAGGCCATCAACCCGAATCCCAGAATCATTGGCCACATCTAAAATACTCAACGCATCCTGTTGCGGTGCTCCAAACTTGCGACTCAAATCGATCGGAGCATCTGGGGCAATAAAAGATAATCGCAACATCACTCGAATCGAGTGCCGATATGGAATCAATTTCCATAACTCATCCACATTATCCACAACAAAGCTGGTGACGCCGGCGGCAACCGCCTTTTCGATCTCGGTCTCTGTTTTGATCGGATGGGTATGAATCGTCCGTGATGCATGGATCCCCTCGTGCTCGAGGATCTTGATCTCAGCTGCACTAGCTACGTCGAAACACCCGCCCTCATTGGCCACGGTTTGTAACAAAACCGGATAAGGATTCGATTTCACTGCATAATATAAAGTGACTCCCGGGAGTGCGCTCGACAATTCATTCCATTGCCGACGACATATTTCCGGGTCAAATACCAACGAGGGTGTTGTCTCAATCAAACCGAGCCAAGTTGATGCAGATTCCCGCGGAAAGACGTTGATCAATACCGAATCCTCAAATCGGTTTACGGATGCGGCATCATAGAGAAATTGACTGAAATTTCAAGGAGATTAAGCAATATCCGCCATATGACCGCTCGCTTCAAGCCATTGCTTCCGATCTGATGCTCGCTTCTTACCCAGTAACCTATCCATCACTTCATCCGTCCCGGCTGATGCATCCGAGTCGTCAAGGACCAACTGCACCAGTCGCCTTGTATCAGGATCCATAGTTGTCACGCGTAACTGGCCTGGGTTCATCTCACCCAGTCCCTTGAAACGAGTCACACTAATTTTTCCATTTCGTTTTTCTGCACTCAAGCGATCCAAAACACCTTGCCTCTCAGCATCGTCGAGCGCGTAAAATACCTCTTTACCCACATCGATCCGGTATAGCGGAGGCATCGCAACGAAGACATGGCCCTGCTCAACAAGCGGCCTGAAGTGCTTCACGAATAACGCACACAGAAGCGTCGCAATATGAAGTCCATCACTATCAGCATCAGCCAAAATGCACACTTTACCGTACCGAAGACCAGTGAGATCTGTAGAGCTCGGGTCGACACCAAGCGCGACCGCGATGTCATGGACTTCCTGCGAAGCCAAGATCTCATCTGACTCGACTTCCCAGGTATTTAAGATTTTGCCACGAAGCGGCATCACTGCTTGGAATTCACGATCACGTGCTTGCTTCGCCGAACCACCAGCAGAATCACCCTCCACCAGGAACAGTTCTCCGGCAAGCGCATCACCACCGGCACAGTCTGCGAGCTTGCCTGGTAGCGCGGGTCCTTGTGTAACTTTCTTGCGCGCGACCTGCTTCCTTGATTTCAGGCGACGCTGTGCTGCTGTAATGGCGATTTCTGCCAATTGATCGCCAATCGCGGTATTGGAATTCAGATACAAGCTGAAGGCATCGCGGACCACACCACTGACAAATACCGCACATTCGCGCGAACTCAATCGCTCTTTGGTCTGCCCAGAAAATTGCGGATCCTCAAGTTTGACACTCAACACATAAGCACATCGTTCCCATAAATCATCAGGGGACAGTTTCAGCCCCCGTGGAATCAGATTTCGAAACTCACAGAATTCGCGTAACGCGTCCATCAAGCCTGTCCTCAAGCCGTTCACGTGCGTGCCACCTTGAGCGGTCGGAATTAGATTGACGTATGACTCTGTGACTAAGTCACCACCCTCTGGCAACCAAGTCAATGCCCATTCCACCGCTTCATGCTCTGCAGAAAATACACCTATGTACGGAGTCTCTGGCACCGCCAAAGATTTGCTGATCTCCGACTGCAGATAATCAGTCAGGCCATTCTCAAAGCACCAACTTTCCGACTCACCAGTTTTTTCCTCTTGCAAACAAATTGTAAGGCCTGAACACAAAACGGCTTTTGCTCGTAACAAATGGCGCAAACGCACCACAGAAATATTCGCCGAATCAAAATATTGTGGATCCGGTTTGAAACGCACAGTCGTACCCACGTCTTTCTTCAAACATAAACCTACTTCACTCAAGTCACGAACTTTGTCACCGTTCGCAAATCCGATGTCATATCGCTTCCCATCGCGCCGAACTTCAACATCAACTGCTGTCGACAGCGCATTCACTACGCTCACACCTACACCATGCAAACCACCAGAGATTTGGTAAGTCTTGTTAGAGAACTTACCTCCTGCATGAAGCTTTGTGAGAATCAGCTCAACACCGGGAATGCCTTCGTCAGGGTGTAGGTCAACAGGCATGCCTCGCCCGTTATCGCTGACAGATACAGACCCATCGGAAAAGAGCACAACATCGATGCGATTTGCATGGCCAGCAAGCGCCTCATCGATTGAGTTATCGATTACCTCTTGTGCCAAATGATTTGGACGGGTTGTGTCTGTGTACATGCCTGGGCGGCGTTTGACGGGATCTAGTCCTGAAAGGACTTCAATATCCTGTGCCTGATAGCTCATTCGTGTTGATTCCGTATGCTGATAGATCGGCGAGGCCGTGATGTAAGCAATACGAGAGCCATTCGCTTAAAAACTGATCCAATTGCTCTCGCTCATTCGGCTGGACCATGGAAGGATTTGGATAGGGGTATGCACCTTGAATGAAGTCCGACGAGCTCTCGTCTGTCACTTCAGCCAACTGAATATCGTGATAAAGCCGAACTGTAAATGCGGGCATAGGAACCCAGGTACATCCTCCGCGCAACAAACTGCACTGACTTTCACACAATCCCGTATAAGGCCCAAGATCGGTAAAACGCATCCTCACAAGACAGTCTTGGCCGCCAAAAGGTAATACGAACTGGAGATTGTCGTCGGGACCAAAGCGACGCGCAAGGCGCAACAGCAAACTGTAGTTCAATCCACAGCTTGCATGATGCTTCCTTAAATTCGGTACGTGGCGAGCCTTCTGAGGCAAGTCACTCTCCTTCCAGTAAATGCGAATAGTTCATTTCAAGCCACTGTAATCCGATGATTGCGGCTCCGTTATTTATCTTCCCAGTCTGCAATGCTTCTAAGGCTGACGCAATGGAAATCACATGGACTTTGAGATCTTCGTTCTCTCCAGCTTGACCTCGATAACGACAGATTTCCGAGGCATCGCAGGACGCAAAAAATAAATAAATCAACTCATTGGAGCCACCAGGACTGGGATAATAGGTGAACAAAGGTTCAGGATCGTTGAGAAGCGTGAGTCCAGTCTCTTCGAGCACTTCCCGATGGCAAGTTTGTAGTGGAGATTCATTGTCATCACAAATTCCCGCCACCCATTCAAGCATCCAAGGACTGTCCTCCAAGTCTGACATGGCAGCGCCAATCCGAAACTGCTCCACCATCACGAGCTCTCTGCGTGCTAAATCACACAAAATCACAACAACTGCAGGTGTTCGAATGAACAGCTCTCGATGCATCGGCCCCACTGATTCAGATTGGTATCCGCGATGCGTCAGCGTCAGTTGGTCTAGTTGAAAAAAGCCATCAGCTAAACGAGTGGTCCCTTGGAGGTACCAATCATTCGCTCCGAATTGCGGCTCTGGCCATTCAGACATTGCTCCCCCAGAGTGCCCAAAAATGGTTCACAGGTCCATGTCCTTCACCAACATTTAATTGATCAGCAGCGGCGATCGCGCCGCTGATGTAGTCCTTCGCTTTCGCGACGGCAACATCAACCGGATGCCCCTGCCCCAAATACGAAGCCAAAGCGCTCGAAAGGGTACAACCAGTTCCATGAGTGTTTGTGGTTGCAACCCTCGCAGTATCAAACCACTGGCCTTGGCTCTCAGACATCAGCAGATCTGGAGATTCTTCAGTTGAAAGATGGCCACCTTTCAGCAACACCGCTTGTGGGCCAAGCGCAAGAAGAGCTCGCGCTTGGGACAGCATGATATTGCGATCAGATGCTTCCGTGACGTCGAGCAGATCGGCGGCCTCAGGTAGATTCGGTGTAATCACAGTCGCCTGAGGAATCAGAACATCACGCAAGGCCAAAATCGCATCCGCTTGCAATAAACGATCGCCACTCTTTGCGACCATCACCGGATCGACAACCACAGGGCATGACAGAGTTTCTAGAAATTCAGCAACCGCCTCTGTCACCTCGGGAGTTCCAAGCATGCCTACTTTCACTGCATCAAACCGAATATCACGCGCAACCGTTCGCATTTGCTGCTTCAAAAAATCGATGGCAACTGGGTAAATCTCGTCAACACCGACAGTATTCTGAGCTGTGAGTGCTGTAATTACGCTAAGACCGTATGCACCTGTGGCTGAAATTGCTTTCAGGTCTGCCTGAATCCCAGCTCCGCCCCCTGAGTCTGAGCCAGCAATGGTTAAGATATTTGCGTACATTTTCCATCCTAAGTTTCAAAACAGTGTAGCCGGTTTCGGGCCAAATCCGGGTATACTACGCCCATGAAAAAATTTCTGATCACTCTTATTATTAGTGCAAACTTGTTCCTTGGAGCCTGCGGGCAAACTGGGCCGCTGTTTCTGCCTGATCAACCCGATAAAACAGTCGACGGCCGCTAGTCATGGACCATTTTCAGTACCGTGACGGCGCTTTATTTGCCGAAGATGTCTCTGTTTCCAACATTGCCTCTCAATTTGGAACGCCGTGTTTCATTTATTCCAAAGCAAGCCTGATCAAACACCTCCATGCCTATGCAGGTTCATTGTCTGATATCTCTCACTTAATTTGTTATGGCATGAAAGCGAATTCCAACCTTGCGGTCCTGCAAATATTAGCAAAAGAAGGCGCAGGTTTTGATATCGTCTCCATCGGTGAACTCGAACGTGTTATCAAAGCTGGCGGCGATCCTGCCAAAGTTGTGTTCTCCGGTGTTGGAAAGCAAGACTTCGAACTGCGACGCGCCCTTGAAGTTGGAATTCACTGCTTTAACGTCGAGTCACTTGCGGAGCTGGAACATCTGAATGCGATCGCAACGAAGATGGGCAAAATTGCACCCGTGTCACTACGTATCAATCCTGATGTCGACCCGAAGACCCACCCCTATATTTCAACAGGATTGAAGGCCAATAAATTCGGTATCGCACACGAGGATGCGATCGCAGCGTATCGTCTCTCTAGTGAATTACCTGGATTGAGTCCTGTTGGGATCGATTGTCACATCGGTAGCCAGCTCACCGACGTGTCACCGCTAATTGAGTCATTGGATAAATTGTTGGCTCTCATTGACCAACTCGCCGATATTGGAATTCAGTTAAAACATATCGATCTCGGCGGCGGGCTGGGCGTAACTTACGATCAAGAAACACCACCGCACCCGTCAGAATATCTGGCGTTAGTCAAAGCGCGGTTGGCTGGGCGTGATCTCACCTTGGTCCTTGAGCCTGGACGTTCGATTGCAGCCAATGCAGGAATTTTCGTCACCAAAACGATTTTGACAAAAACGAATCAAGACCAGCATTTTGCGATCGTCGATGGCGCGATGAACGACCTCATCAGACCAAGCCTCTACGGTGCTTGGCAGAACATCGTTCCCGTTGATACCACTGAAAAACCTCATCAAATCGAGGCCAGTTTTGACATCGTTGGGCCAGTATGTGAATCCGGGGATTTTTTGGGTAAAGCGCGACGATTAAGAATACAAGAGGGTGATCTACTCGCAGTTAGGTCCGCTGGTGCATATGGCTTTGTCATGGGATCTAATTACAACACTCGTGGGAGGGCACCGGAGATCTTGGTCGATAAAAACCAAGTTCATCTCATTCGTGAGCGAGAGACGATTGATAGTCTCTGGGCGCTTGAACACACGGTGGATGACTAATGCGCGTTCACTTCACAAAAATGCATGGCCTGAGTAATGACTTCGTCGTCATTGATGCAGTGAGTCAGCACGTCAGCTTACGATCGAGCCAGATCCAAAAGTTAGCTGATCGCAATACAGGCATCGGCTTTGATCAACTGTTATTAATCGAGCCACCATCGAGGCCTGACGCGGATTTTGACTATCGCATCTTTAATTCAGATGGCGGCGAAGTGGAGCATTGTGGCAATGGTGCGCGCTGTTTTGCTAAATTCGTTACTGATCGAGAATTGACAACCAAGCCTGCCATCACCGTGAATACATCACGTGGCTTAATCGAGCTAGCACTTACAGAGACGGGCCTTGTCCGCGTCAACATGGGGCAACCAGTGCTCGATCCAAAAATACTCCCATACCAAGGGCCTCCAGAGCCCGATCAGATACACACGGTTGTGCTTGAGACATCCGATGGATCTCGATCCTTTGGACTGATTAGTATGGGCAATCCTCACGCTGTGACCGTGGTCGATTCTGTCGACGGGACCGCTGTCGCTGATATTGGTCAAGCAATTCAAAACTTGCCGCAATTTCCAGATTCAGTGAATGTTGGATTTATGGAAATCATATCCCGCAAGGAAATCCGACTGCGCGTTTTGGAGCGAGGCGTCGGCGAGACATTGGCCTGTGGAACGGGTGCCTGTGCTGCGATGACCTATGGCCGACTACTTGGACAACTCGATCATGATGTGGTTGTTGCAACTCGAGGCGGAAACCTGCAGATTGAGTGGCAAGGAGAGGGGTATGACTTGATGATGACCGGTCCTGCCGAATCTGTTTTTGAAGGAGAGTTTCGCCTGTGACAATCACAGCTGATCAGATCGCAGAATATCTACAGGATCATTTAGATTTCTTTGAACAACACCCAGAGCTTGTTAGAGAACTCAAACTCCCCTCAGAATCCGGCGATGCAATCTCTTTGGTTGAATTTCAATTGCGGAGATTGCGCGATCATGTCCGCCAGCTCGAAAAAGAAAATGATCATATGATCGAGACTGCACGAATTAACAGTGTGTTATTTGAAAAAACTCGGTCGCTTGTTTTATCGCTGCTAGACGCGCGAGATTTGGCTGATCTGGCAATCGTGCTTGATGAAAAGCTTGTCAACGGATTCGACATCCCAGTGGTGCGACTTTTGTTATCTGATCAATTCAATATAGTCGACGGACTGTCTCTGATCCAACCCGTTAAAGCAGAATCACTCACAGAGGGAGGCAAACTTGCACAAACCGTGTCTGATAAAGCACCCTCGATCGGACGCCTAACAAGAGAGCGTCGATCAGCATTGTTTGGGAAAGATGCTGACACGATCGAAAGTTCTGCGACGCTTGCACTGGTCCGGGGTCACACCTATGGTTTACTTGCGCTCGGCCATCCAGATCCTGCCCATTTCCAATCCAATCAAGACACGCTCTTCCTCGATCACATCGGTGAAGCGCTTGCGTTGATCCTTCCTCGCCTTCTCGATAAAGCGAATTGATTAATGACGTTTCACGCATTTGTCACGCAATATCTTGACGACATGCGTCAGACGCAACGACGGAGTAACAAAACGATCGAAGCTTATGCACAGGATCTCCAGCAGGCAATTGGTTTTTTTGGAGAAGACGTCCAGATCCAGTCACTTGACACACTTTCTGTCATTGCCTGGGTCCGATCATTAAGCGCACAACGCATCGCTGGACGCTCAATAGGTCGCAAACTATCTGCACTGCGCGGAGTATTTCGAGAAGCGATCAATCAACGATTGATCAAAGCAAATCCTGCAGTAGATGTCAGACCGCCAAAAACCGGAAAACATCTACCCAATGCGTTGAGCCCAGACGCCATGCAACGCTTACTGGACTTCCCGATTAATCCAAACGATATCGAAGCCATTCGAGACCAAGCAATTTATGAATTACTGTATTCGTCCGGTCTTCGCCTGGCGGAAGTTTTAGGTCTGACAGTCAAAGATGTGCATGGAAGCCAAAAAGAAATCAAGGTACTGGGCAAGGGAAGTAAGGAGCGGATTGTCCCGGTGGGTTTTAAGGCGAGAGAGGCGCTATCAAACTGGCAAAAAAAACGACCCGAGTGGGATCACGGTCACACTGACCAGGCATTTATTACAAAAAAAGGACTTGGAGTGTCGCCACGAACCGTTCAGCGGCGTCTCAACCTCCGCGCGCAAGCAGTTGGGCTCGACCAACATGTGCACCCCCATGCGCTAAGACATTCGGCTGCGACACATCTTCTCGAGTCCTCAGGGGATCTGCGTGCAATCCAGGAGTTTCTGGGGCATCAGAGCCTTTCGACAACGCAGATCTATACTCACCTCGATTTTCAGCATCTTGCGGAGGTGTATGACAGAGCGCATCCCAGGGCAAAAACAAAATCATGAAGTCAATTCGCGCACTGACCTTTGATCTCGATAACACCCTTTGGGAAACCGATTTATCAATTTTAAAAGCAGAGGATGCAATGGCAGCTCACCTGCGCCGTCTGTCTCCACAAGCCTGGATGGTAGGATTCAATCTCGACACATTTCGTGCAGTCAGGGAACAAATTGTTAAAGAACAACCTGCTATCGCGCATAACCTGACGGTGGTCCGCCGGGAAACATTGATTCGTTGGTTTGAAAATCAAGGCGCGATAAAATCGATTGCTGAAGAGCTGGCAAACGAAGGCTTTCGTATTTTCTATGAGGAACGACAAAAAGTCGAACCGTATCCAGACACAGTCGAAACACTTGCGGTATTGGCAAAGACATATCCCCTAGCGGCGATTACCAACGGCAACGCGGATTTGATGGCAATGCCCTTGGGACAATATTTTCAATTCTCATTGCAGTCTCAGCACTTCCCAAAGCCAAAACCGGACCCAGTGATGTTCGAAGAAGCACTTAAACGGCTCGCTATTCAGCCAAACGAATGTCTGCATATCGGTGATGATATTGAACACGATGTGATCGGTGCGAACCGCTTAGGCATACGAACCGTCTGGTTTAACGCCCGCGCTTACGTCCCAGAAGACGATATTCCTGCAGATCACACCATCACGAACCTTAAGCAACTTCTCAATATAATTAAATAACTCGGTTGATTGGTGCGCCCTCGATAAACGCTTCAAGATTCGCCTGCATGATATCAACGATCCGTTGCCGTGACTCACGGCTAGCCCAGGCGGAATGTGGCGTGATGACTAAATTCGGATGCTGGCAGTTAAGAAGCCGAGAATCTCTCGCTGGCGGCTCTGTGGTCACAACATCAAGACCGGCACCTGCCAAATGCCCTGACTCAAGCGCATCGCAAAGCGCATCTTCGTCAACTAAACCACCACGCGCCGTATTAATCAAAAATGAACCCGGTTTCATTTTCTGAAACGCATCGCGATTTATCATTTTTTTAGTTTGTGCATTCAACAAACCGTGCAGACTGACAAAATCTGATTGCTCCAGGAGCGTATCAAAATCGACCCGCTCGCTCCTATCATCATAGTCGACACCAACACGGCCCGTCACGAGTACGCGCATACCAAAGGCCTCGGCAAGTTTGCCCACAGCTCGACCTAACACACCATAGCCGATCAAACCGAGCGTACGGCCCGCGAGATCAATAATTGGATAATCCATCAAACAGAACATTGGACTCTCTGACCATCGTCCTGCCTTGATATCATTTCGATATCGTTCGGCTTGAGTTGCCACCATCAACATCAACATTAACGTATGCTGGCTCACCGACGGTGTGCCATAAGCCTTGACATTGCAAACAACAACATCATGATCCGAAGCGGCCTGCTTATCAACATTGTCTGTACCCGTGGCTGAAACCAAAATCAACTTCAGATCGGGTGCCGCTTCAAAGTGAGCGCGCTCAAATTTCACTTTATTTAGGATGACCACCTCAAACCCCTGGATCCGCTCAGTGACGTTCTCAGGAGAAGTCACATCGTGAGTCACAAATTCTGAAGTCGCACCAGAAAATTTGTCAAAGTCCAACTCGTCAGGCTTCATCGATTGGTAATCAAGGAATACAGCGCGCAAAATTTTATCTCTTTATGTTTTTTTGAGGAGCGCTGAGTGTACGCAAATTTACAAATAAAAAAAGGGCGGCAAAGCCGCCCCAACAATGTCCCAAAGGAGATAACTAAGAACGCATTGTGAATTCAGGATAAGCTTCCATTCCCATCTCAGAAACATCTACACCGTTGATTTCTTCTTCTTCTGTTACTCGAATACCCATGATCGCTTTCAAGATAAACCAGACGACTAACGAAGCAATAAAAGTAAAAGCAAAGATGCTTACGATACCCAAGATCTGAGCGCCCATCGTTGCGTCAGAATTTGACAACAGGACCGCAAACAGACCCCAAATTCCTGCCACGCCATGAACTGAAATAGCTCCAACGGGATCATCAATCTTCAACTTATCGAGAGAAAGGATTGAAAAAACAACGATCACTCCACCAACAACACCGATTATCGTAGCCAACAATGCAGTTGGCGCCAATGGCTCAGCAGTGATCGACACGAGGCCGGCAAGTGCGCCGTTAAGCGCCATCGACAGATCAGCTTTTCCAAATAAAATTTTAGTGACAACAGCAGCAGCAATAGCTCCTCCGGCAGCAGCCATATTGGTATTCAAAAATACCTGAGCCACAGCATTTGCTTCATCAACATTGGAAACCATTAGTTCTGATCCACCATTGAAACCAAACCACCCCAGCCACAAAATAAACGTCCCGAGGGTTGCTAGCGGCATATTACATCCAGGAATCGCATTTATTTCGCCATTAGGACCGTATTTTCCTTTGCGTGCTCCCAAGACAATAACACCTGCTAACGCCGCGGCCGCACCACACATGTGGACGATACCTGATCCGGCGAAGTCACTGAATCCAGCCTCTGATAAGAAGCCACCGCCCCAGCTCCACGAACCTTGAATTGGGTAGATAAAGCCTGTGAAAACTATTGCGAACGCAAGAAATGCAAACAGCTTCATTCGTTCCGCGATTGCGCCAGAGATGATTGACATACCCGTCGCGACAAATACAACCTGGAAGAAGAAGTCAGACCGGGCTGAATAGTAGGGGGCGTCATCCCCACCAGCAACGACTACGTCGGCAGTGTTTTCGTCACCGATCAGGAATCCAAAGTCTGGTATGACTCCAGCCCACGCATCGTTGATGTACATGAGGTTGTAGCCGATAACTAGATACATTACCGACGCTATCGAATATAAAAGAATATTTTTCGTTAAAATAGTGGTCGTGTTCTTTGCTCTGACCATGCCGGCTTCGAGCATAGCAAACCCTGCGGCCATCCACATCACGAATGCACCCATTAAAAGAAAATAAAATGTATCGAGGGCGTAGGCCAACTGGGCCAGATCGCCGCTCACAGTAGCTAAATCATTCACTATGACTCTCCTGCGAAGTGTGTCTTTGATCGAATTGTGTTGTTTTTGCGCTTACAACGCTTCGTTTCCTGATTCACCAGTACGAATTCTGACCGCCTGCCCGAGGTCGACCACAAAAATCTTGCCGTCTCCAATCTTGCCGGTATTTGCTGCTTTCGAAATCGCTTCAATGACCTGATCGACCTGGTCATCTGTGGTAGCGACTTCGATTTTCACCTTCGGCAGGAAATCAACGACGTATTCCGCACCCCGATACAACTCGGTGTGCCCCTTTTGACGACCGAAGCCTTTCACTTCAGTGACAGTGATGCCCTGCATGCCAATATCCGACAGTGCTTCCCTGACATCATCTAACTTGAACGGTTTGACAACCGCCGTTACTAGTTTCATGTATAGCTCCTTACTAACGAGACTCCAGCGGGAGGAATAACCTCTTGTAGAAAACTATTGCAGACACCGTGCCAATCAATCACTTCGCAGGAGATTGCGGGTTCTGGCGGGTTTTTCCCGTTCAGAAAGCACCGAAATTGCGCACGCTGTGAACTGTAACGGCTTTCACAGCACTAAAATAGTGCGAACTGTATAAGATGAAATTTTTTCTGATCGCCCGCATCATAAAGTAGTAAACCGGAAGGAGATAGATCATGCTAAGTAGAGATGCGTTTAATGACATCGCCACGAAAATTTCTGAAGCATTGCCGGAGCCTGCTCGAAAAATGCAGGCCCAGTTTAAGCAGCAGGCAGAGGATTTAATCGCGCAAGGACTAAAAGATCTCAACGTTGTGACGAGAGAAGACTACGATAAGCAGACTGAAAAAGTGTCAAAAGCTGAAGCAAAATTAGCGGAACTCGAAACACGGCTAGCTGCACTCGAGAAATAAGATCTCAGAGCGTACTATGAGGCACTGCATTTTACTGTATATAATAACAGTATGTTTGCAGAGCTTTGTTGTACATCTAATTTCACTTTCTTAAGGGGCGCATCACATCCTGAAGAATATGTGATGCGCGCTCATGCTCTTGGTTACTCAGGGATTGGCGTTACCGATGAAGCCTCTGTGTCTGGAGCTGTTCGTGCACATCTCGCCTCACAAACGTTGAATATCCCAATGGTGCATGGATCGCGGTTTCGAATCGATAAGCAACTTGAGCTGACGTTTCTTGCATCGAACAGAAAGGCTTGGGGAGAACTCGGACAACTGATTTCACTTGCACGACGACGATCATCAAAAGGTGCATATCAGTTAACGCGACGTGACTTAATTGGGCACACAGACGCATTATTATGTCTGTGGCACCCACATCCTCAGGCATTGGACTGGACCTCTCAAATCGAAAGCTTGTCTTACGCCTTTAGAGGACGATTTTGGATTGCAGCCCACTTACCCGAATCTGGGTATCAAGCCGATCTAGCTGAACGTATCGATCTCACAGCATTTGAGTGGAATTTACCTGTTGTGGCAACACAGCGACCTCTGATGCATATCCGTCAGCGTTTAAAGCTACAACATACCCTAACAGCGATCCGGCTTGGTGCCCCGATTATTGAAATCGCAGATCAATTAGAACGATCAAGTGAACGTACTCTAATGAATCAACACGGATTAAAGCAGCGATATCCGAGCGCTTGGCTCCACGAATCACTCAATATTCTAGACCGATTCGACTTTTCATTAAGTGATTTACGTTACGAATATCCGCAAGAGATTTGCCCACCGCAATACGAAAATGAACAAGCATTCTTGCGAGATGTGGTATTCGAAGGCGCAAGGCGACGCTGGAAGCAAGGAATACCCGACAACATCACCCGCCTGATCGAAAAAGAACTCACACTCATCGAAGAGATGAACTACGCCTGCTATTTCCTGACTGTACACGATATCGTGGCTTATGCTCGCTCTCAAAACATCCTTTGCCAGGGCAGAGGCTCTGCCGCAAATTCCGTGGTCTGCTATTGCCTTTTTATTACAGAAGTTGATCCAAGTCGCGTATCCGTATTATTTGAGCGTTTTGTATCTAAAGAGCGTAATGAGCCACCCGATATTGACGTCGATTTTGAGCATCATCGGCGAGATGAAGTCATTCAATATATTTACCGGAAATATTCTAAAGAACGAGCAGCGCTTGCCGCAGCCGTCATCACCTACAAAAAACGTTCAGCAATCCGGGATGTCGGTAAAGTCTTGAATCTACCAATTGATTTAATTGAAGCGCTATCCGGAAGTCTTGCATGGTGGGACAAAAAAGAGGCGATGATTGAACGCTTTGCTGAACTCGGAATCGATCCACAAGGTCCTCAAATTCAACTATTGACCGAATTAGTGACGGAAATCTTGGGCTTCCCAAGACATCTCACACAGCATGTCGGAGGGTTCGTTATTTCACGCGGTCCACTCTCTGAATTGTGTCCTATAGAAAATACAGCCATGCAAGACAGGACCTGCTTACAATGGGATAAGAATGATATTGATGCACTGGGGCTGCTCAAAGTCGATGTTCTCGCGCTCGGAATGCTGACCGCAATTCGCGGAAGTTTAGAGCTTGCGATCCAATATCAGACAACCTATCAACCCCGTAACGGACAATATCAACATCCTCCTCGTTCAATCGCCGAGATCCCACCAGAAGATTCCTTGGTCTATGACATGCTGTGCCAAGGAGATGCGATTGGTGTTTTCCAAGTTGAGTCCAGAGCTCAACTTGCCATGCTTCCTCGACTTAAACCACGGACCTATTACGATCTTGTAGTTGAAGTTGCCATTGTCAGACCTGGACCAATTCAAGGCGACATGGTGCACCCATATCTCAGGCGACGCGATGGTGTTGATCCCAAAGAAGAACAACCGAAAGAAATTAGCCAAGTTCTTGATCGAACCCTTGGTGTACCGATTTTCCAAGAACAAGTAATCCAATTAGTCATGGTGGCTGCAGGCTTTAGTGCTGGAGAGGCAGACGCATTGAGACGGGCGATGGCGACTTGGAAAGCGGGAAATGGCTTATCTCATTTCCACGAAAAAATTGTCAGCGGAATGCTGGTACGAGGACATTCTCGTGAGTTTGCTGAGCGCCTCTGTCATCAAATCGAAGGATTTGGAAAGTACGGTTTCCCCGAGTCACATGCTGCAAGCTTTGCATTACTTGTGTATTTATCAGCTTGGATCAAATGCCATCTCCCAGCGGCATTCTACTGTGGCTTATTAAACGCCCAACCCATGGGATTTTATACGCCATCGCAACTACTTCAGGATGCCAAACGTCACGGTATCGACATCCGACCGATCGATGTGAACGCGTCTGAATGGTTATCAACACTTGAGGACGCGGAAGGGTCTCCATGTATTAGACTAGGTTTGCATCTCATTAAAGGACTGCGCTTTGAAGCAGCGATCGCACTTGTCAAAGCACGCTATCATCCTTTTCAGAACCTCAACGACTTTCGAAGCCGTACAAGATTGTCAATAGGGGACTTAGAAGTTCTGGCCAGCGCACATGCGTTCCGCTCACTGACTGATAATCGTTTTGATAGTTTTTGGCAGCTTGGAGATCAAGAATCGCAATTACCATTATTTCAAGGTGCAATTCAGGCAGTTGAAGACTTTAGGCCGCGTATTCCTGAGCTTGGTGAAACGTTAATTGCTGATTATCAAACCACTGGATTATCACTTGAAGCACATCCGATGAATTTATTGCGTGATAAATCAGCGTTTCGTACCTGTCGACGGTCATCAGAACTCGATCGATTGCCAAGACATCCCGATCTTCGAATTTGGGTAGCAGGCATTGTTGCGACACGCCAACGACCAGGTTCAGCATCTGGTGTGGTTTTCATCACCTTAGAAGATGAAGATGGACAAATTAATTGCCTTGTCTGGCCTTCTCTCGTGGAAACATTCAGACATCAGATTTTAGCCAGCCGTTTATTGAAAGTGAGGGGAAAAGTCCAAGAATCGCATGGGGTCATTCATATCGTCGCTGATACCCTTGAAGATGCCAGCGAATGGCTTGGAAATCTCACACCAAGCTGTCGTGATTTTCACTGAACTAGGTACTGGTTGATCCGCGCAATTGCTGACTCGGACAGATCTCCGATCGATTGGTCGAATTGTAATTGTCGAATGACATGAGTGTGTCGCGCCTTTGCGAAATCACGTTCTGCAGCAAATAAATCTTTTTTCGCATTCAAAACTTCGACGATATCGCCTGATCCAACCGCATAGGCGGCCTCAGTCGCTTCAACACGACTCGCTGCAGAAACAATCGCCAGCTCTCGAGCTTCCACAGTGCGCGCACTCGCTTCGAGATTACGAAACGCTTTCTGCATGCTCGCGCGAACTTCACGGCGTACTTTCGCTAAGTTCGCTTCTGCTCTGCTGACATTTGCTTTAGCCACATCAACCTTTGCAGCAGCAACACCGTTGGTATAGATCGGTGCAGACAATGTCACACTCACAACATTACTTCGCGCACTGGCATTCGTCGCTGCTGTATTACTGCCTGACGTATCAGATATGGAAAACGTTGACGATAAAGCAAGTGTCGGGTTGGTCTCGGAGCGTGCTTCATCAAGGTTTGCTAGCGCACTCTGGTAGCTCTCTTGTTCAGCGATCACGTCAGGATGTTGATCGACTGACATTTCAAGTTGATCATCCAATGATCGATGAAGATCTGCCGCGAAGTCCTCTCCTAAATCCAAAAGATCAAGAATTGGGGTATGCACTAATTGCTCGAGATCTGATCTCGCGGTATCCAAGGCAACTTCTGCACTAATTAGACCCACCTGAGATAAATCCAGCTGTGCCCGCGCCTGATCGACATCAACCCGCGTCCCGATGCCCACGACTAAACGTTCAGACGCTTGCTCCAACTGACGCTCAAATGCCTCAACTTCCGCTCG